>JBBRLB010000082.1:0-28986 GCA_038231575.1 Opitutales bacterium | reverse complement strand
TGCAGCGCCGCGATCAAGAATCCGCAGGAAATGCCGTCCGACTCTTTCGGATAATAGATCGTGCGCTTGGTGCCGCCCGCATCGACGAACGAGTTTTGGGCAAACACCGCGATGAGCCACGGCGCGGTTTCGAGAAACGGTTTGTCGGGGCCGGTGCCGAGCGGCGCAAGCGCTTCCAGCCACTCGTCCGGCGCCCGACCGCGGTAGAATTCCCGCTCCTCCGCCTCGGCGGCGGCACGCAGGCGGCGCTTGAGCGCGGCGTCGCCGGCGACCGCGAAATGCCACGGCTGTTGATTCGCACCGCTCGGCGCCGAACCCGCGGCGCGCAGGCAGTCGGCGATGATTTCGCGCGGCACCGGTCGGGCGGAAAAATCGCGCACCGTGCGGCGGCGCTGCATATAATCGGCGAACGCGCCCGCGCGCGCGCGCATCTCGGCGGCGGGTAATTCGTGAAAAACGAGCGGGGTGGATTTCATGGGGTGAATCGCAGGCCGGGAGGTTCGCGCCGACTTACCGCGGCCAGGGCGAAGACGGCGCCGACCCCGGGTCTGGTCTGGAATCTCGGCCCACAGGCGAGCGCGAGTCGGGAAAAAAGCAACTCGCGCAATTTATTTTCCGCCCGGCGTGAGGCCGCGTTCGCTGGATTTCGCGAAGGTGAGCACGCGTTGGAATTCCGCGCTCTTCGCATCGGCGTGCGTGGTGAGTTTTTCCAGCGCCTGCGTGCGGTTGAGGCCGTCGCGATAGAAGATGCGGTAGATTTGTTTCACGCGGTCGAGCTGCTCCGCGGTGAAGCCGTTGCGCTCAAGGCCGACTTTGTTGAACGCGCGCACGACTGCGGGCGTGCCGTCGGCGATGAAGAAAGGCGGCAGATCCTGCACGAGCTTCGCCGTGGCCGAGAGCATCGCGTAAGCGCCGAGCCGGCAGAATTGGTGGATACCCCCGTAGCCGCCGATCACCACGTGGTCCTCGACGATGACGTGGCCACCGAGCACGGCGCCGTTGCTCATGATGACGTGATTGCCGAGCACGCAGTCGTGCGCGATGTGGCAGGTCGCGAGCAACGTGTTGTGCGAGCCGACCCGCGTAAAGTCGCCGTCGTTCGTCGCGCAGTGGACGGTGACATACTCGCGAAATACGTTGCAGTCGCCCACCATCAGACCGGGCGTTCCGCCCTTGTATTTCAAATCCTGTGTCTTCCCGCCGATGCACGCGTAAGGAAAAATCTCGCAACCCGCGCCGAACACCGTGTGGCCCTCGACTGAGGCGTGATGATGCAGCGTCGTGCCTGCGCCGAGCGTGACGCCCCTCCCCACAAAACCATACGCACCGATCGCCACGTCGGCGCCAAGCTGCGCGCCGGTCTCGACGATTGCGGTGGGGTGGATTAATGAGGACATCGCTTCAAAGTGTCATTCTGAGCGCAGCGCAGAATCTGGCAGCGCCCCCGCAAACGAAACTTCCGGGGGATTCTTCACTTTGTTCAGCATGTCAAAAACCCTCACGTGATGTCCGCGGTGTCCACGATCATGAACATCAGCTCGGCGGAGGAAACGACCTGGCCGGCGACCGTGCATTCGGCTTCGGCGGTCGCGAGCTTGTTGCCGCGCGCCTTGATCAACTTCGCATTGATCACCAACTGATCGCCCGGACGCACCGGCTTGCGGAATTTCACCTTGTCGGCGCTCATGAAGAACGTCGTCTTTCCCTCGGTCGAGGTGCGGCGCAACATGAGAATCCCCGCGGCCTGTGCCATCGCCTCGAGCTGGAGCACACCCGGCATCACGGGATTGCCGGGGAAATGTCCCTGAAAATAGGGCTCGTTGATCGTGACGTTCTTCAGCGCGACAATCTCGTCCTCGCCCTTGAACTCGATCACGCGATCGACCATCAGGAACGGATAGCGGTGCGGCAGCGCCTCGAGCACGCGGCCGATGTCCAGGCTGGTTTCGGACGTGAGCAGCGCGGGGCCGGCCGCCGCGGCCAGCTTTTTCTTTCCGCCGCCCGCCTTGCGCTCCTGCAATTTTGCGTAAAGCACTTTCGAGAGCTCGGCGTTGATCGCGTGGCCGGGGCGCGTCGCGACGATGTGCGCCTTCAGCGGCATGCCGAGCAGCACGATGTCGCCGATGATATCGAGAATCTTGTGGCGGACGAGTTCGTCCTTAAAGCGCAGCGGTTCCTTCGAGATGATCTTGTCGCCGCGCAGCACGATCGCGGAGTCGAGCGAGCCGCCACGGATTTTGCCGAGCTTCAGCAACTCCTCGATGTCCTCGTAAATCGTGAACGTCCGCGCCGCCGCGATCTGCGATTGGTAGACCTCGGGGTCGATGCTCAGCGAGAGGTGCTGCGTGTGGATGCCACGATCGTCGGCGGAGGTGCACGAGATCTTCAGGTGATCGCACGGGAGCGCGATGAGGGAGGAATTGCCGCGCGTCACGGAGACCGGCGCGTCGAGTTCGAAATACTCCCGCTCCTTGTCCTGCTCCACCGGCTCGCCTTGGAGCAGCATGTTCACGAACGGCCGCGCGGATCCATCCATGATCGGCGGCTCGGAGGCGTCCATTTCGATCAGCACGTTGTCGACACCGCAGCCGCTCAACGCGCTGAGCACATGCTCGACGGTATGAATCTTCACGTGGCCCGACTGAATCGTCGTCGCCCGCACGAGATCGCCGACGAGATCGATGCGCGGCCGCAACTCGGGGCTGCCGTGCACATCGATGCGCTTGAACACGATGCCGTGGCCCGCGGGCGCGGGTTTCATGGTCAGGGTGACGGCGTCGCCGGTATGCAGTGCGTTGCCCTTGATGGACACCTCGCGCGCCAGAGTGCGTTGTTTCATAGGCTGGCCGAAGTCTCGGAAAGGCCCGCCACGGAGCGCAAGCGCGGAGATGGGCGCGGCCTTGACACGGCTCGGCGCGTTTCCTCAGTCTCAACCCTTTCCCTACTCGCAACCCTCAGTCCGAAGACCACCGCCATGCCCGCAGCCAACGATATCCGCCGAGGCCAAGTCATTAAATTCAACGGCGAGCCGCACCTCGTCATGGAGACGCAGCACCGCACGCCGGGCAATCTCCGCGCCTTCGTGCAGATCAAGATGCGCAACCTTCGCTACGGAAAGGCGCTCGACCAGCGCTTCGCGTCGACCGACACGATCGAGGTGCTTCCGACCGACAAGCGCACGCTGGAGTTCAGCTACGCCGACCGCGAAAACTTCGCGTTCATCGATCCGGACACCTTCGATCAAATCGAGTTGAGCGCCGTCCTTGTAGGGGACACGAAGAATTATCTCACCGCCGGCGGAAAAGTGGACGTGCTGTTCGTCGACGACAAGCCGCTGACCATCGAATTGCCCTCCACGGTCGCGCTCAAGGTCATCGAGTCTTCCGAGGGCATCAAGGGCGACACCGCTTCAAACGTCCAGAAACCCGCGAAGCTCGAAACCGGTCTCGTGGTGAATGTCCCGCTCTTCATCAAGGAAGGCGAAATCATCAAGATCAGCACGGAGGACGGCAGCTACCTCGGCCGCAACTGAGCCGGGCCCAGGTAATTTTGGTGGGCCGTGCGGGCCGCGCGCGGCCGAGTTTCCCATCGAGGCTGTCTCTGATCAAGCTGCACGCGGAGCGCCCGGCCCTTCTTTCCAACGCGGCCCCTGGTCAGCCCAATGCCTTCACCGCGGCGGCGTAGTTTTCCGCGGCCTCGGCAGGATTGCTCGCGAGAAAATTCAAGTCGCGGAGCAAGCCGTCGCGCAACCCATAGATCCAACTGTGCACGTTGAGCGACTGGCCCCGATCCCACGCGTCGCGCACGATCGTCGTGGCGCACACGTTGGCGGCCTGCTCGATGACGTTGAGCTCGCAGAGCCGAGAGTTGCGGGCGGTCTCGTCAGCGAGCCGGCAGAGGCAACTGTCGTGCTTTTCTTTCACGTCCTGGACGTGCCGCAGCCAATTGTCCGCCAGGCCGACGCGCTCGCAGCGCAGCGCCGCCCGCACGCCGCCGCAGCCGTAGTGGCCGACGACGATGATGTGCTTCACCTTCAGCACATCGACCGCGAACTGGATCACCGAAAGGCAGTTTAGATCGGTGTGGACGACGACGTTCGCGAGATTGCGGTGCACGAAGACTTCGCCGGGCAACAGCCCGACAATCTCGTTCGCCGGCACGCGGCTGTCCGAGCAACCAATCCAGAGATATTCGGGCGACTGCTGGCGGGCGAGTTTTGGGAAAAACTCCGGATCCCGTTGGCTGACCGATTTTGCCCAGGTGGAGTTCTGCTCGAACAGGTGGCGGAGTGCGTCCATAATCGGAGAGCGTGGATCAGGTGACCACGCCGCCCGCCGCGGGGGCCGTGGGTTCTTCAGTGTTCGTTTCCTTCAACAACTCGCCGCGCGCCGCGGGCGGCAGGGCGTTGAGTTTCTCGAGGAAGAGATCACCCGAGAGGAGCGTGAAATGTTTTTCCTCCGCGTAGTCGCGCGCCTCGACGTTGAATTTCCCGGTCGTAACAATGTAGCCGCGGCGAATCTCCGCGGCGGTCAGCGCCGTAAACAAATCCTGCAGCGGCTTCGCGCCGATCAGCGTCGGTGGATTCGCGTGGCACTGCACGCCGGCGAACGGCTTCGGCTCCCCTTTCCAGAAAATCTTGATCTGCACCGGTGAGTCCGCGCCCGCGTTGGTGCGTTCCGCGACCACGCCGGTCTTCGCATAATACGAGGCCACGAGGCGTTCGAAGCGTTTCACTCCCAGTTTGCCGATCAGATCGGCGGTGAACTGCCCGCCCGCATCGGTCGGCAGGCTCGGCTCGAAGGGCGCGCGGGAAACCGCCGTCGCCAGGAGTTCGAGGTTCCGTTGCGACCGCCGCCACCACAAATAGCCGACGCCGGTGAGCAGCACGACGGCCGCAATCACGTAGGACTGCGCCGAAAAAATCTGCACCGGCTCGTCCTCATCCGTCTCGGCATCGCGCCGCAACCGCCAGCGCCGCCGGATCGCCGCCTTCTTTTTCGGGTCGACCGCCGGTTTGACCGCCGTCGGTTCGGTGGGAGCCGGCTCGGTCACGGAGATTTCTTCCCGGACGACCGGATGCGCGGGGGCGGGCATCATCGCCGGACCAGTGGTCCCGGCCGGGGCGCTCGAGTCCGTGGTCGCGGCAACGGGGACGGTCGACGGCGGCGTAAGTTTGGCTTCGATCGTGGGCGAAGCGGGAGTCGACGTCGGTGTCGCGGATTTTGTTGGCGCGGGAGCAACGGTCGCGCCTGCGGGATTTGCCGCGGGTCGCGGGCCAGATTTCGGTGAGGACGATCCAGCCTTGATCGATTTTATTTCGAGCTGCGCGTCCGACGAAGGCGTGGACTTCACGCCGGAAGCCGCCGCAGCGGGACCCGCGGCGGGATCCGACGCAGGTCTGGGGGAAGGCGAGTTGGCGACTCCCGGATTCCCCGAAGCGGGCGGTGCGGAATTTGCCGCCGGTGCGGCACTCGCGGCCGCCGCGGTGGGCGGGGGTTCCGGTGCTCGTTTCGCAGCGGACTCGTCGGTGATTTCCTCCGAATCGATCACCACGCCGTTTCGCAACGTCAATTTCAGGTGCGGGAAAAACAACAACTCGCGCGGCCCCGCCTTGAGGTTGCTCTTCGGCTCGCCCAGCTTCGCGACGACCTGATCGCGCGTCGAGCCGACGAGCGAAGTGGGTTTTTGCTGCGCGAAGACAGGCATCACCACCGCCAACGCGAGGGCGGCACAAAGGGCGTGCACGGTGTGGACAGTCGGGCGCGGCATGGGGAGGCGCACCTTATGCACACTCGTGGCGCGCAAAACAATGACGGACTTCGCTTCGGCTAAACCACCCTAGCCCACAGCACCTTCAGGTAACGACTCTCGAGACAATTCGAGTAAACCGGATGATCCGGGCCCGGCCCCGTGCGGTCGAAGAACTGCAGCCGTCGATCCAGCCGGTGCGCCGCCTTGATTACGTGCGACTCGAAATCTTCGAGCGACAGCAACCCGGAGCACGAGCATGTCACGAAAATCCCGCCCGGCTTCACCAGGGAAATCGAGAGGAGGTTGAGGTCTTCATATTTCTGGCGGCCCTCCCAGTTTCCCGCCGCGTCGCGCGTGAAAATAAATTTCGGCGGATCGAGAATCACCACATCCCACTTTTCCCCGTTCTGCTGCATCTGGCGGGCGTAGGCAAAGGCGTCGGCATGGACGAATTTCAACCGCGCCTGATTGAGGTTCATGTTGCGCTTGGCCTGATCGAGCGCGAGCTCGTCGAGATCAACGCTCGTCACTTCGGCCGCGCCGCCGAGCACTTTGGCGTTGAGCGAAAATCCCCCCGTATAGCAGCAGAGATCGAGCACCCGCGCACCCTTCGTGAACCGCGCGATCGCTTTCCGATTCTCGCGCTGGTCGCAGAAAAATCCGGTCTTATGCCCCTCGGCGAAATCCACCTCGTAGCGCACCCCGTGCTCGCGGATTTTCACCCGATCGGGCGCGGCGGCGTTGGTCTCGTTGAATGTCGACGGCTTGATCCCTTCGAGGCTCCCGAGATCGTGATCGACGTGCACGCGCGCGAATTTCGTGCCCGCGAGTTCATGGAGCAACGGCAGCCACTTCGGCAGCCGCTGCGCGATCCCGAGGGAGTAAATTTCGCAGAGCAGCGTCTCGCCGTAGCGATCGATCGTGAGGCCGCTGAGGCCGTCGCCGTCGGAATTGATCAGGCGGTAGGCATCGGTCGTCTCGTCGAGTTTGAAGAGCTCGCGCCGCAGCGCGACGGCGCGGCGAATCGCCACCTCGAAATAGTCTTCCGTGACTGGCTCCGTCGAGTGGCAGACGACCCGCAGCGGAATCTTCGCGCGCGGGTTGAAGAGTCCGCCGCCGGTGAGATTTCCGTTCTTGTCGTAGACATTCACGAAGTCGCCCGGCCGCGCGTCGTCCGACACGTGCCCGAGCAACCGCGGAAAAATCGCCGGTTGAAACGTGAAGTATTTCAATTGCGCCCACGGCTTCGGCCAGCCCGACCGATCGATGGGTGCACGCGGCGCTTTGTCGGGCTTTTCTTCGCTCGGAAATTCGTCAGGCATTGGCTTGAGTGGGACCCGCCCCCGCGCCCTCGGCAATTTTTATTCGAGATTTCTGAATCCAAACGCTCCGCCGCCGACACTCACCTCGAACCACTCGATGAACATGCTCCACTTCACTCCTCCCCCCCTCGGCGGCATCATGGGTCTCGGCGGCGCCGAAATCGGCATCGTCTTCGCTCTCTGCGGTATGATTTTCGGCGGCATCATGGGCCTCGCCGGGATGTATTTTCACCACCAACGGAAGCGTCTCTGGCACGAGACCGCCCGGATCGCGCTGGAAAAAGGTCAGCCGGTCCCGCCGCACGATGCAGGAGAGAGCGAAGAAAATCGCGACCCGACGAACCGTTGGAGGGCGAATCACGACGTTCGTGGCGGCCTGGTCCTCCTGGCCGTCGGCGCGGGTCTCTGGCTTCTGCTCTTGGATATGCCTGGCCGCATCCATTTCGTCGGAGCGATTCCCGGCTTCATCGGCATCGCTCTGCTGCTCTACGCCCTCCTTGCCACGATCTTCGGACGCAAAAACGAACCGCCCCGCTCGTGACCGATGCCGAACTGATCGCTCGCGCGCTCGTCACCGACGATCGCGCCGCGTTCGGGCTGCTGGTGCAACGTCACCAATCCGCCGTGCGCAATTTTCTCCGCCATCTCACCCGGGGCGATGCGGCGCTCGCGGATGACCTCGCGCAGGAAACATTCGTGCAGGCCTGGCGCGGTCTCGCGCGCTTTCGAGGCGAGGCGAATTTTGCCACTTGGCTCCTCGGCATCGCGCACAATCACTGGCGCAACGCCCGCCGCCGCCAGCGCAATCACACGCCACTCGACGAGACCCGCGAGACGGAATTCGCGGTGCCCGCGACGACGGGCACTTCGGATTTGCAGCACGATCTCGCCGCCGCGCTCCGCGAGCTTTCGGCCGATGAACAACTCGCGCTGCACCTCGGTTATCAACAAGGCCTGTCACACGGCGAAATCGCCGCGCTGCTTGACTGGCCGTTGGGCACGGTGAAAACTCATCTCGCCCGCAGTAAAGAAAAGCTCCGTCACCTCCTCGCCGCATGGAACCCGCAGACCTGAATACTTCCGCGAACACCAACGACGATGCGCGGCTCGAAGCGCTGCTGCGTCGGGCGGCGCCTGAGTTGTCCGACCACGGCTTCTCCGCTCGGGTGCTGGCGGCCTTGCCCGCCGTGACGGAGTCGCACACGCCGGCGTTGTCCCGCCGGCTGGTGGTTTGCATCGTGGGCGCGGGGGCGGGATGCGGTCTCGTGTTGTGGCGGGGCGTGTCGGGCACCGAGCTGGAATCCGGCGCCGACCGGCTCGGCGACGCGCTCGTGAACCTGGGCCCCTCGCTCGCCGATCCGCTTTTTACGGCGGCGCTCGGTGTCACGTTATTCTCACTCGTCGTGGCCTTTCGCGCCGAGCTTCGCCACAAGCTGCGATCGTAAGAAAGAAGGCCTACAGTGGCACGGGCGTCCCCGCCCGTGATGCGCGAACCACCCGGGCGAGACGCCCGTGTCAGGTCAGACCTTCGATTTGCCGATCAGGAAGTAGAGGATCGAGCCGAGGAACGGAATCAGGATGATGACGATGATCCAGACGACCTTGTTGGGGTTGTTGCTCTTGATACAGTCGACCAAGGCGACGATCCAGAGAATGAAACAGAGGATCGAGAGGAGATAGTTGAGGTTGATGTCCATGTGCACCTTCATGGTATGCAATCCGCACGACAGGTTCCCTCTCAGCCAAAGAAAAGGCCGACCGGAGTCCGGTCGGCCTGGAAAATGAGTCGGGGCCTCGATCCCCTCCCACCGTTTAAGCCACGCGCTCGACGATGAGCGGCGGGGGCGTCGGGCGCTTTGGCGCGAGGCGGTAGGCGTTCTTGAAGTATTCGAGCGCCTGCTCGAGCTTCGCCTCGTCGTTGTAGTGAATCATCATGAGCGGCTCGCCCTGCTTGACCTGCGTGCCGACCTTCTTGATTTCGGAAACGCCGACCGAGTGATCGATCTTGTCGTGCGCATGCTCTTTGCCGGCGCCGAGGAGATGCACGCCCCGCGCGATCATCGCGGCGTTGATCGTGTGGACGTAGCCGCGCTTCGGGGCCGGAAGCTTCCGAATGTGGCGGGCCTGCGGGAATTTTTCCGGGTGATCGATGAAGGTCGTGTCGCCGCCTTGGGCGCGCACGAGGTCCTTGAATTTTTCAAGCGCGGAGCCGTCGGTGAGATGGCGCTGCACGGTCTGCTTGGCCGAGAGCGTGGAGCCCGCGACGCCAGCGAGACGGACGATTTCCATGCCGAGCTTGAGGACGAGTTCCTTCATATCCTCAGGACCTTCGCCCTTGAGGAGCTTGATGGCTTCCTTCACTTCGAGCGACGTGCCGACGGTGTCGCCGAGCGGCTGGTTCATGTCGGTGACGAGCGCGACGCAGCGGCGCTTCATCGAGCGGCCGACGCGCGTCATCGAGCGCGCGAGTTGCTTCGCCTGCTCGAGGTCCTTGATGAAGGAACCATTGCCCCATTTCACATCAATCACGAGGCCTTCGGAGCCTTCGGCGAGTTTCTTGGAGAGGACGCTGCCGGTGATGAGCGGGAGGCTCGGGATCGTGCCGGTTTCCTTGCGGAGCTTGTAGAAACGCGCGTCGGCCGGAGCGAGGCCGTCGGTCTGCGCCACGATCGCGCCGCCAATCTTGGCGAGCTGCGAGGCGAAATGCTCATTGGTCTGGTGGCTCTTGAAGCCGGGGACCGCGGCGAGTTTCTCCAGCGTGTTGATGATGTAGTCGTGCTCGACGCCGCACATCATGGGGACCACGACCCCGCTCGCCATCGCGAGGGGGACGAGCACGAGCGAGGTTTTGTCGCCCACGCCGCCGGTCGAATACTTGTCGATCTTCGGCTTCGCGATGTGCGAGAGGTCAATGACCTCGCCCGAGAGCATCATCTCTTCGGTGAGATCGGCCGTCTCCTGCGCCGACATACCGGAGAAATAAATCGCCATCGCGAGCGCCGCGAGTTGGTGCTCGGGCATTTCGCCATCGAGCGTGCTGTCGATGATGTAGCGAATTTCCTCTTGGGTGAACTCGCCGCCATCGCGCTTCTTTTCGATGAGGAATTCGAAGGTGGGCTTGATGAAACGACGGGTCGGGATGTTGCGTTTACTGGTCATGTAGTGTGTGTGCGTGAAGAGAAACGGGCGGATGCCCGCAGGCAGAAAAGTGTGCGAACGAATAGACTTCCCTCTGAAAGTCGAGCCAAAACTGGCCTGCCAGCGAGTCGCCAAACACGGCAAAACCTCCTGATAGTCGCCTACTTGCCCGCACTCAAAGCGGACCTTTCGTCACTTCGCTTTCGCGCCATCCGCCACCCAGACTGCGATGACAGCCCGCTCATAGTCAGTCATTTGAGTGACGTTTCCGAGCGGCATGATGCGTGTGACGATGACCTGCTGATAGACCCGTTGCGCGTTCTGCACGATCGCATCCGAGGTGTTGAGCAACACTCCGGCCGGCGGTGCGGTTAAGCCGGTAAAGGTGGGCGCTGGCGAATGACAGGTCACACAGCGCTGCCCGACGATCGCGCGAACCTGATCAAAGGTGACCGGCCCGTTCACCTTCGGCAAGGGCGCCAGATGCGGCGTGGTCCACCACGCGACGACTCCGAGCAACGCCGCGCCGAAAATCGGATAGCGCCATTCCAGCGCGCCTTTGTGCCGCCGGTTGAAGAAGTGCCGGATCGAAACCGCCGCGAGCGAGAACACCGCCAGCACCGCCCAAGCATGTGGGTGACTGTAAGTCGACGCGTAGTGATTGCTGATCATGATGAACAGCACCGGCAGCGTGAAGTAGTTGTTGTGCACGCTGCGCTGCTTCGCGCGCTGGCCGTAAATCGGATCGGGGAGCTGCCCCACCCGCATCGCATCGACCATCTTGCGCTGACCCGGGATGATGATCATCGCGACGTTTGCGACCATGATCGTGCCGATCGCGGTGCCGACGTGGATGAACGCGGCGCGCCCACCGAGCGTGCGCGACAAGCCAAACGCGAGCGCGGTCAGGAACGCGAAGACGATCACGCCGAGCAGCGTGCCTCTTTTTCCCAGCGGCGAACGGCACAGCCCGTCGTAAACGATCCACGAACCGATCATGCTCGCGAGCCCGATGCCGACCGCCTGCCAGGTCGTCAGCGCCGCGACCGTCGGGTCGACCATCATCGATTGCGCGCGGATCCAATAGACGATCACGAGCAGCGCCGTGCCCGACAGCCAGGTCGTGTAGGCCTCCCATTTGAACCAGTGGAGTTTTTCGGGCAACGCCGCCGGCGCGACCGCGTATTTTTGCGGATTGTAGAAACCGCCGCCGTGCACCGCCCAGAGTTCGCCGGCGACACCCTGCTTCGCGGCCTCCGAATCCGCCGGCGGCGGTTCCAGCGAGTTGTCGAGCCAGATGAAATAAAACGACGACCCGATCCAGGCGATGCCCGCGATGACGTGCAGCCACCGCACGAGCATGCTGATAAATTCCATCAAGTGGGCGTCCATGCGAAGTCGAAGTAAGCGGCCGCGATGCCAATCACGCGATTCACCCGACGCAATCGCGGAAATTTCCCGGAGAAGACCTCATCGCCGAAGCGCGGAAGGAGGAAACGCCGAGAAAACTAATTCCAGAAAGCAGGAAACGATCGGATTAATTTAATCCAGGCAGGTGGCTCTCGCAACGGCGCACAGGCGCACAGAAAAAAGACGGAGATCCAGGCTGGATGGCCGATCGATCTCCGAACTCGGCGCCGGTGCGTGAACCCGTGTTCGGGATCGTTTCCTGGTTTTCTGGCTTCTGATAAATTAGGTCCGATTCCGCGGTTACTCCCTGCCGCCGTTCCGCGATTACGATCGAAACCACTTTCGGGTCTTTTCGGGTGATTCGCGGAAAAACTCCGCGCTTGCGCGATCGCCGCGCGGTCGGGTTTCCTCGCGCTATGCCCGTTTCGTTCAACCTCGCCGCCGATCTCGACGCGGCTCTGAAGTCCGCCGCCTCCGCGGCCGGACTCGCCGATGCCACGGCGTTTGCGCCCGAAGTGCGCTCGGCCGATCCGCGCAACGGCGATTTTCAATCGAACGGCGTCCTCGGCTACGCGAAGTCCCGGAAGCTCAACCCACGCGCCGTGGCCGACCAGCTCGTCGCCGCGCTCGCGCCCGAAGTGCGCGAGCGTTGCGCGGTCACCATTGCCGGCCCCGGCTTCATCAATTTCACGCTCCAGCCCGCGACGCTCCTCGCGTGGCTGCGGGCCTTCGATGCGGAAGAGCATCTCCGCGCCGGCGCCGCTGCGGCGCACGCCGGACAAACGTGGGTCGTCGATTACAGTTCGCCGAACACCGCGAAACAAATGCACGTCGGCCACCTCCGTTCCGCGGTGATCGGCGAGGCGATTTGCCGGATGCTCGCCTTCACCGGCGCGCGCGTGATCCGCGACAACCATCTCGGTGACTGGGGCACGCAGTTCGGCAAACTCATCTATGGCTTCAAGCGCTGGGCCGATCCCGCCGCGCTCGCCGCCGATCCGATTGAGGAACTCGAGCGGGTTTACCGGCTGGGCCACGAAGCGACGCCCGACGGCTCGCCCGAACTCGACGAGGCGCGCGCCGAACTCAAGAAGCTGCAGAACGGCGATCCCGAAAATTTCACGCTCTGGAAAAAATTCTCCGACGTCAGCCTGACCGCGTTCCAGCAGATCTACGACCGGCTCGGCATTCGCTTCGATCACCACCTCGGCGAGTCGTTCTACAACGACAAGCTGGAGCGCGTTTATCGCGAGCTCACCGAGGTCGCGCCGCCGCTCGCCGCGGTGAGCGACGGCGCGCTGGTCGTGTTTCACCCGGAGCATCCCCGGTTCAAGACCCAGCCGTTCCTCATCCGCAAGGGCGACGGCGCGAGCAACTACGGCTCCACCGATCTCGCGACCGCCCTTTATCGCGCCGAGCATTTCAGGGCCGATGGCATCGTCGTCGTCACCGATTTCCGTCAGGGCGATCACTTCGAGCAATTGTTTCTCACCGTGAGGAAATGGTTCGAGGCGAAAAAATACCGGCTGCCCGAGTTGCACCACGTCACGTTCGGCGCCGTGACCGGCGAGGACGGCAAGGCGCTCAAGACCCGCGACGGCGGCGTGATTAAATTGAAGGCGCTGCTGGACGAAGCGGAGGAGCGCGCGTTCGCAATCGTCTCCGAAAAAAACTCCGAGCTCACCGAAACCGAACGCCGCGACATCGCGCGCATCGTCGGCACGGGCTCCGTCCAATACGCCGACCTCGCGCAGAACCGCAGCAGCAACTACATTTTCTCGTGGGACAAGATGCTCGCGCTCGACGGCAACACCGCGCCCTACCTGCTCTACGCCGTCACGCGCATCCACTCCATTTTCCGCAAGCTCGGCGTCGCGCCGGGCGACGCCTCGACCGAAGCGATCGCGTCGATGCTCGCGACGCCCGCGGAACTCGCGCTGGCGCGCAAGCTCGTGAAGTTTCCCGACGCCCTCCGGCTCGCGACCGACGCGCTGCGCCCGCACTTTCTCTGCCTTTACCTCTACGAACTCGCGGGCGAGTTCAGCGCATTCTACGTCGCGGACAAGGTCGCCGTCGACGATCCCGCGGTGCGCGCGCGGCGTTTGCTGCTGTGCGCCCGCACGCTCGTCACGCTCGAAACCGGTCTCCATCTGCTCGGCCTGCGCACGCTGACGCGCATGTAAGAAAGGCCGGTTATTATCGCGGCCGCGCGAACGAACGGCAGCGCGGGAATTCTCCCTGAGGGCCGATTTGGCGTTTTCGTTTTTCTGCGTTCCCGCGAGTGGTTCGGCGGCGCCGCGAAATCGCGCTTGCCGCTCCCCTTCCCCGCCGCCAGCTTCGCGCGATGGCCACGCAGGAAATCTACATCCGTAATGCGACCGATACCGAGGCCCGCGGCCCCTATGGCGTGGAACAGCTCATCTCCCTCGCCGAGACGGGCGGCATCACGGCCGAGACTCTCGTCTACGACGCCACGACGGAGCAATGGGTCACGCTCGGCTCCAATGCCGAGTTGATGGCCGCGATCTATCCCGAGAAAAAGAAACTCCTCCTCAAGGCCAAGGAGATCAAGACACTGAACAAGGCCGACGAAAATGCCAAGGCGATCACCGTCGACGACATGCTCGCCGCCGCCGAGGGCCGCACCGACGACACCTCCGACAAGAAGAATCCCGAGATCGCGATGATGCGCGCGGCCAAGATCGGGATGTGGGCCGTGATCCTGACCTTCGTGGTCAGCGCCGCCGGCGAGATCCTTCCCGGGGTTGATGCGCTCATGGCACTCGACCCGGCGCAACTCATCCAACACCCGCTCGTGCTGCTCGGAGCGGTCGACGTCGTTCTCGCCGTCCTGCTCGGGCTGGGCATGGTGAACCTTTATCCCTTCGTGCGTTTCCGCGCGGCCCTTGGCTTCGGCCTGCTCGGCTTTATCTTCTACGTGCAAGGCCATCCCGTGAGCCTGATCGAGATCGCGGTCGCGTCCGCCGGACTTTATCTCTGCACCATCTTCGTCAGCCTCCTGCCCGTGATCATCGCCGCCGCGGCGGGGATTCTCGGGGCGGCGGCCGTGGCGTGGGGCTTCATTTCGCAGTGATCCCGAGGTGAGCGCCGGCCAACCTCATCCCCCGCGCGCCTCGGCGTTCGGCCGCCTGCGGGCCCACGCCTACCATCAGTGGAAAAACGAAATCTGGAAGCGTGATCACCTGAACGAGCGCTCGCCGCGCGGCTGGCTCTTCGCCGGGCTCCGCGTCATCCAGATCACATCGACGGTGTTCCTGGAGACGAAGGTGCCCGCCCGCGCCGCGGCGCTCAGCTTCAGCTCGCTGCTCGGCATGGGCCCGCTCGTCGCGATCGCGGTGCTCATCGGTGGCTTCGTGCTCGGCAACAGCAAGGATCCCAATCTCGTCGCCAACACCATCGGCCAAATCCTCGAGCAGGTCGCCCCGCAGCTCCGCCAGCTCGAGACCCTCGACACCCAGCCCGTGGCGCCGGGCACCGTCGTCCGCCCGGAAATCGTCAAACTCCTCGAAGAAATGATCAACGGTGCCCGCTCGGGTTCCGCCGGCGTGTTCGGCGTGTTCGCGCTGATCTTCATCGTGCTACTGCTGTTCAAATCGGTCGAGGACGCGTTCAACGACATCTGGGGCGTGCGGCTCGGCCGCTCGCTGCTGATGCGCGTCGTCTTTTATTGGACGATCCTGACGCTCGGCGCGGTGCTGTTTTTCGCCGCGGTCACACTGCTTAGCGCGAGCGCGTTCATCAGCGTTTTCAAGACCTCGATCGAAAATCTTCCGGGCGGGCACGAACTTTTTCGGGCCCTCAGCTGGTCGTTGCCGCTGTTTTCCATCAGCCTGTTGATCGTGCTGCTCACGCTCGTCTATCGCGTGATCCCCAACACCCGCGTGCTCTGGGGCGCGGCGTTTGCCGGCGCCGTTGTGGTCACCGCGCTGTTGATGCTGAATAATTACGTGGCGTTCTTTTACCTGCGGCGCGTCATGCTCACGAAGAGCCTCTATGGATCGCTCTCGCTGCCGGTCGTGCTGATGCTCGGGCTCTACATTTTCTGGCTCTACGTCCTGATCGGCGGCGTGATCAGCTACGCCGTCCAGAACGTCCACTTCCGCAACAGCCAGGCCGCGTGGAGCCAGCTCAACGAGTCGATGCGCGAGCGGCTCTCGCTCGTGGTGCTCCTCACGGTCGGCCGCCGCTTTCAAGGCTGCCTCGAGCCCGTCACCGCGTCGCAGCTCGGCGAGTTGGTGAAGGTCCCCACCCAGATCATCAACGAGTGCCTCAACCGCCTCGTTGCGATGCACCTCATCACGACGCTCCGTCCCGCCGCCGACGCCGCCGCCAGCGAGCACCGCTACCAGCCAGCCCGGCCGCTGAACAAGATAAACCTCTTCGATTTCAAGACGCTCGAGGACCACCTGGGCGACGATCCGATCGGCGAGGCCCTCGAGCGGATCGATCCGATCCTGCCGCACTACGACGCCGCCCTCGCGAGCCTCAGCGAGCAGAAATTCTTCCAGAAAAATCTCGAGCAACTCTTCGCCGATCATCCCTTCGACGAATCCCGCCCCCCCTTTGCTCTCGGCGAGCGGCCGGCGGCCAAGTAGCTGGGCGGGCCCGCGACGGCGCCCGGCGAATTCGCCCTTGCCACGCGCTTCCCGCGTCCTAGGGTCACCCGTTTTCTACCCATGATTTCCTGGATTCAGCGCTACTTTCAGCACCACTTCAAAACGATCTTTGCCGTCCTGCTGGCCGCCGTCGTCATCTCCTTCATTTTCGGCATCAATGCCTCGGGTGGCTTCGGTCGCGGTGACCGTCGCGTGGTGGACCGCCAGTTCTTCGGCTACAACCTCAGCATGCAGGAGGACTCGCAGCGTCTCATGGGCGACGCCAGCCTGAGCGCCAACCTCCAGCTCGGCAGCTTCAGCGGCCTCGAGGCCGAGCAAATCCAGAGCTACGCGTTCCAACGCGCCGCGACGCTCCACCTCGCCGACGGGTGGCACATCCCCGCCAGCACCGACGCCGAGATCACCGACATGATTAAGACCCTGCGCATGTTCGCGGGCCAGGACGGGCAGTTCGATGCGAAGGCCTATGCGACGTTTCGCGACAATCTCAAAACCAACTCCCGCGGCCTGACCGAGGGTGAGATCAAACGCATCATTTCCGACGACGTCCGCGCGAAGAAAGTCCAGGATCTCCTCGCTGGCCCGGGCTACGTCCTCCCGGGCGACATCAAGCTGCAACTCGGCCGGGCCGACACCTCGTGGACGCTCGCGACCGCGACCGCCGACTACGCCAGCTTCACGCCAGCGATCAAGCCGACGGACGCCGAGCTTGCAAAATTTTTCGCCGAAAACTCCTTCCGCTACGACATCCCGCCGCGCGTCGTCGCGAACTACGTCGAGTTTTCCGCGCTCAACAATCTCAAGGACATCACGGTGACGGACGCCGAGGTGAAGGCCTACTACGACGCCAACCCGACCCGGTTCCCGAAACCAGCCGAGGTGAAGCCAGCGGACGCGAAGGCCCCCGCCACCCCGCTGAAAGCCGATCCCGCGGCGGATTTTGCGGCGGTCAAGTCGATGGTCGAGACCACGCTCAAGCTCGAGAAGGCCCAGAAACTTGCGCTCAAGGCCGCGAGCGATGCCGCCCTTGCCCTCTACGAAAGCAAGCTCGACCAGAGCGCACCCGGACCGGCGCTTGAGGCGTTTTTCGCCGACCGCAAGCTCGCGCTTAAGCCGCTCGCGCCGTTCACGCGTGAGTCCGGTCCCGCCGAACTTGGCGGCTCGGCCGAAATCGCCACCGAGGCGTTCAAGCTCGGCAAGGCCCAGAACCGCTACGTCTCCGAGGCCATCTCCAGCCCCACGGGCGCCGTGATCCTCGTCTGGAAAGACACCCAGCCGAAGCGCACGCCGACGCTCGCCGAGGTGCGCGAGAAAGTTTCCGCCGATTACACCGACAACGAAAAAACCAAGCGTTTCATTGATCTCGGCAAGACGATCAAGGCCCAGCTTGAGGCGCGCCTGCAGGCCGGCGACTCGTTTGAGAAAGCCGCCGCCGCGGCGGCCAACGGCGTGAAGCTCGAGGCGAAGACTCTTCCGCCTTTCACGATGCGCAACCGCCCGCAGGATTTGGATTATTCGGTGTTCAGCGTGCTCGAGCGCCTCGAAAAAGGCCAGGTCTCCGACATGGTCCGCAACGGCGACAAGGGTCTCTTCGTATACGCGGTGGACAAGAAAGCCCCCGATCTGAGCGAGGCCAACCCGCAGTTTGTTGACACGCGCAAGCAGCTCGCCAGCTACAATGCCCGCCTGGGTGGCAGCACCTATATCAGCGACCTCGTTGAGAAAGAGCTGAAGAAGTCCGAGCCGAAAGAGCAGTGATCGATGTTCGGTTTGGGGCCGCGATGTCCCCACCGGCCGAGTTTTCGTTGGCGACGTTTTGGTTCGCGGGGTGAGGCCACCCCGTCTCCCAGCTCGCGCCGCTCATCCCCGCCCCACAACCGCTCGCCACGTTTCGGCTCGCCGCTGGGCATCGCTCCGTCGTGAATATCCCAACCGATGCCACTTCACGCCTACGCCCCGCTGGTGCCACCCTGTCGCCTCTGTGGCGACGGGTTCGAGCACCGCTCGCCGGCGGACGCGCCTGAACTCACCGCGTGCCCGACTTGTGGCCAGCCGGTCCACCGCTTGGCCGCCCAACCCGTAAATACCCCGAAACTTTCCGCGCCACTTTCCGTCTCGCGCGCCAGACAAGCGGGCTTCACCGTCCTGAAACGCACGTCTGCCGGTGAGTTCGAAAAACAGTAACTTTCACCTCTCCGCCGTGTTCTTCCCCGCAGCCCCGCTTCCACGAACTTTAACTGTCATGTCACGCCACCTCGCCCGCGCTTCCCTCCTCCTTCTTACGCTCGCTACTCTGCCGCTCATCCGCGCCCAGACAGCCGCGACCACCGCGACACCCCCGGTGCCCGACACCACTCCCGCCGCCGCGCCCCTTTCCCTGGAGGAAACGATCGCGCGCGCGATGAAGAAAAACTTCGACCTGCAGATCCAGAGTTTCTCGACCGAAATCGCGAAGGAGAACGTCGCCATTTCGCAGGCGGCCTTCCAGCCCGTCCTCAACGCCTCCGCGGGCCGCAATCTGTCGCAGGCGGCGTCGACGATCAACACCCTCGACGGCACCACGGGCGTCGGCCAGCGCAACGACGGCACCAGCGCATCGGTTGGCGTCACCGAGTTGCTCCCCCAGACCAACGGCACCTACGGCATTTCCACGGGCGTAACGAAGGCCGCGACCAATTCGCGTTTCAGCACGCTCAATCCCGCCTACGGCAACACGATCTCGGCGACCATGAGCCAGCCGTTGCTCAAGAACGCGGGCGGCACCGTCGCCAAGGCCACGCTTGAGCGCAATAAGCTCGGCCTCACCATCGCCCAGCTCAATTACACCAGCAGCGTCCTCACCGTCGTCCTTAACACCGAGACCACCTACAACAATCTCGTTTCCGCGCGCGAGACGCTCCACATCCGCCAGCTTTCGCTCACGCTCGCCCAGCGCCTCTTCGAGGAAAACCAGGCGCGGCGCACCACTGGCGTCATGACCGACCTCGACGTGCTGACCGCCGAAGTCGGCGTCAACAACGCCCGTCTCGCCGTCGTGCAGGCCGAGCAAAATGTCCGCACTGCCGAGGACAATCTGCTCACCCTCACCAACGCCGGGGACTACACGCAGCGTCCTGGCCCCGTCGCTTTTCAGGAGTTCCGCGGGGAAGCGCCGACCTTCGAGGGCTCCTATAAAATCGCGCACGATAATTATCCCGACTACATCGCGACCACCAACCAGATCAAGCAGTCCGAAATCGATCTTTCGGTCGCCAAGGTTTCGACCCGCCCCACCCTCAATCTGAACGGTTCGCTCGGCTACAACAGCACCGACAAATCCTACAACGACGCCATCAGCGGCCTGCCCGACCACCACGGCAACAACTGGAGCCTTGGCCTCGTTTATCAAATGCCGTGGGGCATGAAGGCGGACCGCGCGCGCTATCGCTCCACGCTCGCTACGCTCAACTCGCAAAAGACCCGCCTCGCGCAGCTCGATCAGACCCTGACCGTGCAGGTGCGCACCGCCGTCCGCAGCGTCCAAACCAATCTCGTCAGCGTGCAGATCGCCGCGAAGGCCACCGAGCTCAGCGAAAAACAATACGAGTCGCAGAAAGCGCGCTTCGACGCGGGCCTCTCCACCAGCCGCCTCGTGCTCCAAGCCCAGGACGATCTTGAGACCGCCCGCTTCAACGAACTCAACACCAAGGTTTCGCTCCGCAACGCGCTCGCCCAGCTTCATCGGCTCGAGACGAGCTCGCTCACGCGTTTCAACATTCAGTTGAACCAGTAAGCCCGTCGCTCAATCTCCGATGAAAGCGCGGTGACCTCACCGCGCTTTTTTATTTTCAGTTGAGGTGGGCTGTGCGCTCCGCGCGCAGCCTGATCTAATTCCGAATCGCTCTCACCCGGCGCGTGAAACGAGCCGCGCGCGAAGCGCACCGACCGCCGCCAACCGAGGCTCGCCTCTTTTACCACAGCCCTCTTGATGACGTGTATGTCGGTTCCCGTCGTTGTTCGACTCGTCTTCTGGCTCTGGTTCGCTGCCGCCGTCTTTGCGGGGCAGCAAGGCGTGCTCCAACGCCTGCCTGCCCCCGCCGGCCCCGTGATCATCTTCACGCTCACCGCGCTCCTCCTCCTCGCCTACTATCGCGTGACCGCCCTGCGCGCCTGGATCGATCGCATCGATTTGCGCAGTCTCGTGCTGATGCACGCGTCGCGCTTCGTCGGGATCTATTTCCTCCTGCTCTACCGGCGCGGCGAACTGCCCTACGCCTTTGCCGTGCCCGCCGGCATCGGCGATATCTTCGTGGCGACCGCGGCGCTGCTCATCGTTTTTCTTCCGCTCGGTGATGAACGCCGCTCCAACTTCATCTCGCTCTGGAACGTCGTCGGCCTGACCGACATCCTCCTGGTGGTCGCAACGGCGATGCGGTTGAACTTTGCCCATCCGTGGGCAATGCGCGCGCTCACGCGCCTGCCACTCAGTCTGCTGCCCACCTTCCTCGTGCCGTTGATCATCGCCACGCATGTGGTCATCTATACCCGCATTGCCCGGGCGCGCGCCGCGAGCGGAAACGCCGGCCCGTGACCTCGCCCGCGCCAAGCACCGCGTTGGTTTCCCGCCACCGTCTGCACCCGGCGCCGCTGCACCGTGACCGGCGACTTATCTGCCCTGGCCGTCGCAACGGAGGCAGCCGCGGCGAAGCGGGTTTCACCCTGATGGAACTCTCGGTCGTCGTCTTCATCATCAGCGTGCTGGCCGCGCTCGGCGTTCCGGCGGTGAAGAAGGTCAATCTCGAGGCCCGGTCCGTCGCCGTGGTCAACGACCTGCGCGTGTTCTCCAGCGCTTTTCAATCCTACACCCACGAAAAAGGAGACTGGCCGGCCGGCAACAGCGCGCCCGGTGCCTTTCCCGCGGGCATGGAGGGCTACCTCGGTCCGACCGCCTGGCAGCGCGTCACGCCGATCGGCGGACTCTACACGTGGGATCCCAACAGCCCGCAGCAGGGCGAGCGTTATCGCGCCGTCATCGTCCTCGCCTCCGCCGCCGGTCATCCCGTGACCGCCGATCTCGCCCAGCTTCTCGATCTCGATCGCCGCATCGACGATGGCGATCTTTCATCCGGCAACTTCCGCCTCGGTTTTCGCAATTACCCCGTGTTCGTGCTTGAGCATTGAGCTGCTCTCCGCCCTCCGCTGCGCCATGTTTCAAGTCACCACCGTCAATCTCACCACCGACACGACCGCCGCCGATATCGCGCACGGCAAGGTCGACGTCGGCGAGCTGACCATCGACGAGTTCCTCGCGCTCCTCGATCGCTTCCGCCATCTCGATCCCGTGCAAAATCACGAGGCCGATCCGCACCTGCTCGTGACGACCGCCGTCGGGAAATTCCGCATCCGCACCGGCCAGGGAAAACTCTTCCTCGACAACGCGCGCAACACCACCGAGGCCTGCGCCGAACTCTCCGCGGAGGAAATCATCCACTACCTGCAGCGCCCGAGCGAGCTGACCGCGTTGGAAGCACTCCGGGAAACCACGGCACAAGCCGCCACGCCCAGCCGCGGCATCGCCGCCGCCATCCTCCTCGCCGGCCTCGGGCTCAACGCCTACACACTCTACGCGGTCTTCTACACCGAGACCGTCAACGAGAAGCCCGTCGTCGCGGCCCTCACCGATCCCGCGGAGATCACCGCGCACCAAAACGACGTCATCGGCACGTTCGCCACCGGCGCGCAACCCGGCGATCGGCTCATCACGATCGACGGGACGGGGAAAATCAAATTCGCCGAAGTCGACGCGCGCACCGGCTACAACAACAACCTCGACACCTACCGCCTCGGCCGTCTCGGAAAAAATTATTGCCTCAACACCGTCGACAGCGGCGTCATCGAGGTCGTGAACCTGAACACCCTCCTCTACTATCGCGATACCTACAAGCGGAGGTAGGGCGGGACCGCTGGGCCCGCCGCGATGCTTAACACGTCTGCGCGCGCGTGATCGGCAGCGTAGGCAAGGTTGGCGGCGACACGGGCACGCCGGCCGACGCGCAATAAGAAGGCGCACCCGGCGGTCGCGCCCTACCCGCCGAACAAATCCGCCGTCTCGCGCACCGCGTCCGCCGACACTACGCGGTGCTCCGGCAATTGCGTGCGAAACCACGTCCGCTGTTTCTTCACCAGCGCCCGTGTATTTTGCGCAATCGTCGCCGCGAGATCCTTCGCCGCGAGCTTGCCGTCGAACAGCGCCAGCACCTCGCGGTAGCCGATGGCTTTCGCGGCACTGGGATTTTTTTCCAGGCCCGCCGCCCGCAACCGCTGCGCTTCCTCCACCAGGCCGGCGCGCAACATCGCGTCCACCCGCCGATCGATTCGCGCCTCCAGCTCGGCCGGTGTTCGGTCGAGCCGCGTCAGCTTCACCGGCCAGTCGGCGAACGGCGCGGGTTGTCGCGCAAACTCCGCCGCCAATTCGAGCAGCGGCCGGCCCGACGCGAGGCAGCGCTCCAGCGCCCGCGACACGCGGCGTGGGTTCGCGACATCAAGCGTGCCGAGTCCAGCCGGGTTGAGGGTCCGCAGTTTTTCCAGCGTTTCCATCGGTGACAAAAGCCTGACTTCCGCGCGCAAGGTCTCGGGCACCTTGACCCCGTCCGCCACGGCGGCAAAAAAACTTTTGAGATAAAATCCACTGCCACCCGCCACCAGTGCCGTCCGTCCCCGTGTCACAATCTCCTCCACCGCCTGCCGGGCCATTGTCACGTAGTCCGTTATATCCATCGGCTCCGTCACCTCGCAGAGATCGATCAGGTGATGCGGGACGCGCCCGCGTTCCGCCGCCGTCGGCTTCGCCGTGCCGAGATCCATTCCACGATAAAACAACAGCGAGTCGCACGAGACGATCTCCGCGTTGTTCGCCTCCGCCCAACGCAAAGCCCACTCGGTCTTGCCGACGGCCGTCGGGCCAGTGAGGACGTGGAGCAGAGGTTTCATCGCCCCCGCAGCCAAGCGGCAGTGCTGTGCCCGCGCGAGCCGAGTTTTAGGCGGCCGCGTTTGAGGTGGGCCGTGCGCTCGCGTGCGGCCGTTGAACATGCTCGCAGCTCAGGCAGCGCGACGCGCACGGCCCACCTTCCACCGGCTCATTTTCTCCGTGTCCCTCCGCCTTCCTTGTTGTTTAGTCCCGGTGGTTGTTTGTGGATAGCTCTGCTCCGCCTTGAAAACCCGCTTTATCGTCAATCCTGGTTCTGGTCGCGCCGCCGCGGCGCTGCCGGCTGTGCGCGCGTTTGCCGAGGCACGCATGGCCTCGCTGGTGTTCACCGAGCGGCCGCGTCACGCGATCGAACTCGCACGGCGGGCGCTGGACGAGGATTGCAAACTCGTCGTCGCCGTCGGTGGCGATGGCACGCTCAACGAGATCGCGTCGGTGCTGACCGACTCGGGCGCCACCCTCGGGCTCGTCCCGTGCGGCTCGGGCGATGGACTGGGCCGCACGCTCGGCGTGCACGGATCGGTCGACCATGCGCTCCGCGTGCTCGCGAACGGACGCCCGCGGGATCTCGACACGGGTCTCGCCGACGGCCGACCTTTTTTTGTCGCCGCCGGGATCGGGTTCGAGGCGGAGGTCGCCGCGCGTTTCAACCGCCGGAGCCGTCGGGGCGCGTTCGGTTACGCGGCGACCAGCGTCGCGCTCTGGCGGCACCATGAGCCGGAGACCTGCGTCATCACCTGCGATGGCGTCCGCGAAGCCCGCGCCATCTACACGCTCACGCTCGCCAACTGCGATCAATACGGCAACGGCGCGCGCATCGCACCGGGCGCGCAACCCGACGACGGCCTGCTCGATCTCACCGCCGTGCCGCCGGTCACGCTCGGCAACGCGCTGCCGCTGCTCGTGCGTTTGTTTCTCGGCTCGCTCAATCACCGTTCCGATGTGCTGCGCCTCCGCCGTCGCACGTTCCGGATCGAGCGCGCCCGGCCGGGGCTCCTCCACACCGACGGCGAAACCCACCTCGCCGGTGAGACGATCGAGTTCAGCGTGCGGCCGCGCAGCCTGCGCGTGATGGTCCCGGCGCCCACCGAATTCGCCTTGATCCCCATCGCACCGGCAGGACTTGCCGAGGCCTAAATCGCATCGAACGCGACGGCGCGGTTTCGACCGCGCCCTTTCGCAGCGTAGAGCGCTTTGTCCGCGGCGTTGAGCAGCGAAAATCCCGAGTCCGCGTCCGCCGGCATGGCCGCCGAGCCCGCGCTGACCGTCACATTCAGCGCGACCGTGTCGCTCACCATGATGGGATCGCGTTCCACGGCGCGGCAGGCGCGTTTGGCCAGATCGATCGCGCCCGCGCGATCGGTCTGCACCAGCAACAGCGCGAGTTCCTCGCCGCCGAAACGAAACGCGCGGTCCACCGTGCGCACCTCAACGGCCACGCGCCGCGCCACCTCGCGCAACACGACGTCGCCGGCGGAGTGGCCATGGGTGTCGTTGACCGACTTGAAATGATCGATGTCCACCATCACCAGCGCGAGGGATTGCTTGAACCGCCGCACGCGCTCCTCCTCCTCCGTCAGGATGCGCTCGAATTCCCGGCGGTTGAGCAGCCCGGTGAGCTGATCGCGCGTCGCCATGCGGCGCAGGGCCTCAAGCGTCTCGCCCAGTTTCAACGCGTAGCGCAACGACCGCTCGATGGTGCGCGGTGTGATTTCACCTTTGACCAGATAGTCGAGCGCGCCCGCGTTCATCGCCTCGACATCGATGCGCTCGGCCGACTCCGCGGTCAGAAACACGATCGGCATGCGGCAGCCCTGCGCCACCGCCTCGCGGATAAGCTCGATGCCGTTGCGGACGCCGAGCTGATAATCGAGGAGGCACGCGGCGTGCATCCCGCCTAGAAGTTTCTCCAAACCGTCCTCGTAGGTCGCCGCCCACTCGAGTTCGTAGTGTTCGCCTTGGAAATTCTTGAAATGCGCCTGCAGCAGTCGAAACTGCAACCGGTCGTCGTCGATGAGCAGGATTTTGCGCGCCATGAAGGAGGTTGGAGCAGCACGCCGGCCCCGCCCGTCTGTCGCAAGGCGAAACTCAGCCCCGCACGACGCCCGCCGCCAAATCCTTCGCCTTCGCCGCCAGCGCCGGGGGGATTTTCGCCCGGTCGCCGAGATTATCGCGCACGCAGTTCACCAACGCGCTGCCGACGACCACGCCATCGGCCACGACCGCGACCTGCGCGACTTGCGCCCGCGAACCGATGCCAAATCCCACCGCGATGGGCAGCTTCGTGTGGGCGCGGATTCGTGCGACCGCCTCGGGGATGTTGCCCGCCACCTGATCGCGCACGCCCGTCACGCCCTCGCGCGACACATAATAGATGAAGCCCGTCGTCGCCGCCGCGATCTTCGCGATGCGCGCATCGGGCGTCGTGGGTGCGATGATGAAAACCGTGTCGACTCCGTGAGCCGTGCACGCCGTCGCCACGTCCCCCGCCTCCTCGGGCGGCAAATCGAGCGTCAGGATTCCGTCGACGCCGGCCGACTTCGCCGCCTTGACGTAAGCATCGACGCCATTCGAAAAGACGAGGTTGTAGTAAGTGTAGAAAATGATCGG
Organism: Opitutales bacterium; assembly: GCA_038231575.1. Classification (GTDB taxonomy): domain Bacteria; phylum Verrucomicrobiota; class Verrucomicrobiia; order Opitutales; family Opitutaceae; genus CAITWF01. The sequence goes on along the minus strand of JBBRLB010000082.1, from coordinate 3,154 downwards.
TGCCTCGCTGGTTTCCCGCAGCCTCCGCGCCAGCTCGAACACCCGGGCGGCCGTCATTCCGCTTTCGAGCGCCCGCTGGGCCGCGAGTTGGTTCGTCAAGCCATCCGCCAGCGGATCGGAAAACGGCACGCCCAACTCGAGGATATCGACACCATTCGCCAGGAGCGCGCGGCAGGCCGCCAGCGACGTGTCGAAATCCGGATCGCCGGCACAGAGATAGGCGACGAAAGCGGCGCGGTTCTGCGCGCGAGCGCGGGCGAAGGTCGAGGCAAGACGCGACATGGGAGCGCAAGAAGTGCCAAGCGAACCGCCTGCGTGGCGAGTGAAAAGTCACGCCCCACTCACGCACCCGACCCCAAAAACGCGCAGGACAGAGAGGGGTTGACAGAGCCAGAAGCGCTCGCGACATTCCGCGTTCCTCATTTTACGGCGGTCATAGCTCAGTTGGTTAGAGCACAGGATTGTGAATCCTGGGGTCGCGGGTTCGAGTCCCGTTGGCCGCCCCATTTTAACTCCTTTGCATACGCGAGTTAAGATTTCACCGAAGCTAGGTTGCCCAGTTGACGTGGCAACCTAAGCATGAATCAACCTACGTTTGCTGTCAGTCGTTTCGAAAATCGGAACGGAATTGTCTCGTGGCGCGTCGATGGGCGCCTCCATGGCATCCGCTTTCGGAAGAACTTCAAAACTCGCGAAGAAGCCGCCGCCGAGAAGGCCGTCCTCGAGTTAAAAGCGGAGCAAAATGCTTCCGGCCTGCGTTCCGCCACAACTTGCCTCACCAACGATCAGGTGCGCGAGGCCGAGTCGCTCTTTCGACGGATCGTGGGCCGCACCCGGACGCTCTCCTATTATGTCGATTACGCGCTCGCGAACTATCGCGACCCCGCGCTGGACGTGTCACTCGCCGATGCATCCAAGGAATACCTCGCGGTCCGCGAGGCAGTTCCCACGTGGCGCGCGACGCTCCTCGAGCTCGCCGCCCCTTACGCAAGCAACACGCCCACCGTCGTCGCGGCCGCACGTGCGTCACTCGCGGCCCGCGACCCGCTCGAACGCGCCGCCGCCGTGCGCCTCCTCGCCGAACAACCCGACGCGAGCGCCACGCTCGCCCCGGCCTTAAACGATCCATCGCGCCTCGTGCGCCTCGATGCAGTGTGGGCGCTCTCGCCGACGCTCACCGAGCCCTCGCCCACCCGCGCCGAGCTGGACGCCTACCTCGCGCTCGGCTTCTTCCGCGACCACGTGATCCCGCTCGACCGCGTGACCAACATTGACGAACTCGTCGGCAACGCCACCCACGACAACTCCACCTACTGCCTCGCCGAGCCCGGCCAACTCTACCTCGCCTATCTCCCCAAGGGCGGCACCACCACGCTTGACCTCTCCGCCGCATCGGGCGATTTCACTGTCTCTTGGTTCAAACCCCGCGACGGCGGCCCGCTCGCGCTCGTGTCAGCCCGCTCCACGGCGGCACTCCACCTACACTCGCCGCCCCCACTGCCACCGACGAGTGGCTCGCCGCCATCCGCCACCTCTAGCCACCACCCCGCCGACATGATTTCCCTCAACCGCCGATCTTTCCCTCTCGCGCTCCTCCTCGCCCTCGCGTCCGCCACACGCGCGCAGCCTGCGCTCCCGCTCGACTCACTCGCCGCCTTCCGTGCACCCGCCGCCACCTGGCAGGTCGCCGGTGCCCTCGGCGGCGACCCGCGCCGCGACGCCACGTTCGCCGCGCTCCCCGGCACCGGCCTCCTCCTCGGCACCTCTTCCGCTTCCGCGGCCCCGCTCCTCACCCACGCCGACTACGGCGACCTCGACCTCGACTTCGATTTCCTCCTCGGTCCCGCTGCCGACGCCACCGTCTATCTCCAAGGCCGCTACGCCTTCCGCCTCGCCGATCCCACCGCCCGCGCCCCCGGTCTCTGGCAACACCTCCGCGTCGAATTCCGCGCCCCGCGCTTCGACGCCGCTGGGGAAAAAAATTCCCCCGCCCGCCTCGTCAAAATCGTCCTCAATGGTTTCACCGTCCGCGAAAATCTCGACCTCCCCGCCCCCACCGCCGGTGCCCCGCTCGCCGGCGAATCCCCGCTCGGCCCCCTCGCCTTCGCCGTCACCCACGGCAGTGTCGCCCTCCGCGCCCTCACGCCCCGCCTCCCTTCCGCACCCGCCGCCGCCCCCGCCAAAAAAACCGCCGTTAACAAAAACGGCAAAGCCGCCAAAGCCCCGCCCAAGCTTGTCACCATCCCTGTCGAAGTGACCGACACCATCGTGATGCAGCGCGGCTTCGTCCCCTTCGAGCCGAAGAAACGCCTCTACGCCACCTCCGTCGGCACGCCCGCCGGCGTCCACTACGCCTACGATTTCGAGACCGGCGCCCTCCTCCGCGTTTGGCGCGGCCGCTTCCTCGACGCGGGCGAAATGTGGGAGGGCCGCAGCGCCAACCAATGGGCCAAGTCCACCGGCCCCGCCCTCACCCTTAACGCTCTCCCCACCGTCGCATTCCTCCCCCCCGCCGACACCGCCGACTGGCCCGCGTCGCCCGACGCGCTCGCCACCTCGCAGGGTTACTCCGTCGAACCCGACGGCCAGCCTGTCTTCCTCTCCACGCTCGCCACGCTCTCGATCCGCGACCGCATCGCTCCCGCCGCCGACCGTCACAGCCTCAGCCGCACGCTCGCTTTTTCCGGCGCGCTCCCGCCCGGCGCGCCCGCCGTGCTCCTTTCTCGCGCCCGCACCATCACCGCGCAACCCGGCGGCACCGGTTACATCATCGGCGACCGCGAGTATTACCTCGATCTGCCGGCCGCCACCACGTCCCGCGCCGTCCTCCGCACCGTCGGCGATCATCAACTCCTCCTCCTGCCCGTGACCGCTGCCACGCTCGCGGAGCCGATCATCTACACGCTCGTCTGGTAATTTCTCCATGCTCCACCGCCTCCCTTTCTCCGCGCTCGCCACCACCCTCGCGCTGCTCGCCACCGCGCCCGCCTCCGCGCAAAATTCCTCCCGCGCCGAGCGCTTCGCCGAGCCCACGGCCGACCTCGTCGCCCGCGAGGAACGCTACTGGCCGCGCCTCACCCTCCCCACGCCCGACGATCTCTTCCTCGAAATCGGCGGCATCCTCCCACTCCCTGGCAAACGCCTCCTCGTCACC
>JBBRLB010000081.1:0-28989 GCA_038231575.1 Opitutales bacterium | reverse complement strand
GAGTTCGCCTCATTCGCCGACAAGACGGCGCCGCGGCAGCCGCTCACCGCCGCGCTCGCGCTGCAATGGGCCGCTTCGCTCGGTCACAATCGATGCGGATATCACGCCATGCGCTATCAGTCGGTGCGCAACCTCGCGCGCTACCTCGCGGCCCTCGATCCGCGGACAGAGGTGCCACCGGCACGGATGCTCGGCTCGACGTGTATTCGGCGCCAGCCACACATCTACACGCCCGCACAAGTTCGCCTCATGATGACGCAATCGCGGCAGCTCCCGCATCGGGATCACTCCGCGGCGCTCCGGCCCCTGACGTTTGAGACCCTGATCGGGTTGGTGTTCTGCACCGGGCTTCGCCCAGCCGAGGCGTGCAAGTTGCGACTCGCCGACTTCGATCCTCGGGCACGCACGATGGTGATCACCCAAACGAAGTTCAGCCCGCAGCGGACCTTGCCCTTACACCCGACCGTCGTGCGTGCGCTGGAGCGATACCAAAAGGCGCGACGGCGGATCATTCCGTTTGGCGAACATTTTTTCGTCGCGCGGCGCGGGATCCCTTTCACGCCCCAGAAGATTGGCGAGTTTTTCGACTCGGTCGTCCGGGGCATCGAGCCCAACGGCGCGCGGCCCGTGGTTCGCTTTGGCGATCTGCGACACACCTTCGCCACTCGATTGATCTCCGCCTGGAGCCGCCGAGCTCAGCCGGTGCCGCACTCCCTTCTGCTGCTGTCGCGCTACATGGGGCACAAAAGCTTCAACGCCACCTGGTGGTATGTCTCGCCCGACTGCTCGTCGCTGAAGAGTGCGGCGCACCTTTTTCAACGCTTCCAACATGATCAAACTTCCCCCGATTCCTCGCCATGACTTCCAATCCATTTCCCATTCTCATCGAACGCTTCTTCACCGACCATCTCCGCACTCAACGCAACGTGAGCCCGCTCACGATTGAGGCCTACAGCGACACCTTTCGCCTGCTGCTTCGGTTCCTCGCCGAACGGCACCACCGGACGATTGATCGGCTCACCTTCCGCGAGTTTGGGGCCGACGATATTCTGGCGTTTCTCGATCATCTGGAACGCGTGCGCGGTAACAGCGTGCGTTCCCGCAACGCGCGTCTGGCCGCCATCCGGGCGTTTGCGCATTTCGCGCTGGCCTATTCGGGTCCCGGTTTCGCGGTCGCTAGTCAGCGGATTCTGGCGATCCCGTGTAAACGCACCACGAAGCCGGTGCTCGGCTTCATGAACCGCGAGGAGGTCACGGCGGTGCTCGCCGCCATCGACACCACGACGAGCTTCGGCCGGCGGGACCATCTGTTCTTCAGTCTGCTTTATCAGACGGGAGCCCGCGTCTCCGAGGCCGCAAAACTTTGCCCGGAGGACGTGCGGGACAAGTTCGTCCGGCTGCACGGCAAGGGACGGAAAGAGCGAGCGGTGCCGGTCGCAAACGATTTGATGGCCCAGCTCCGCGATCACGTGAAGACGAACAAGGTACCGCCAGACCGCCCGCTTTTTGCCAACCGGCAGGGTTCCGCGCTGACCCGCGAAGGCCTCGCGCTCCGCCTTGATCTCGCGGTGCACAAGGCAGAGCAAACTTGCACCTCATTGCGGGGACGCCGGATCACCCCGCATACGTGGCGGCACTCGACTGCGATGCACCTGCTTCAAGCGGGCGTGCCGCTGGAAGTCATCGCTCTCTGGCTCGGCCATGAGCAACCGGCCGTGACGCATACCTACGTCCAGGCGGACATCAAAATGAAGCGCGAGTGCATGGAGCTGCTTGAGCAACCCAGCGGGCCACGACGCCAGCGCAACCCGCTGCGGTTCTCCCGGCTGCTATCATTTCTGGAGGCCCAATAATTATGCCAAGTTCCCAATCCGGTGGCGGTGTGATCTTCGCTCTCAAGCGCACACTGCGCCGCCACCAACTCGGCATAATCCGGCACTCAGCATAAATCGTTGGCGACGCGAAATCTGACCCACTAGGTCGCGGATTCTTCTCCTTCAGGGAGGCGGGCTATCTGTGAGGCCCGCTTTCCCGACTCCCGGCGGTTCGCCGCCGGGAGTTTTTCCGGACGGGTTCGCCCGCTTCGGTTTATTTTGACGCAGCCACACCCAAGAATACTGGCCTTGTCTGCGAAAAAATAAACCAACACCGCGTCTCGCCGCGTGGCGAACGTCTCCGATCGATCAGCCGCCGAAATGACGCCGGAGTTCGTCGGCCTGCGCCTGAAATTTCGCGGCGTTCGATTGCTTGAGGCGCGCGAGATTCTGAAGCTTCCACTGAATGGCCGGAAGTTCGGCCAGGTGACGGCACGCCATCGCCTCCCACGGAGGAACACCGGCCACGAGGCCGAGCAGGAATCTCTTGTGAGCGGCCGTCAGCGCAGCGAGGAGTTCGCGCCGTAGCCGAGTGCGAGCGGCTTCCAGTTCCGGAACGGTGACCGGCTCGCGCTCCATGCCGGCGAATTCATTTTCAAAGGGAAGCGCCAGACCAATGTCGCGGGAGTAGAGCACCTCGTGCACGGGGCGATTGTGCCCGGCGAGGTATCCAACAAAACATTCCACGATTTCCGGCGTGAGACCGAAACGGAGGAACATGCCATGCACGTCGAAGAGATCGCGCGGATGCTGGCGGTCCATGGCCGCCACGAGTTTGCTCCCGTAGAGTTCCGCCACGGCGAGCGTCGGCACCGAGAGCGAGGTCGTGAACAGATCGCTGGCAGCCTTCACCAGCGGTCGGTGTTCGACAGGGAGGAGCGTGCCACGAAAGACGTGATTGATTTCAATCTTCACCTCTTCGCGCCCGCGACGGGCGATGAGCTTGGTCTCGTCACCCGTCTTGCTACTGACGACTTCCGCCCCGATCCCGCGACTGGTGAAACGGCGCTGGATCGCCGCCAATTCTGCGGCGATCTCAGCGAGCGCGGTTTCCCGTCCGGTCTTGTGCGCGACGAAGACGACATCGATATCGACCGAAAGGCGCGGCATGTCCTGCACGAATAAATTCAGCGCCGTGCCTCCCTTCATCGCGAAGCGGCTCGATTGAAAGACATCGGGCGCGGCTTCCAACATCAGGCGAACGGTATCGACGTAGGATTTGTCCATCACGGTTTGAGGATGAGGGTTGTGCCGTCCGGCAGTTTGCTGACCCAACGACCATGACCACGCGGCCCGGCCAGCTTACGCGCCTCAGCGGCCCAACTGAGATTCAGCTCCTCTGCCAGACTGAGGCAGAGTCGCACCGCCTTCACGCGCGGGCAGTGTTCGAGCAGCGTTCCGAGAACGTCGAGCCGGACTGAGCGAGCGCCCTCCATGATGTTGCGCGCTTCCTCCAGGCCTTGATTGACGCCCACGTCGTCGAGCAATTCGAGCAGCGCGCGCTCAGGCACAGAAACGGCAGGACCGTCCGGCGTTTCGGGGAGTGGTTGCAGGCCGAAGTTAACGGGCAGCGAAGCACTGAAAAGCCGCCGTGAAACGTAACGCGAGGGAAACCTCTCCGTGAACCACGAAGGAAGAGCCGCCGGCGCATTGCCCCAGAGAACCAACCGTTCGCGCGGGCCGACGTTGTGCCGAACGCCACGCCAAGCCAAAGCGGTTTTACCTCCGACGTGTAGGCCAGGAAGGTGGCGGCCGAGAAACTTCACGGCAGCCGCTGCCTCCAATTGATCGCCGGGGAACATGAACACTCCGCGGCCAAGACGGGTCAGCCAACCCGAACGCACGTAATGAGAGGCCAGCGAGGAGGAAGCACCCAGCTCCCTTAAAACTCTGGCATCCACCGGCGCTCCCCGAGGCAGGGAGGCCAGTGATTTGATTGGGGTTTTTGAATTAGGCGTAACCATGTTTTAACTATTGCAGGTTTTCTAAACTGGATTGATTAGAGAAGATGGAGAAGGTGGAGCCCGATTGCAACTACTCCATGTTTTCTAAACATTCCGGGCGCATCTCTAACCGGGAATTGCGGAACAAGCCGCGAGATACGAATTTATATCATTATAGGACAGATTTTTAGGAAGCTTAGATTAGCTTTATGGTCCGCTGGGGCGCCGGGCATCAGGCCGGAATCGCTTCCGCCTCTACGACGACCACCTCCCTGCTGTCTGAAAGACGAGCGAGCAATTCAGCCCGGATCTTCGGCCAATTCTCTTCGCTCATCGTTTCCAGTTTCGCCCGGATTTCCGGCAAGCCGAGCGGCACGATTTTCGGTTCACCGCCGACCAGCAAGGCCGGCATCTTGCCGGCAAGGGTTCGTCGGAAATCTTCGCGGCCTGGTTGAAAGTAGTGCTTCGTCACGATGCTGGCCGTGCGGTGGCCGGTGACCCTTTGGACGATCTCCAGCGGCACACCCGCGGTGAGCGCCAGCGTCACCCAAGTGACGCGAAACGAATGGAAATCGCGCACCGAGGCCTTGCGCAGACCGACCTTGCGAATCTGGCGGACCTCTCCACGCGAGAATTTCTTTTCCTCTTCCGTCTTCGCCTCCTCTGGATCGAAGAACCCAATCGCCCGCATGACTCGCCGCACGCGGTCGGTGAGATGATCCGGGTTGACCCGGTAGTGCGCCTCCAATTCCGGAAAGACGTAGTGCGGCGCTCCGGGCGACGGCTTGGCGAACGCCTTTTCCAGCACGGCGTGCAGCAGCGGGAAGATCGGGATTTGCACGTATTCGCGGGTCTTCGAGGTTTTCACGGTGATGAAGCCGCCCTTCAAATCCACCGATTCGCGGAGCAACGTGCAGCAATCGCCCCGGCGCATCGCGGTGCACATGCCGGTGACGACCAGCGGATAGATGAACGGGTCCGCCTTCGCCTTTTCTTCCATCAAAGCGAGTTCCTCGACGGTGAAAGGTTTTCGGAAAACCGTCTCACCGTCGCGCGTCGGGATGCCCTCGAAAGGATTCTCGGCAAGGCCGGCATCCTTCCGCAAAGCGTGAAACACCGCGCGCAAGAAGATCAGGGTATTGTTGTAGGTCTTCGCCGTCACACCGCGCTCTTCCTCCGACTTGAGGAAGCTACGGCAAACCATCGACTGCACCTGCGACATTTCGCGAAGCGCGCCGTTGGAGTCCTTCACGAATTTCATGAATCGGGTGATGCCGTTCTCCGCTTGCCTGATGTAACTGTCGCAGAGAGGACGGCGGCGCGGCAGCGCGTTCCAGCGCACCATGACTTCGTCGAGCAAGATCGAACTCACCCGCGCGCCGGTGCGGATTTCGTGGATGGTCTGCACCAGCTCCTCCGCCGTGCTGCGCTTCTTCAAATCGAACTGAAATTTTTCGAGCGCCGCCTGCGCCGTCGCACGCGACCGCTCGAACGCGATGTCGCCAAGTTTAGCGAGTGATGCGGGGATCGTTCCGCGCACCTGCACGCCGAGGTTCTTGCCGAACTTCCGGCCGTTGACCTCGACCCGACCATACCACCATTTGCTTCTACCACGTTGTAATTCTAGTGCCATGACTGCCTCCGTTGTTTTAGGGTTTTATGTGACCCTGCGGAACCTCCGGCAACGTGGTGAGACTCCCGAAATCGCGGTAGGCGTAGTTGCCGACGTAGTGCGTCGAAAACTGAGCTAAGTTACTCAGGTTAAAAGACTAGCGGTCGGCTCATAACCTGAAGGTCGCTGGTTCAAATCCAGCCCCTGCACCCAACTAAAAAGGCCTTAGCAATCGCTAAGGCTTTTTTGTGCGCGTGTTACAGCACGTTTGCACTTCAGACGACATCTTTGGACGTCATTGGACGTTTTCCCCAAAATCGATCCAAATGGTCCAATTTGGTCCAAGATTGGTCCAAATTCTCACCCTCAATATCGGCTGCAAAAGGACGCGGTTTCCGTTCCACCGCTCACGTTGAGCGCGCGGCGCAACCATGATAGCTGAATCGCGGATCAACGACCGCGACGTTTCGTCGACCGGGAACTCGCCCGATCCGCATTCGTCAAGCCAGCTCTGCACGCCAGGATAGATATCAATCCACAGGCCACGTAAAGTCCGCACCCCAGAAGGTTGCCTCGTTCAGCCACCGAGCGTCTGCGCGAACACCGCCAGGGCACGGGCGAACTTGCCCGGTTCGAAATCCGGCTGCGATTGCACCAGGCGAAAAAAGTTCGTCAAGCCGCGCAGAGGCCGCCGGCGGACGTTCACCGGGCGCGAGCGCCGCAAGCAGCCGGTCAAGTGCGAGCACCAGACGTTCAGCCCGGCAGGCTTGCGCCAGCGCGGAAACTCCCGCGTCCAAAAAATCGTCCTGCGTCGCGGTGAGCCGCGCCAAGGCCGCCTTCGTCTGTGCAAGGGTCCAGCCGTTCGACGCCTGACGAGCCAACTCGTCGGACAGATCCGTGGCGCGGGTGAACGCCGGTGCATCGGCCGTCAGCGGCCAGCGGTCGAATTGCGACAACCCAACGGCAGGGCCGGCCCGCTGCACTAACCAAAGCAGCGCCTGCCAGCGCGGCATCTCGCGGGTGGCGTCGCTCCGTCCATCGCGCAACGCCGAACTCAGCTCCCGCAGCGCCACCGCCTGCCCGACGAACCACGCCTGCGCGCCGTCATACCCGGCGGCTTCGCGCCAGTGTTTCGGCTCGGATTGGGTCTGACCGTCCAGTTCGAACAGGAGCGCGGGGTGTTTGCTCACGCTAACGATCGCCGGCTCGATATTCTGGTGACATGCCACGCACGCGTTGGCACGATGATACGCATCGCGCAGCTCGCGCATGCCGGCCGTCACTCGATCCTGATGCGTGAAATCCGCGCGGGTGTGGCTGCGCAGCCAGTCAGTCGCGACGCCGTGACAGCTCACGCATGAAACGCCTTCCACGCCTTCCGCACCGTGCACATCGGGGCGAAGCAGCATCGTGTCGACCAGCCGGAGTGGCGCGTGACACACGGTGCAGCGCGCGCTTTCGACCGCCTTATCGATCCCGAGCGCCTCGACCATGCGGGCGGAGCGGGCGGAAGCGAGCGTGGCAAAAGAGTGAGAATGGGCATCGCGTTGCGACCAGATCAGCACCTGCCGGTTGCGTTCGGCCGCCCCGCCGTGGCACTCGGCGCACGCCCCCACGCCGAGCATGCCACGGGTCGCGCCCGGTTCCCCGCTCGGGCCGGAGGGTTGGGCCGCTACCGAGCCCGCTATCGCCAGGCACCCGGCCAGCAAGACGCCAGCGCGAGTCCATAAAGATTTATTTCGGGCGGCCACGTGAGGATAATTTCCTAAGATAACCTTGCCGGCGATGCCGACACTAATCTTTCTAAGGGCCGGTGGATTCGTCGGATCGCAACGCGCTATCGGTAGTGTTCTGCCAAACAGTCCAAGCTACCTAATTAATAATGCCCGGAGAAATAATCCACCTGCTCCTGGAGCACCAAGCGCTTATTGCCGGTTGGGTAATCCTCGGCGGGTTAACGGTGCAAGTCGGGATTCTGGCGGTGGGCGGGGTGCGGCGGGCCCATTACGAGCGCCTGCATGGCGAGCTTGAACGGCAGCGTCTCCTCCTCGACATTAAAGCGGCCGAGCTGCGTATTCAGACGGTGGAGCAGGCGAAATCTGCGTGGAACGGCCTGCGCAAATTTACCGTGGACAAAAAGGTCTGCGAAGCGGAGGACACCTTTTCCATTTACCTCAAGCCCCACGACGGCAAGGCACTCACCGGGTTCAAACCGGGGCAGTATCTGACTTTTCAACTGGCGGTGCCCGGCATGACCAAACCGGTCGTGCGCTGTTACTCGCTCTCGGACTGCAGCCGCCCGACGCACTATCGCGTCACAATTAAACGCTGCCCCCCGCCGCCCAAGACAGACCATCCGCCCGGAGTAGGTTCGGGGTATTTTTGCCGCACGGTCAAGGAGGGAGACATCCTCGATGTCAAAGCTCCGAACGGTCACTTCTTTCTCGATCTCGATAAGACGCGGCCCGTCGTGCTGATTTCCGGCGGCATCGGGGTGACGCCGATGGTCAGCATGGCCAACGCGCTCGTGGAGGCCGGCTCGACGCGCGAAGTCTGGTTCTTCTTCGGCGCGCGCAACAGCACGGACCACATGTTCAAGGATTACATGGCGGCGCTCGCCGCCAAGCACGGCAACGTGCGCATGAACGTCTGCTACTCGAAGCCGCTGGACACGGATGTGAAGGAGCGTGACTACCAGCACGCTGGCCGGGTGTCGGTTGATCTCTTCAAGCAGCTGCTGCCGTCGAACAACTACGACTATTTTCTCTGCGGCCCCGGGCCGTTCATGGAGAGCATCACCTCGGATCTTCGGGAGTGGGGTGTGCCCGACGACTGGGTGCATTTCGAGGCGTTCGGCCCGGCTTCAGTCAAACGCGCCCCCAAGCCCGAGGCGACCGCGGCGGCGGCACCGGCCGCCGGCATCGAGGTTAAGTTCGCCAAGTCCGGCGTGGTCGCGACTTGGAACGGATCCCACGCCTCCCTGCTTGATTTCGCGGAGGAGCATGGCGTGAAAGTGGATGCCGGCTGTCGCGCCGGCAATTGCGGCTCGTGCATCGTGGCGATCAAATCCGGTGACGTGGAATACGCCGGCGGCCACGGCGCCGACGCCGAGCGCGGCTGCTGTCTCGCCTGCATCTGCAAGCCCAAGGGCGCGCTCGTCATCGACGCGTGATGAGCCCCACCGAATCCACCCTCGATCGGCCGCGGCGCTGGGATCGCGCCTTCAGCGACGAGATGAACGACGAGAACGTGCAGCGCCTGCTCGCGCGGGCGCCGTTCCAAGACATGAATGCGGCCGGCTTTCCGCGCTCGGCACCGCTCGCGGACATTCTGAAAAACGACGCACGCATCCTGCGGTTCAAGCGCGGCGAGATCATTGTGCGCGAGGGCGACTACGGCACCTCGGCGTTCATGATTCTGGCCGGCGGGGCTAAAGTGGTGCTCGGCGCGCTGCCCCCCTCGGCGGTGGGCCGGCGCGAGCCGGCGAAGCGCGGCGTGCTGCGCGCCCTCGCCCAACTCTGGAGCAACGCCCGCGAGGATGAGGTCGCACGTCAGACGGGCCGGGGCGCGGCATCCGAGGCCCAGGGGAAAAATGGTGATCGCAAAGCGCACATCGTGCTGCAGGACATCCCGCGCGTGCTCGACCAGTTCAAGACCGCCACGCTGCAGGCCGGAGACTTCTTTGGTGAAATCGCCGCGTTATCCCGCATCGCGCGCACCGCGACCATCTTCGCGGAAACGGACGAGACCGAGCTGCTCGAAATCCGCTGGCAGGGTCTGCGCGACCTCATGCGCTACGACCAGAAACTGCGGCAGTATATCGATGGCATCTACCGCGCGCGGGCGCTCGCGAGCTACGTCGCCGAGATTCCGTTCATGCGGTTTCTCTCGCCCGAAGCCAGCAAGCGCGTCGTCGACGCCACCCTGTTCGAAACCTACGGCGAATACGACTGGTCCGGTGACTACAAGAAGCTCCTCCAATCCGGCGCCAGCGCCGCCAAGGATCAGATCATCGCTGCCGAGGGCGACTATCCCAACGGCGTGATCGTCGTCCGCTCGGGGTTTGCGCGGGTCACCCAGCGCTACGGCGACGGTCATCGCACCCTTAACTATCTCGGTTCGGGCCATCTCTATGGTTTCGATGAGATCGCCCACAACTGGCGCAGCCCCGGTGCCGACGTGCCGCTGCAATTTTCCCTCCGCGTCATCGGCCACACGCACGTGCTGGTGATTCCCGCCGCGATCATCGAGGAGGTCGTGCTGCCCGCGATCCCGAAGTCCAAGTTGCCGCCGTTGCTGGAATTGGGCGACGCCCGCTCGCGGGCGCCGTTCGTCGCCGCCTCCGCGTCCGTCCCCAAAAAAGGCGAAAACACCGGTCGCGTCGCGCCCGAGCTGATGGAGTTTCTCACCGAGAACCGCTTCTTCAACGGCACCGCGACCATGGTCATCGACAATGATCGCTGCACGCGCTGCGACGATTGCGTGCGGGCCTGCGCCGCGACGCACGACAACAACCCCCGCTTCCTCCGCCACGGTCCGGTCCACAATAATATCATGGTGGCGCAGTCCTGCATGCATTGCGCTGACCCCGTCTGCATGCTGGGTTGTCCGACGGGCGCAATCCACCGCGATACGTTCGGCGGCAACATCGTGATCAATCCGGCGTCGTGCATCGGCTGCAGCGTCTGCGCGAACAATTGCCCCTACACCGCCATCCGGATGGTCGAGGCGCGCGACGAAAGCGGCGAGATTCTCGTGGCGCGCGACGCCAAACCGATCATGAAAGCCACGAAGTGCGACCTCTGCGTCGATCAATACGGCGGACCGGCCTGCGAGCGGGCGTGCCCGCATGACGCCTTGAAACGTATCGACCTTAACACGCTCGACGAACTTGTCGGCTGGCTCAAGCGATGAGCCATCCCATGTGGCTTCGCCGGCAACTCCGTTCACCCGCGAATCCTCTGTGCGTCCGGTGGCCGCACCCCGCGGCACGTCCTGCCGGCGGCTGACTGCGCGCGATTTCCACGCATGCACCGCCACGTTGTCCATCGCTACCTCCCGATCTTCGGGCTCTTGGTGTTGTCGATCGCCACCGTCGGGTGGCACGGGCGGGCGAGCGCCCTCTATCCCCGTCTCGTTTATCTGACCGGTTGGGGTCTCCTCGGACTGATCCTGCTGCTGACCTTCTATAATGTGCGGAAAAAACTTTCGTTCTTTCCGTTCCTCACCTCGCGGCTGTGGCTGCAGGTGCATCTCTATCTCGGACTTTTTACGGCGCTGGTATTTCTGTTGCACCTCCGCTGGCGCGCGCCGGCCGGCTGGTTTGAAGGCATCCTGGCAGGTTTGTTCGTCGGCGTGACGGTGAGCGGCATCGTCGGCTGGTGGCTTTCGCGCGTGCTGCCCCACCGCCTTACGACGCACGGCGGCGAGGTTCCCTACGAGCGGATTCCCGTGCTCCGTCGAGCGCTGCGCGAGAAAGCCGAGGGCCTGGTGCTCGGCGGTATTCCGTCCGCCAAGGCCACGATTCTCGCTGACTTCTATGCCCTGCAACTGAGCCAGTTCTTCGCCGGGCCAGCCAATCGGGCCGCCCATCTCGTCGGTTCGCGTCGCCCGCTCAACCTGCAACTCGCCGCGCTCGCCGAGGTGGGCCGCTTCTTCAAACCCGAAGAGCAAAAGACCGCCGGCCGCCTCGCGGAACTCATCCGCCAGAAAGATGCGCTCGATTACCACCTCGCCTTGCAGTCCGTGCTCAAGGGCTGGTTGTTCATCCACATCCCGCTCACGTTCGGCCTGCTTGTTTTTAGCTTTGTCCACGTCGTGCTCGTATACGCTTTCTCCGGAGGTGCGCGATGAGCGATGGTCGCGTCCCCCGGCCGGCACTGAACGAGTCGCGCTACGAACGGCCGAACAAGCCGTGGGTGTGTGGCCACGCGAGCGAGGGTTGCCCCTGCCGCATCGGGCCCGGGCCGGACGGCAGCTGTCGCGCGACCACCGAGTGCAAGCCGACCTTGGCGGTAAAGGCGGGCGAAACCAAGGGGACGTGGACGTGCACGCGCCCGAAGGACTGGGGCGGGCCGTGCGTTTGCGGTCCCCTGCCCGACGGCACGTGTTGCAAGGCCATTCCGAAATGCGTTCCGGTCCGCAGTCTTCGCGCCCGCCGCGGGCTGATCGTGCGCGCGTTCGTGGCCGCCTGCGTTGGCGTCCTGCTGCTCGGGCTCGCGAGTTCGAATCGCGAGCGCTTCATCAACCCGGCCCCGCTGTCCTCGCATCATTCCGGGCCCGAATTCGCCCGCCTCGCCGCGAAAGCCGGCGGCGGTCAAAGCTGCGCGCAGTGCCACGCCTTTCTTGCAACCGGGTTGGAGAAGATCGGGGCCGAGGCACTCCAAGCCTCCCGGACTTCGCTCTCGTTCGCGAATCTCATCGCGCCGCACCCGAAGGATTTCTCCCGGATGGATCACTCGTGCATGAAGTGCCATACGACCGAGTTCTTCCATCAGGTCAGCGTCGTCGGCGACAGTTCGTGTTCCACCTGCCATCTTGAGCACCAAGGCGCCGGCCCGCTGCCCCCGGTGGCCGAGCAGCACTGCACGTCCTGCCACGGTGACCGGGAACAAATGGCCGCCTCGGCCGCGAAGGCCCGCACGCTCCCCGCGGCACTCTTCGCAAAACGAGTCGCCCCGGGCATCTTCACCCTCGCCACGCCGCGGCCCGTCCAGGGGTTCACCAAACCCATCACGGCCTTTGCCGTGGATCACCCGGAGTTTCAGGTGCTGCGCGAAAAACAAACGGATCCGAATCCACTCAAGTTCAGCCACCGCCTGCACCTCACGGGCGATCGCGTGCCTCCGGTCGGTGGCAAGCCGCTCGATTGCGCGTATTGTCACCAGCCCGACGTCTCCGGCGCGTTCATGCAGCGCATTGCCTTCGAGCAAAATTGCCGCGCCTGCCATGCCCTCAACTTCGACGAACGCAATCCGGGCATGAGCCTGCCGCACGGCGACGCCGCGTTTGCCCGCGCCTACTTGCGAAGCCTCCCCGGCCAGTATGCCGAACATGCCTCCCGCGATCTCGGGATCACGGACAACGATGAAATCACCACCTTCGTCGCCACGCAGATGCGCGACCTCCGCGAACGGGTCCACACCGGCGAAGATCTTGAACGCACGGTGTTTTTTAGTGGCGCCGGGACCGGCCCCGCGCCGCGCATTGCCGGCCTGCCGCCCGACGCCCGGGCCCGGTTCGCCGGCTGCGCCTACTGTCACGACGTGACGCCGCGCAACAATGCCGTGCCGCTCATCGCGCCGCCTCGCTTGCCCGACCGCTGGCTGCTGCACGCGCAGTTCAACCACGCGAAGCATTCCACGATGAGTTGCACGGACTGCCACGCCGCCGCGAAGAGCGAGCACACCGCCGACATCATCCTGCCCTCGCAACAAAGCTGTGTTAAATGCCACAGTCCCGCCGGGGGCGTCGCCTCCCATTGCTCGGAGTGTCACACGTATCACAACCCGCCACCCGCCCGGGCCGCACTCGTGAAACTTGGGGGCGCGCAACCATGACCGCGCGCGCGGTGCAACTGGCCTCCAGCGTCTGCCTCGCGGTCGCCGCGGTGGCCGCACCCCTGGCGCCGGGAGAACGCGAGATTCCGCCCGACGCGCCGCGCGCCACCCAACGACTGATCGTCAGTTCACCGCCGTCGCCCCCCGCCGCCACTCCGGTCGATCCCGGCGCCTCTCTCCCGCCGCTCCCACCGGTCGGCGAAGCCAGCCTGGAATTGCTCCGCCTGCCGGAAAGCCTCACACCCGCGCAGCCGCCCAACGAATTCAATCCTGATCCCGGCGCGTCGCTCCGGCCGGCACCGATCGCCGGCACTCCTTTCTACAAATTTCAGGAGCCCGCCGCGCCGCGCTCCGTCGATCTCCAACCGGTGCCAGCCGACCGCGCCCTCCCGCGCTCGCCGCTCGAGCGCGCCCAACTCGAGTTTGTCTGGCCGACGCCTCCGCCGAGTCACGAGAGCGAACCGCTCCCCGCCGGCCTCGCCCTTCCCCGCGACGACGTGCGCGAAAATCGCTTCATTCCCGTCACCTGGCAGGCTCCCGAATCCTACCCGCTCGCTGCCGCCGGCCAGGGTTACCCCGCCAATACCACACCCGTCCCCGATCGCTGGCGCAGCACCGGATTCGTGCCGTGGCATCGCTACGCCACCGGCGATCCCGACGAGAGTCCTTACGCTCAGGTCACGCCCGAGCGCTGGCACTATTATCGCCAGAGCATCCTCAAAGGTGATCTGCCGTTTCGCGGCCAGGATATTTTTCTGAGTCTCGCCGCGTCCGCCGCCATGGTGTTTGAGGACCGTCAGTTTACCGGGCCGGGCAGTTCGAACGCCGCACCCGCGGGCGGTTTTGACGTTTACCATGAAAGCCACTCGCAAACCCTGACCACCAGCACCGCCTTCCGGGTCGACCTCTTCAAAGGCGAGACCGTTTTTAAGCCGGTGGAGTGGCGTCTGCACGTCAAACCCGTGATCAACGTCAACCGGGTGAGCCTTCGCGAGTCCGGCCTCCGGTTACCCGCCGCTGGCAGCGCGCCGAACAGCACCCAAACCGCCGCTTCGGTCTCACGCCAATCGACTCGCACTCAGGATTTCATTTCGCTCCAGGAACTGTCCTACGAAAAGCACCTCGCCGATCTTTCTGCCAACTACGATTTCTGCGCCATCCGGATCGGCAATCAAACCTTCAACACCGATTTTCGCGGCCTCATCTTCAACGACACCAATTTCGGTGTCCGCTTCTTCGGCAGCTACGATAACAACCGCTGGCAATACAACGCCGCCGTCTTCGATCTGCGGGAGAAGGATGCCGCCTCCGAGCTCAACACCTTCCATCGTCGCGGCCAGGTTGTGCTCGTCGCCAACGTCTACCGCCAGGATTTCTGGAAAAAAGGCTACACCGCCGAATTCAGCGTTCACGCCAGCTTCGATCAATCCAGCACCCACTCCGACAACGCCGGCGTCCTCCTTCGCCCCGCGCCGCTCGGCGTCGCGCGTCCGCACAGCGTCAACAGCTACTATCTCGGCTGGGCCGGCGACGGCCACCTCGGCCGCTGGAACCTCTCCCACGCCGCTTACATCGTGCTCGGTCGCGATGCGTTCAATGGCCTGGCTGGCCAGCCCGCGAATATTTTCGCCCAACTCGCCGCGCTCGAACTCAGCTACGACCGCGACTGGCTGCGCCTCAAGGGCTCGCTCTTCTACGCTTCGGGCGACCGTCATCCCACCGATGACCGGGCTACCGGTTTTGACTCGATCCTCGACAACAGCAATTTCACCGGCGGCCCGTTCAGCTACTACGCCCGCCAAGGTTTCAATCTCGGCGGCACCGCTGTGGGCCTGAAACAACGCTTCAGTATGCTGCCTGATTTGCGCACGAGCAAATCCGGGGGGCAGCAGAACTTCGTCAATCCCGGCTTGTTCCTCGCCGGGCTCGGCGCCGAGACCGACGTCACGCCGCGGGTCCGCGCTTTTCTCAACACCAACCTCATCCGCTTCGTCACCACCGCACCCATCGAAGCCGCACTGCCCGGCGTCCAAGTCGACAACGCCTTCGGCGTCGATCTCAGTCTCGGCGTGCGCTGGCGCCCGCTGCTCACGGAAAATATCGTTGTCACCGGCGGCTTCGGCACGCTGCTGCCCGCCCGCGGCCTCCAGGATATCTTTCGCGCCACGCAATCTCCCGTGCCGAAATTAAGCAGCACCGGCGGCGGCCCTGCCGTCGACCGTTATCTCCGCAGCGTCGTTCTCTCCGTCGCCCTCACTTACTGAACGACGCCCACTCGACCCGATGACCTCTCCTCCCAAACGCTCCCACCTCTTCGACTGGAGCATCGCCGTCATCGTCGTGTGGGGAGCGGCGTCCTGCGTTCTGACCCTATTCGCGCAACCGGGCTCCGAAGCGCCGCGTCCGGCGACCGACTTTCTACACGGTCCGGCCATCGCCGTGCCCCGCACCCCGGCTCCCGCTGTCGCCCCCAAGCCGACCAACTGGATCGACCAGTCGGTGGCCGAGGCGCACCGCAAATCCGCCAGCTGCATCGAATGCCACAGCGGGATCGAGGACATGCACGCCTCGCCCAATGTCGTCCTCGGCTGCACGGACTGCCACGGCGGCAATCCCACGCCCGGACTCGGCATGCGCAAAGCCCACGTCGCGCCCCGCAACCCCGCGCTCTGGCAAAGCTCGGCGAATCCCTCCGATTCATCCGTGCTCCTCAATCACGAGTCGCCCGACTTCATCCGTTTCGTCAATCCCGCCGACCTGCGCGTGGCCGAGCAAGCCTGCGGCCTGTGTCACGCGGCGGTCATCCAAAAAGTCGGCCACAGCATGATGAACCACGGCGCGATGCTCTGGGGGGCCGCGCTCTACAACAACGGCGCCACGCCGTTCAAGAATTACCGCTACGGCCAGGCCTACGGCCTCGACGGCGTGGCGCTGCGGCTCGAAAGCCCAATTCCGGTTACCCCGGACATGACGCGGCGCAATGGTATCACCCCGTTCCTCGAACCGCTCCCGCGTTTCGCCGTCAGCCAGCCGTCGAACATTCTTCGCCCGTTCGAGAAAGGCGGCGAGCCACCGATCGAGATCGGCAACCCCAACGCCACTGCGGCCCCCGGCCGTCCCGCCCGCAGCCTCTCCGACCGCGGGCTCGGCACCCTCAACCGCACCGATCCGGTCTTCCTCAATCTGCAAAAGACCCGGCTCAACGATCCGCTGCTCGGTTTCATGGGCTCCAACGATCACCCCGGCGACTACCGCTCCTCCGGCTGCGCCGGGTGCCACGTGGTTTACGCCAATGATCGCTCGCCGACCAATTCCGGCTGGTGGTCGAAATATGGCCATCAAGGTCTGAGTTTTTCGGCCGACCCGATGATCTCGAAGAAGGAAAAGGGTCACCCGATCAAGCACCAGTTCACCCGCAGCATTCCGTCGAGTCAGTGCATGAGCTGCCACATGCACCAGGGAAACCTCTTCGTTAATCCCTTCCTCGGCTACACGTGGTGGGATCAGGAGAGTGACGGGAAGTTCATGTATCCCGCGCAGCAGAAGAATCCCACCGCGGCCGAAACCGCCGCGGGCCTCCAGCGCAACCCCGAGGCCGCTGCCGTCCGCGGCAAGTGGGGCGACCCGGACTTCCTCGAGAAAGTCGCCGAGCTAAACCCGCAATTGCAGCAGACCCAGTTCGCCGACTACCACGGCCACGGCTGGGTCTTCCGCGCCGTATTCAAAAAGGACCGCGAAGGCACGCTGCTCACCCTCGACGACAAACCGATCGATCATAACGACCCGAAAAAATTCGCGAAGGCCGTTCACCTGAAGGATGTCCATCTCGCTCGCGGCATGCAGTGCGTCGACTGCCATTTCGACACCGATGTCCACGGCAACGGTCTCCTCTACACCGAGCCCCGCGCCGCCACCGCCATCGAGCGCATCGACTGCCACGGCACCATCGAGCGTCGCCCGACCCTCGTCACGAGCGGCAACGGCGGCACCTTTGCGCAGGGTAAGGTCGCGCCCGTCGATCTCGCCGCCGGCTCCACGCCCTGGGGTCCGCGTTTCTACTGGGTCGGTCAAAAGCTTTACCAGCGTTCGATGATGAGCCGCGATGTCGCGTGGGAGGTCCCGCAAACGCTCGACACCGTCGATCCCTTGTCGACGCACTACAATGCCAAGTCGGCCTACGCGAAAACCCTTCGCCGCGATGGCGTCAGTTGGGGTGCGCCGCCGCCCGAGGGCACTGGCTCGCCCCTCCCGGCCACGGGCGCGGTCCCGCGCCCGCTACGCACCGACACCCTCCTCGCCCACTCCAATCAAAACATCTCGTGCGTCGTCTGCCACACCTCGTGGGTCACGAGTTGCTTCGGTTGTCATCTCTCGATGACCGCCAACCAAAAAGTCGCGGCCAACAAATTCGAAGGCACCACCACCCGCAACTACGCCGGCTACAGCCCGCAAGTCGTGCGTGACGACGTCTTCATGCTCGGCCGCGACGCGACCTACAAGGGCAACCGCCTCGCCGTCATCCGCTCTTCGAGCGCGGTCATCGTCGACTCGCAGAACAGCAATCGCGAGTGGATCTACTCGCAGCAGCAGACCGTCTCGGCCGAGGGCTACTCGGGCCAGGCTTTCAACCCGCACTTCGCGCACACCACCAGCTCCGTCGGCACGACCAAGACCTGCACCGACTGCCACCTTTCCACCGCGGGCGACAACAACGCTTGGATGACCCAGCTCCTCGGCTTCGGGACCGGCACCGTGAATTTCTTCGGTCGCTACGCGTATGTCGGCGCGGGCAAGCAAGGTTTCGACGCCGTCGTCTGGACCGAACGCGACGAGCCTCAGGCCGCCCTCGGCAGCCATCTCCACCACCTCGCGTATCCCGACGACTACCGTGATCACGCGGAGAAAAACGCCGGTGTGCTCCGGGAAGCCTACCACCACGCGGGCGATGACATTCTCGATCTCACCCTGCGCGGCGAATACCTCTACACGGCCAACGGTCCCGGTGGTTTCGAGGTGTTCGATGTCGCTAACATCGACAACAAGGCATTCTCGCAGCGCATCACCTCGGCCCCGGTCTCGCCGCTCGGCCAGAGCCTGCGCGTGCGCACCAAATATGCGACGAGCGTCACGCTGCCGAGCACCCTCGGCATCGATCCGTTGCGCACGCATCTCCCTGAAAACGAAGAGCAGCCGATCGCCGCGACCTACGCCTTCGTCTACGTCACCGACCGCGAGGAGGGACTCGTCAACGTCATGGTCGGCACCCTGGTTGACGGCGATCCTGCGAACAATTTCTTCACCGAAAAAGACGTGGTCCGCTTCAACCCCGGCAGCCTCCTCGCCGGAGCCACGCACTCCTACCTCGCCGGCCATCGGCTCTACGTCACCTGCGATGCCGGCTTGGTCGTCGTCGATGTGACCGATCCGACTCACCCGAAGATCGCCGGCCGCACGCCGGAGGGCGCACTCAAGCATCCGCGCAAAATCGCGGTGCAATTCCTCTATGCGTTCGTGACGGACGACGACGGTGTCAAGACCATCGACCTCTCCGCGCCCGACGCCCCACGCGTTCTCGCCGACGCAACGATCCCGCTCGCCAACGCCCGCGGCCTCTACGCCGCCCGCACCTATCTCTACGTCGCCGCCGCCGCCGAGGGCCTCGCAATCATCGATATCAAAAACCCCGCCGCACCGGTGCTCCGGGAAAAATTCACCGCCGGCGGCACGCTCAACGACACCCGTGCCGTCCAGATCGGATCCATCAACGCCTCGATGTTCGCCCTCGTCGCCGACGGGAGGAACGGCCTCCGCGTCCTGCAGATGATCTCGCCCGAAAACGTCCCGGGATACATGGGCTTCAGCCCGCCGCCCACCCCAAAGCTTATCGCCACCTATCCGACGCGAGGTGAAGCCGTCACCGTCAGCCGCGGCCTCGATCGCGATCGGGTCGTCGACGAAAGTGGCGGCCAAACCGTCGTGTTCGGCCGGCGCGGCAGCCGACCGTTTAACGCCAGCGAGATCGCCGGTTTTATCCGCAAAGCGGACGGTTCGCCCTATCGGGTCGAGGACGTGTCGATCGAAAATGGCGGGTTGAAGACCAAGTCCGGCGGGCAGCTGACCCCGACGGAAAAATTTACCGCCATACCCGAGCCACCGGTGGTCCTGCCCGTTCGCAACCGCGTGGAGCGCCGGCCCGCGGGACCATGATTTACGCGCAGCCGCATGTCATCGATGATGAGCAAAGGGGTTGCGCATTTCACCTATGTGGTGGCACTGTGAGGCGGTCGCCAGCGCGGGAACTGGTGGAAGACCAGCCGGGGCTAAAAACAGTCGGGCACGCCTCCGCCGCCGGTGTCCATTTAACGATCGATGCAAGTTGGGCCACGTTGGAAAACTTCCGGAGATACAGGTCGGCTCCCGCCAGCGACGCCCGTTCCAGATCACGCTCGTCCGTGGATCCAGGGAGCTTGTGACGGGATTCACCTTTTGGAGCCACCCGCTGCGTTAGTCCGGGCAGTGGTCTGAGGTTGGCAGAACGGGTTGGGTTTGTCTGATCTCCGGCGGAGGGCGGGCGGAGCCCGGCCGGAGCCGGAGGTCGAGCGAGTTGGGCGGCATAGTGCAGAGGAGTGCGGCAGCCGAGTTTGCTGTGCGGTCGCTACGTGTTGGATTTGATCCGGAAGTCTTCGATGACGACGCGAGCTTCCGTGAGCGTCCACAGTTGCTCGCGGTTGAGACATTCGTCGCGGAACCGACCGTGAAACGATTCGACGAACCCGTTCTGCCAGGGGCTCGCCGGTTCGATGTCGATCGTTTTGATCTTCTCCTCGGCGCGCCAGCACTGGAGCTCTTTCGCGATAAACTCCGGACCGTCGTCTGAGCGGATGAACTCCGGCGCGCCATGCTGTGCGATGGCTGCCTTCACTAACGCGATCACGTCGGCCGACTCGAGCGCCCGGTCGGCGCGCAACACCTGGCACTCGCGAGTGTGTTCGTCCAAGACCGTCAGCATGCGCAGGGCGCCGCCACGCATCGTGGCATCGGCGATGAAGTCCCACGTCCACACCTGGCCGCGATGCGTTGCCTTGGTTGGCAACTCCGTCGAGTGACCGCGGCGCACCAGGCGGCGTTTGGTCGGCGGCACGCGCAGTCCTTCCACGCGCCGCAGGCGCTGCACCTCGCGTTGGCCCACGCGCCAGCCTTCCTGGCGCAGCAACGCCGCGATCCGCCGATCGCCGGAGCGCGGGTTGGCCTCCGACAACGCGTGCAGCCGCGTGACCATCTGCTGGTGCGCGTCGCTGCGCACCCCGGCCCGATACCAAAACGTGGCCCGCGCCAACCGTAAGATCCGGCAGCCGGCCCGCCCGGAGCACAGGCCGTCGCTCACGACGGCCGTCACCCTCTCTTTCTTGCGCCCCGGGCTCATAATTTTTTTCGACGACATACTCCAGGACCCGTTTCGCCCGCAGCGTCTTCGCCAGCATCTTTTTCAGCTCCGTGTTCTCGCGTTCGAGTTCCTTTAGGCGTCGAGCCTCGTTCACGTCCCTCTGGCCAAATTGTTTTTCCAACGATGGAACGTCACCTCCGGAGATGTTCTTCTCCTTGCAGACTTCCACGATGCTCTGGCCACCGTCGGCCTCCCGCAAAATGCGGATCTTGTCCTCGGTCGAGTAGCGTTTCCCTTTCAGGTGCTGAGTCCTTTCGATTGGACCCAGACTGTCGCACTACGCGGCTCGATTTGGCGAGGTCACGTCAGCCTCGCGCTCCGCCGACGTCAATTGCGTCTCGAACTTCTTTGGCCGTCCTTTGGGTATGCCAGTATGACGCCCATTAGTTCTGAGTGTTACTTACGGGACAACACCCTGGTGAAATCGGAAGGACCAATTATACCGTTGGCATTTCCTTTCCGCGGCCACGGACCACATCGCGCCAAACGCTCTGAGCCTCATAAATTGGCCAACCGTCCCGTAGAATCGCCGAAGCGCTCCACAGGCTTGCCGCCGATGCGATCCATCATGCTGAGATAGAGGTTCGTGACGGGCTCGTCGTTGTATTTGATATAACGTCCCGCACGGAGCGTGCCGCCACCGCCGCCGGCGACAATCACCGGGAGATTCGTGTGCGTGTGGCGGTTACCGTCGGCATTGCCGCTGCCGTAGACGATCTGCGAGTTGTGCAGGAGGGAATTGCCGTCGATGTCTCTCGTCGCCTCCATTTTTTCGAGAAAGTAGGCCAGCTGAGTCGCATACCAGACGTCGATCTGTGTGACCTTCTCCACGAAGTCGGCTCGGTTATTGTGGTGCGTTAGGAAGTGGTGGCCGTCAGCGATACTGAGCTCGGGATAAGTGCGATCGCTGCCCTCGCTGCCCATCAAAAACGTGGCGACGCGCGTGCTGTCCGTCTGAAACGCGAGATGCAGCATGTCGAACATCAGTCGCATGTATTCCGTTGTGCTGGCGGGGATGCCGCCGGGCGTTTCGACCTCGGGCTGCGGACGGTTGGCGCGGGATTTTTCCGCCTGCGCGATGCGCACTTCGATGTCGCGGACGCTGGTGAAATATTCGTCGAGCTTCGAACGATCGCGGCCGGAAATCTTCGCTTGCAGCGCGCGACTGTCTTCGAGGATGAAGTCGAGAATCGAGCGCTGTTGCTGCTGGCGGATCAGGAGATTTTTTTGGCGTTCGTTGCGCGGGCCGGCGCCGAAGAGGCGCTCGAACAGCAAACGCGGATCGACCTCGGGCGTGAGCGGAACGGTCGGCGAACTCCACGAAAGGTTGTGCTGGTAGATGCACGAGTAGCCGGTGTCGCACGTGCCGGCGTTCTGGATCGAGTCGCAGGAAAGTTCGAGCGAGCGGAACGGCGTGAGCAACCCAATCTGCTGCGCCATGATCTGATCGGCGGAGACGCCGGCGCGGTAATCCGATCCACCGGACTTGGCGATGCGCACGCCGGTGAGGAAGGTGCCGTTGGCGCGCGCATGATCGCCCCCGCCATCGGGGCCGCTGTTGGCGGAGAGATCGGAGAGGCCGCCGACGAGTTGGATTTTTTCCTTCACGTTCGCGAGCGGCGCGAGCGTGCGATTCAACTGAAAGTCCTTGTCGGCCCCGGTAGGCCACCACGCGGCGGGAATCGCGCCGTTGGGAAAATACAAAAATGCCGTGCGCAGCGGGGCGCCGGTAGCCGTGGTGGCAACCATCCGCTCGCCTGCCCCGGCGCCCATCGCCGCAGCAGGAGTGGCACCGACGAGGCGGTTCGACCAGAACGATTCCATGGCGGGCAGCGCCATGCAGATCCCGACATTTCGAAGGAAGCGACGGCGGCTCAGCATCATGGCGGGAACAGTGGAATGGGAGTTCATCGGGTGACTTAGTTAGAAGTGACAACAGACACAGGCTTGGCTGGCGCCGCGGCGGGTTCGCTGGCGACACGACGTTGTTGAAACGCCACGGATTCGATCACCCCCATCAGCAATTCCGAGAACCGTCCGCCGCCGTGTTCGAGCCGTTCGACAATCTTGTCCACGGTGGGAACGTCGTAGTATTCAAGCCCACGGCCAAGCGAATAGATCAGGAGCTTCTCGGTGATCGTGCGGTAGATTTCCTGCCGGTGCTGGCTCGCGAGTATCTGCTTCAACTCGCGGACGTTCTTGAACGATTCACCCGTCATCAACGAGCCGGTGGCGTCCACGGGCTGATCCAGCTCCTGCGTGCGGTAGAGACCGAGCGCGTTAAAATTTTCGAGGGCGAGCCCGAGTGGGTCCATGCGCGCGTGACACGAGGCGCACAGGGCATCCTCGCGGTGTTTGGCTAACACCTCACGCTGCGTGGGCTTGCGGTCGGAGATTTTCTTCTCGGTCTCTTCGAGCGAAGGAATGTCGGGCGGTGGTGGCGGCGCGGGGGCGCCCAGAATATTTTCCAGAACCCACTTGCCACGCTTCACGGGCGACGTGCGGGTCGGGTTAGAAGTGACCGCGAGGACGCTGCCCATCGTGATCACGCCGCCGCCCCGGGGATCATCGGCAGCGAGCGTGACCTGGCGCATTTCTGGGCCGGTCGCGGTATCGGCCGGCAATCCATAATAGCTCACAAGCGTTTGGTTGAGGAAGACGTAGTTACTGTCGATGAGTTCGAGGATGTCGCGGTTGTCGCGCGCGACGTGACTAAAATAAGCTTCCGCTTCCCGCTTCAACGCGTCGCGCTGTTCGAGCGTTAATTCGGTGGGGGGTGGCGGTGGCCCCCCAAAGTTGCGGCGCGTCGGCGCGGGTGGTTTGATGCCTTCACGCTCGAGCACGATGCGACGGTTGATCGCCACGTGCAGGATATCGCGCGAGAGGAGCCATTGTCCGGTAAAGCTTTCCACGAAGGCCGCCGACTTGGAATCGGCCAGCATGCGCTGCACCTGTGCCGCAAGATTTTTTCGCAACCTGCCGGTCCCGGCGAGTCGCATCAACTCGTCGTCTGGCATCGATGACCAGAGAAAATAAGAAAGGCGCGACGCGAGCGAATATTCATCCACCTGGACGAAGCTCTGGCCCCGCGCCGCCGGCATCGCTTCCTCGAAACGAAAGATAAAACGCGGCGAAGCGAGGATCGCGACCATTGCGCGCGAGATGCCGGTCTCGAACGTCGTGCCGGGAGTCGTGTAGATCCCTTCGGCGATTTTCAGCAGGCGATCGACCGTGGCCGCGTCGACAGGGCGGCGGTAAGCCTTCGTGGCAAATTTCGTCAGGAGTTCTCGCGCATACTTGCGGCGAGCCGCAGGATCCGCGGGCGCACGATCGCGCGGGAAAAAGCGCGCGTAGTTTGGCGCCGCCGGCCAAGCCTTGGGATCAAGGGGGCCGACCACCTGCATCCAGACAAGTTTCAAATCCATTTTTCCCGGCTGCTTCAACGTGCGATCAATCGGTTCCAGCTGAAATTCAAATTTGTGCTGGCCGGGCTCGAGCCGGAGGACGCGTTCGTTCTGAAAATACATGCAGTCGGCCCACGAATACTCCTGCGAGTAAAATTCCTTGCCGTCACACAACACGGTGCCCTTGCACCGCATCGGATCGGGATTGCCGGTGCCATCGACCGAGGTCGCCATGACGATGCGATACTCGCCGGCGATCGCAATGGGGTAAGTGTGGGCGACCGTGCGATCTTTGTAGAACGTCATCGGGTCGCCGTTCTTCGTGCCGTCTTCGGTCAGGAACTGTCTGCCAAAAGCCATCTGGTCCGTCGGCGCCGTCGGCTCCGACGGCACACCCTTCTTCACGACGGTTTGCGCCGCCTCGATCAATTTCTCCATGCGCATCGGCGAAAGCGTCAGCACGTCGCCAATGTTGTCGAAACCGTAGCCGATGTCGTCGGCCGCCAGCGCATGCTCGGTGTCGAAATCAACTCCGATCAAGTCGCGAATCGTGTTGCGATATTCCGTGCGATTGAGGCGGCGAACCGTGGTGCGGCCAGGATCAAATTGATTCGGAACCATTCCAAACGCAGCCGTCTTTATCCACTGCTCGAGCGCAAGCTGCTCGGCGGCGCTTGGCACGGGACCGTCGGGCGGTGGCATGATATGCGACCGAGTGTTGCGCAGAACTTTCCACCAGAGCTGCGGATTGTGCAGGAGATCGTCCTTGGTTGTGAGTTCGTCGAAGGCGAGCCCGGCTTTGTGCGCCCCGTCGCCATGGCAGTCGTAACAGTTCGCCTTCAGGATCGGTTCGACAGTTTGGTGGAACTGCACGACACCCGAGTCCGGCGCGCCGACCGGCGAAGCGCCGGACATCTTTGCAGAAGTCGCGAACAAAAGTGCGAGAGCAGCACTGGCGGAAAGTAAGGGGCGCTGAGAAAACATACGTGACGGTGGAGACAGAGAGAATACGCTACGCGTGTGGGGCGACTTGACGAACACCGGAAGCGAAAAGTTGCGCGCCACCTGCCGCCGTCCGTCTCCGCCGTGTCAGCCGCCATTCGCCGCGCCCTTCTTTCCACAAACCATCCAGCAGCGTGATTTCCCGACGCAGCGGGATGCCGGTTTCGCGCCGAATGAGTTTGTGATGCAGCACGGAGACCGCCTCGGTGCCCACGCGATCGTGACCCTGATCGATGCCGCCCATTTCCCACCGCGGGTTCGTGTTCAAATTCAGAAATTTGATTCGCCGCGCGCCGGGCGGCGAATTTTCTGCAAGGAGTTCGTAAAAGCGGTGATTGCTGCTGAGCAGCAAGTCAGGTTGGTGGCGCCGCACCCACGCCACGACCGGCGGCGCGGAAAGGTCTGGCGTAACCAACACCGGGAGCGCCACGCCGCCAAACCGATGCTGCTGGAGTAAATTCGAGGCGTGAAGCGTGCCGCGCGTCCGGGCCTCCTCTTCTTCCGTGAGCGCGAGGCCGATCCGCCGGTAGCCGCGCGCCCAGGCGGTTTCCCAGGCCAGCGCGACCGATTGGAAATGATTGGTCGAGACCGTGGTCAGCGCGGGGTCGAGCAGGCTGCGTCCCACCGCGACAACCGTAAATTTTTCCCAGTCCAAATGGAGCGACATGCCGATGCGGCAAAGCGGCCCGATGATCAGGCCGCGGATGCCGCGGCTCACCAAAATTTGCGACGCCCGCCGATCCGTCAGGCTCGGGTCACCCAGCCAGAAGTGCTCCAGCGCATACCCAAGCTCGGCGGCGCGCGCTTGCGCACCGGTAAAGTAACGCTGAAACGTCCCGACGCTCCGCCACTCATCGGCCGTCGGAAAGTTCGTCACGTAAGCGAGCGTCTCGTGGGGCAGCAGATGGCGCTTGCCGCGACGATAGGCGTTGAGCACGGCGAGCGACGGATCGGGGCGGTAGCCGCAGCGGGCGGCGGCGGTGAGGACAAGTTTCCGCGTCGCCGCGCTGACGCCGGTGGCGTTCCGCAATGCCCGCGAAACGGTCATCGCGCTCAGCCGGAGCTGGGTGGCGAGCGAGCGAATGGTCGGGGGATTTTCGGGCATGGACACGAGCGGCGGGCGGCGCGGTTAGATTTTGGCGGCGGCGTGGCGCCGGCGGAACGCCCCGGGCGCTTCCTTCGTGAGCCGCTTGTAAACGACGCACATATATTCGACATGTGCAAAACCGGCGAGTTCGGCGATGCGCTTGAGTGGAAAATCGGTTTCGACGAGAAGTTGGCGGATCTTCGCGAGCTGCACGCGGCGGATTTCCGCCTGTGGCGTGCGGCCGAGGAACCGCCGGAATTTTCGTTCGAGCTGGCTGCGCGAGACCGACGCATGGCTCAGCAGCTCTGTGACCGTCAAACCGCGGCACGCGTGCTCGCGAATGTAACTCAAGGCGGCGGCCACATTTTTATCCGCGACCGCGAGCATGTCGGTCGAGTGCCGCACGATGAGGCTGCGCGGCTCCACCCGACGGTCGAACGTGTCGGGTCTGCCGCCGCGGATGAGACGCGCCAGGAGTTCCGCCGCCAGATAGCCGGATTGAAAAGCGTCGGGCGCGACACTGGAAATCGGGGGATGCGCGAGTTCGCAGCGGACGATGTCGTTATTGACACCGAGCACGGCGATCTCTTCCGGCACGCGCCAACCGGCGGCTTGCGCCGCGACGACGATTTGCTGCGCCCGCATGTCGTTGCACGCCATCACGGCAGTCGGATGCGGCAGTTGGCGAAGCCACGCGACGAGCGCCACAGTTTGCTTCACGTCCCAAAACGGCGTGAGGTCACCGGGGTATTCCACGTCAAACACATTGCAGCGATGGCCGGCCAGACGCAGGGCCGCGACGAAACCGTCGCGCCGTTCCCGGGCCCAGCCGTTGTTGCGAAAGCTGCAAAAACCAAACGAGCGGTGGCCGCGCTCGATAAAATGTTCGGCGCCCAAGCGACCGATCGCGGCGTTGTCCGGACGAATCTTGGGCACGCCAGGGAACAGCGGCGTGTCGTTGAGATCGACCAGCGGCAGCCTGAGCTCGGCGCAACTTTTTACCAAGGCGGCGGTGGTGTGGCGACTGATCACGCCCTGCCACGGCTTGCTGCGCAGCCACGCGCGATCGGCCTCAGCGCTCGCCGCATCGTCGAGAAACGCGACCCACGCTTGATGCGTGCGATTATATTGCGCGATCCCTTTGAGCATCGTCACGCACTCCTCGAACCGCGCGAAGATGAGCAACACCTCTGGCTTCATGTTGTGCATTGTGGGGGTCGCGGGTGGCGTGGCAATGGCTCGATGGCGGAAGCTCAGTAAGTGTCGGCGAGCGAGCGAAACGTGAGCCGCCGGCGCAATTGCGCGACCGTGAGCGGACGCGCTAGCTCGACCGTCACCGTTTTTTTCTCGCCGGGATAGAGTTCGAAATAATTGTCGCTCGCCTGAAACGCCACACCCTTGAGATCGAAAGCCAAACGGTGTTGAAACACTTTTGAAACGAAGGAGAGCGTCGCCCGCGCCGGCGCCTGCAACCGCACACCGATCCGCGGGCGGCCTTTCCGGAGCGCGAGGAAACGTGGCGGCGCGAGGAACACCGTGTCTTCACTCACGCGCGCCGCGTGCACGTCGAGCGCGATGCGGAGCACCAGCGCGTCGCGCCCGTGCCGCGCGATCGGGCGCGCGAGATCGAGGGTCTTCTGCCGCACACTCTCGCCGCAGCGAAGCGCGACGGCTTTCTTGCCGGTCGCGACGACCCGGCCGTCCAGGTGAAACAAATCCCAACGAAGGGTGCCGCGCGCCGGCGCCGGCGAATCGCAGACGGTGTAAAGATGAACTTCGCGCACGGTCGATCGCCGGTCGTTGCCAATGGTCGTGGTCTCGTCGCCCGGCACATGCGCCGCCACAATCGCCGGCGCGAAAAATCGGCGCGCAAGATAGTGCAGCGCCTTCCACCGCCCCGTAAATTCGATCGAGCTCCACGAGGCGACCGGCCAGCAGTCGTTGAGCTGCCAGTAGAGCGCGCCCATGCAGCGCGGCATCTGCCGCCGGTAATGTTCGACGCCTGTCTGCATGCAGTAGGCCTGGTTGAGCTGCGAAAGATAAATCAGATCGTCCTGCGATTTCGGGAAACGATACCGGCGCGAAACATAATCCAAAATGATCTGGTTGCCGGCACGGTTCTTCTGGTGGCGCTCCATCACGGGACCGAAAACGTTGCCACCGCCGCCAGGCGGGCAAAATTGCGCGTTCGTCGCAGGCGAGCTATAGCTCTGCATGCCAAACTCCGAGACGAAACGAAACGCGTGCTTCTCGTAATCTTTTACCGGATGGCGCGCGTGCCACACTTCCCAATAGTGGGTGTCGCCGCGCTTTTCGCCCGTCGCATGATCGGCCGCGGGATCTCCGCGCCAAGGCGATGACGGCCAGTAGGCCGTGACGCCGTCCTGCGCCGCGACGACGGCCGGAATTACCTGATGAAAAATCCTTTCGTAGCCTTCACGCAGGACGGCGTGCTCGGGGCTGAGCAAATCTTTCGCGTTGCAACTCCAGACCTCGTTGTTGCCGCACCAGAGTGCGAGCGACGCACGATGGCGCAGCCGTCTGATTTGAAATTCCGCCTCGTCGCGCACGCTCGCCGCAAACGCGTCGTCGCCCGGATAAAGCGTGCAGGCAAACATGCAGTCCTGCCACACGAGCAACCCGAGTTCGTCGCACAGATCGTAGAAATCCTCGCTCTCGTAAATTCCCCCGCCCCACACGCGGACCATGTTCATGTGCGCCGCGACGGCGCTGCGCAGGTCGCGCGCGTAGTCCGCGCGCGTGAGTCCAGCCACGAAACTGTGCGTCGGAATCCAGTTTGCGCCCTTCGCAAAAACCGGTCGGCCGTTGACGACAAACTGAAACGATTCACCCCACTCGTCCGCGTGCCGATCGAGCGCGATCGTGCGCAGCCCGAGGCGTCGCGACCAGCAGCCAATCTCCGTGCCGTCTGATGCGATCGCTGTGATCGCCAAATCGTAAAGCGGCTGGGCCCCCTGCCCGGCCGGCCACCAGAGTGCGGGGGTTTCTATTTTCGATTTTTGGTTTTCGATTTTAGCGACGATCCGCCCGTCGAGCGAGATCG
>JBBRLB010000080.1:0-29101 GCA_038231575.1 Opitutales bacterium | reverse complement strand
GGTGCCGTTTTCGACGCAATTGAGCGCGACCAACGTCCGCGAGGCCGAGCGGCTCCCGACCGTGCATGCCCCGCTCACATTCACCTACCTCGCACCCCGCCAGCGTCCCACGAGTGTCGTTACCTACCAGACGCGACTCGACGGTCTGGAGGAGAACTGGTCGGCATGGGCGGCGAAGCGCGAACGCAGCTTCGCGAATTTGCCTTCGGGCAGCTATCATTTCGAAGTTCGCGCGCGCGATGCCGAGGGGCAGTTCGCCAACCCCGCGGCGCTCGCTTTCGTGGTGCTCGCGCCGTGGTGGCGCACGGTCTGGGCCATCGTCGGCTACGTCCTCGCGGGTGGCGCGCTGATGGCCGGCGTGGTGCAACTGCGCACCCGCGCGCTGAGCGAGCGGGCGGGGCGACTCGAGGGGATCGTGACCGAGCGCACCGCCGAACTCGCCCAGCGAAACACCGAGCTCATCCGCCTCAACAAACTGGAACTCGACGAAAAAATTTCCGCGCGGCTCGCCGAAGAAAAGGCCCGGCTCGAAGTGCTGCGCTACCAACTCAACCCGCATTTTCTCTTCAACACGCTGGCTTCGATCAGCGGGGCGCTGCCCGCCGCGCAATCGACGGCGCGCACCATGGTCGAGCGGCTCGCGGAGTTCTGCCGCCTCACGCTGCACCGCGCCGATGACCGCGACACGACGACCTTGGGCGAGGAGTGGCAACTGCTGCGAAATTATCTCGAGATCGAACGCTCCCGTTGGGGCGAGTTGCTCGATGTCGAAATGACCACCGCCGACGCGCTCGCCGGGGAGCGGCTGCCGCATTTCCTGCTCCTCCCGCTGGTGGAAAACGCGCTCAAATATGGCCGCGCGACGAGCCCCGACCGCGTTGGTCTCCGACTCACGGCCCGGCGCGTGCGCGAGGGTGCGCTTGAACTCGTGGTCGCGAACACCGGCACCTGGGTCGAGCCGGGGGAGAAAAAGCCGGTCGCGTCTCTCGGCATCGGCCTCGAGAATCTTCGCGAGCGACTGGTGCGGCACTATCCGCGTTCGCATCAGCTCGACATCGCCGAGGCGAACGGCTGGGTGACCGTGACCTTGCAAATTTCCCAGCTGGAGGTGGCGGTATGAGCACGATGATCCGGGCCTTGCTCATTGAAGATGAATCCACGGCGCGCGCCGATTTGCGGGCGAAACTCGTCGCACATCGGGAAGTGACCATCGTCGGCGAAGCGGCGACGGTGGTGAGCGCGCGGGCGCGACTGGCGCAGCCGGATTACGACCTAGTCTTTTTGGACATTCAGTTGATCGGCGGAAGTTCGTTCGACCTGGTGGGCGACGTGCGACCGGAAGCGCGAATTATTTTTGTCACGGCTTACGACCGCTACGCGTTGCGCGCCTTCGAGGTCAACGCGCTCGACTATCTACTCAAACCGGTGGTGCCCGCGCGGCTGGCGGAAGCGTTGGGCCGCCGGGCGACCGCAGCAGCCGGGGAAATTCCGTCCGCGGGCCCGCGCGGGCCGGCGCTGCGGCTCGACGACACGGTTTATCTGCGCGCGGGTTTGCGCGCGTGGTTCACGCCCGTCGCGGAGATCAGTGTGATTGCGGCGCGGGACAATTACTCGGAAGTGCAACTCGCCGACGGGGCGAAAATTTTTCTCCGCAAGAGCCTCAAGGACTGGGAAACCGCGCTACCTGCCACGCATTTCATGCGCGTGCATCGGACCCAGATCGTGAATCTCGCGCGCATCACGCGCTACGAACGCGACCGCGACGAGCACACG
Organism: Opitutales bacterium; assembly: GCA_038231575.1. Taxonomy (GTDB): domain Bacteria; phylum Verrucomicrobiota; class Verrucomicrobiia; order Opitutales; family Opitutaceae; genus CAITWF01. The sequence goes on along the minus strand of JBBRLB010000080.1, from coordinate 27,328 downwards.
CATTTGTTCGTCGACGGCGCGGCTGAGCCTATCTCGGCCAGTCGTGACCGCTGGACCGAGTTGCGGGAGCGGCTGAGTGCGTTCCGATCGGTGCCGTAGTTCGGCGATTGGCCACATCGGCTCCGCGATTCGCCCCTGCGGGATCGCGCTGAATCGCGGAGCAGTCTTCGTGGGAGCGCGCGGGAGATACGTCACGTCGTTTTTTCTCGCGTAATGAACCCTATGAAAACCTCTCGCCATCGTCAGGCCCTGCGCAACGTCGCCGGCGGGTTGTGCGCGCTCGGCGCGTTCGCCCTTACTGGTTCCCTTTCGGCCCAAACCACATTCGGCCTGCCCGGCACGTTTGCCAACTACGCTACCGGGTCGGTGGTGCCGGCCGGATCACCCAGCCAGGGTGGCGTGTTTCCGGTGGGTGGTTCGTCGGTGTTTTCCGATCCCGGCACGACGACGAATAGTATCACAGCGGTGACTTTCGGCCAGAGCTTCACCGTCGAGACCAATGGCACCACCGGTGCCGGCACGGGCGCGTGGGGCTATCAGGGCAACATCAGCGGCGCGAACATCAGCGCGGGCACGGTGATGCCGATCAGCTTCAACTTCACGCTCGGCAACAATGGCGCCATCACCAGCGCGGTGGACTGGGTGCTCTTTTTCCGCGGCGGTTCGAATGCGGAGGTGCAGATTGCGAGCGGCACGCTGGCGGCCCCGACAACACCCGGCGTCGCCACGTCGGCGACCTTTAGCGGAAACGCGAGTAACTACACCTTCACGTCGGCGGCGACGGCTGGCTCGGATACTTATCGCGCGTATGTCGGCATCTCGTTTACGAACAATTTGGGCGCAATGATGCAGGGCATCATCACCGTATCGATGGCGAACACGGGGTTTCAGGGCCAGGGCATCACGCTCAACGCTTCCGCGATTCCCGAGCCGTCCACCTATGCGGCCATTGTCGCCGGTGCCGCGCTAGCCCTGGCGTGCTGGCAACGCCGCCGCCGGTTCACTTCCGTCGCGGCGCGATAGCCGAGACGGTCGCGGTCCCGGCCTCCGCCGCGTCACGAGCGCGCGGCCGGCTTTTTCTCGGCCAGCGTGAGCTTCGCTCCGGCGGCGTTGATCGCGCGCGTGACGGCGGGCGCCGGGCGGGTGTCGGTGACGATGGTGAAACGCGGATCGAACGGCGCGGTCAGGCTGAGCGCCTTGCGGCCGAACTTGGAATTATCGAGCGCGAAAATCGTGCGCGTCGCGGCGCCGATCATCTTGCGCTGGGCGGCGACGATCAGGGCGTTGTGGTTCCACACGCCGTTCTCCGTGATTCCCGCGCCACCCAGGATCGCCAGGTCGGCGTGGGTTTGCTCGAAGGACTGTTCGCACAACGGCCCGATCAACACGCCGAGGCGGGAGTAGATGCTGCCGCCGGTAACGATCGTCTCGACGCTGCCAATTTCGCTGAAGAGCGACGCGATCGGGAGCGAGTTCGTGATGACCTGAAGATGCTTGTCGGCGAGCAGGCGCGCGACGGTGTAGGTCGTGCTGCCGCCGTCGAGAATCACCGTCATGCCGGGTTGCACCTGCTCGGCGACGAGGCTGGCGATGGCGAATTTTTCATCGGGGTGGCGCTGGTTGCGTGCGATGAAATCGTATTCCTGCGTGAGCGCATCGGTCTCGATCAGCGAAGCACCGCCGTGATGGCGGCGGACGATGGCGCGGGCCTCGAGTTGATCGAGCGCGCGGCGGACGGTCGAAAGCGAGCCGCTGAATTTTTCCGCGAGGGTCCGCAGATCGGCGTATTTGTGTTCGCGGATGTAGGCTTCGATCAGATCGGTGCGCTGCTTGTTGGTCATGGGGCGGAGGTCGCGCGCAAGGTCTGAAAGAGATCGAGATAGGCTGCAACCTGTCTGTCGGCGTCGAAATTTTTCCGGGCAAACACCCGGGCATCCGCGGAGCGCTCCGCATATGCGACGGCCGGCTCGCTCATGCGGCGGGTGAGCGTGTCGCGAAACGCGGCGCGGTCGTCGCGCGCGATCGCCCAGCCGGTGCGGCCGGGCACAAAGCACTCGCGGATGCCCTGTGCCTCGTAGGCGACGGCGAGGAGGCCGTGGGCCTGCGCCTCGATGAGAAAATTCGACAGCGCCTCGCTCCACGAGGCGTGCACCGCGAGATCGGCGGCGCAGTAGAGCGGCGTCGGATCGCGGAAGAAGCCAAGGATTTTTACGCGCTCGCCGAGCTGCTTTTCGGCGACGAGGCGTGCGCACGCGGCGCGCTCGGGACCGTCGCCGGCGAGCCAGAGCTGCCAGTCGAGTTCGAGCGGGAGGCCGGCGGCAATTTCGATGAGCTCGCGCTGGTTCTTTTCGCGGCGGAACATCGCGACGTTCAGCAGCACGAAGGTCGAGGGTGTGGCGCCGTGTTGGGCGCGGAGTGGCTCGTTGCGCCAGAGCGCGGACTCGGACGGGAAGACGAGGGAGTTGTGAATGACGGAAATTTTTTCGGCGGGGACGTCGTAGCGCGAGACGAGGGTGTCGCGGGCGTCGGCACTGTTCGCGACGACGTGATGAGCGTAATGAAGTCCGCGACGAAAGCGCCAAGGAAGGGTTTTACCTGTGCGCATTGTCGAAACAACTTTTGCAGTATCGATCCCTGCCAATGCCGCGGCAGATTCAGCGAAGTAAATGGTGTCTGCGTAGCAATTCGCCATTCGACCCATGCACAGGATCACGTCGAAGGGTGTGAGGCGGACAAATTGCGCGAGTCCGGGGGCGAACCAATCGAGACCGAAGTCGAACGGTTGGAGGATTTTTCGAGTGACGGCGGGCGCAACGGTCGAGGCTAAAGCGCCGCCTGGACGAAACGTGAGCAACGTGGTCGCGTGTCTGGCCGCCGCAAACGCGTTCGCGAGCAGGACGGATTGCCGCTCGGTCCCGCCGCTGCGCAGGTAATCCTGGACGACGAGGATTTTCATTGCGCGAGCCAATGACCGGGGGACAGTTGCAGCTGTGAACTCACCGTTTCTTCAACTGTTGCTGCGCTGGGCCATCCTCGCGCTCGGGGTGGTGCTGGCGACGAAGCTCGTGCCGGGCATCGAGTATCGCGACGGACCGACGCTGGTCGCGGTCGTGCTGCTCCTGAGTTTTTTCAACGCGATCCTGAAGCCGCTGCTGGTGCTGTTCACGCTGCCGTTCATTGTGCTGACACTGGGACTCGGCGTGCTGGTGATCAATGCCTTGTTGTTTCTCTTTGTCGGCCGGTTGGTGGACGGGTTTCACGTCGCGGGCTTTTGGCCGGCCATCTGGGGCGCGCTGGTGGTGAGCATCACCAACCTGTTCGTCAACGCGTTCGTGAAGGGCTCAAAGAAGACGGCGCCGCCAGCGAAGAAAAAGCCGGACGACGTGATTGATATTTGATCGCAGTGGCATCGGCTTCCAGCCGAAGAGTCGGTGAATTCTGCGGCGGGAAGCCGCGCCGCTTGACGGAATTTCCATTTGACCGTTTTCCGCGCCGTGCGACGGTGGGAGCATGGCTGACACTCCAGACTACGATCTCATCGTCATTGGCGGCGGACCGGCGGGCTATGCGGGCGCGATTCGCGCGGGGCAGCTCGGCAAAAAGGTCGCGTGCATCGAACTGGAACGCGCGGGCGGCACTTGCCTCAACTGGGGCTGTATTCCGACGAAGGCGCTGCTGAAGAGCGCAGAGTTCTACCGCTCGCTGCAAAAGGCCGAGACGTTCGGCATCGGCGCGAAGGACGTGAGCTTCGACTTTGCCAAAGTGATGGATCGGTCGCGCGGGGTCGCCGGGCAGATGGCGAAGGGGGTGGAATTTCTTTTTCGCAAAAACAAGGTCGATTACTTCGTCGGCCGCGCGCAGGTCACGGTGCCCGGCATGGTCGAGATTACCGAGGGCGAGCATAAGGGGAAATTTTTCAAGACGAAGAACGTGCTGCTCGCGACCGGTTGCAAACCCCGCCGGCTGCCGGATGTGCCGGTCGATGGTGCGCGCGTGATGACGTCACGCGAGGCGCTCGAGCCCCGCAAGCACCCGCCCAAGTCAATCGTGATTCTCGGCGCGGGCGCGATCGGCGTGGAGTTCGCCTATTTCTTCAACGCGTTCGGATCGAAGGTCACGCTCGTCGAGATGCTCCCGCAGGTCGTGCCGGTCGAGGACGAGGACGTTGCGAAGGCGCTGCAGCGGTCGTTCGAGAAGCAGGGTATGACCGTGCACGTGAACACGAAGGTCGACAAGGTCCGCGTCGGCAAAGACAAGGTGGAGATCACGCTGCTCAAAGCCGGTGAAGCCAACTCCACCGAGATCGAGGCGGAGACGCTGCTCATCGCGATCGGCGTGACGCCGAATCTCGACGGCGCGCTGTCCCCGAAAGTGAAACTCGAACTCGAGCGCGGTTACGTGAAGGTGAACGACAATTATGAGAGCAGCGTGAAGGGCATCTACGCCGCGGGTGATATCATCGGGCCGCCGTGGCTCGCGCACGTCGCGACCTACGAGGCGGTCAACGCCGTGTCGGGAATGTTCGGCCATCACAGCGGCGGCCGCGTGAAGATTTTCCCGGGCGCGACGTATTGCCAGCCGCAGATCGCGAGCACGGGACTGACCGAGCAGCAGGCGAAGGAAAAGAAACTCGACTACAAGGTCGGCAAGTTTCCCTTCACGGCGTCGGGCAAGGCCGTCGCCGCGGGCGACTCGGAAGGTTTCGTCAAAGTGATCAGCGATGCGAAGTCTGGTGAGATCTACGGGGTCCACATCCTCGGCAACGAAGCGCCCGAGCTGATCGCGGAATACGTGCTCGCGATGAACGCGGAACTTTCCGTCGATGAAGTCCACCGCTCGATCCACGCGCATCCCACCCTGAGCGAAGCGCTGATGGAAGCCGCCGCGGCGACGAGCGGCGAGGCGATCCATATTTGAAGTAATAATGGAGCGGCTGCGTCCCTGCCTGCGGGAGAGCACGGGGAGGGCGGCAGGCGCGGAGGCCTGCCGCGCCGTGGGCACTACTTCTTTTTCTTGAACGGCGCGGTGCTGCGCGTCGTCGGCAGGGCGCCGTCGGCGGCCATTTCCTTGAGCAGGCTCGCGAAGTAGGGGATGAGCTGTTTCTTGCGGCTGACGATGCCGGGGAGATCGAAGATTTCGTCCTGCTCGACGTGGGCGTAGCTGATGCGCTGGATGAGGCCGGCGTCGCCCTTCACGAGCAGCAAAGAATTTTGGGTGTTGATGTCGGTGACGAGTAGCGCGACGAACGCGAGCCGCTCCTCGTCGCGCAAGGCGGCGAGCGCCTCCGCGATCGGCTTCGCGTGCTGCCAGAAATTGCCGAAGCCGAGTTCCTCGACCTGCGACACGGCGAATTTCACGCCTTCCTCCTCGTAGACCTTGTGGTCGGAGCGGACGATTTTCTCGGGCGGGTTGGCGAGGATGACGGAGCCGGAGTTGAAGATCTCGTCGGCGAGTTTCTTCGAATCGACGCCCGCGATTTCGGCGAGCCAGGAGAGGATGATGGCGTCCTTGCGCGTGGTGGTCGGGCCGTTGAGGTGCAGCGTGTCGGAAATGAGCCCGGACATCATGATGCCCGCAATCTCGGGTGTGGGCTGGAGATTTTCGCGCCGAAAAAGATCGGCGACGATGGTGCAGGTGGAACCGACGGGCTCGTTGATAAAGAGAATCGGTTGGGCGGTGTTGAGCGCGCCGAGCCGGTGGTGGTCGATAATCTCGATGATCGAAACTTCGTCGGCGCCGGGGACGGCTTGCGTGAGTTCGTTGTGATCGACGAGAACGAGGCGGGTTTGGACGGGCTTGAGGATGTCGGTCTTCGTGAGGATGCCGAGCAGCGCGCCATCCTCGGCGATGACGGGAAACGCGTGGGCCGCGGCCGAGGAGAATTTCTTGCGGATGTCGGCGATGCGGGTGTCGGCACTGAGGGTGGCGATGTCCCGCTCGATCACGCGCTCGATGGTCGAGGCGGTGCGGACGACCCACGCGGTGGTGGCGGAATCGTAGGGGCTGATGATGAGGCTGACGCCCTTCGTCTTGGCGAGCGCGAGGGTCTCGGCGTCGACGGCGAGGTTGCTCGTGATGATCAGCGCGCGGATGCCGAGCTCGATGGCGCGGTGCTGGATGTCGCGGCGGTCGCCGACGATGATGAGCGATTTTTCGGCGGGGATGTTTTCCTTCACCGAGATGCTCCAGAAGGAGCGGATGTCCATCGTGCCGAGGCGGACGAAGAGCTCCTCGATTTTCTTTTCGCCGACGAGATGGAGCGCGTTCGCGTGCAGCGCGCGGGTGATGTGTGCGAGCGACGTGTTGACCTGGCGCATGGTGCGCGGCTCGCTGACGCGCGGGATGAACACGCCGCCGAGCGCGGTCAGCGAGACGACGCCGACGACGCCCTTGCGCGCCGACGTGACCGGGAGCACGCGCACATGGTAGCGATCGATCAGCTCAAGCGCCTCGGCGCAGGTGGCGTTTTCCGGGATCGAAATGACCTCGGTGGCCATGAGATCCCGGACGCGGGGCGAGACGTCGCTAAGATAGAGCGGGAGCGGCTGGCGGAAACGCGCGAGGATGGTGTCGATGCGGGCGTTGGAATTTCCGCAGCGCGCCGCGAGATAGCCGCGCTCGCCGCGCGCCTCCTTGTAAGCGGCGTAGGCGATGGCGGAGCAGATGGCATCGGCGTCGGGATTGCGGTGGCCGACGACGTAGGTCGGATGCACGGAGTTGGCCCGTTCGACGGGAGCAGGGCGGGTGGGCGCGTTGTCGGCAGCAGGCGTCATGTGGCGGATTGACCACCATGGCGCCCGGGGTGTTGCGGGGGAAGCGGGAAATAAAAAACCCGGTCGCGGGAGCGGCCGGGTGGGAAAGCGTCGCAGGGCGGCGCGTGGAAATGGCTTACGGCCCGCGCGAGGCAGCGACGCCGGTGGCGCTGCCGAGGGTGGTCACGCCATTGCCCGGGACGCCCCAAAGTCGGGCAGTCAGGGGAATGCCTTGAAGAATATTCGGGGTGCGGCGGCCAGAACCATTCGAGGTGAAAAGCGCGTTCACCGATCCGTTCGGGGTCGCGGCGCTATTGAAGAATTCGACGTTTCCCGAAAGGAACCCGACGAAACCACCAAGATCGCGATAGACACCGTTGGTCGCGCTCCATGCTCCCGTGGTCCCAAGTCCGCGCGTGTAGGCGACGGGAGTCGTCGCCGGATGGCTGGTCGTAAGTCCGCCCACAAATTCGTAAGCCATCGCGCCACCCGTGGTGGGGAACTGGCCGTCGAGGGAATTCTTCGCCTGCGTGGCCGCGAGGGTGCTATTGATGATCGAGACGGGAAAATTCTGGGAAAAAGCGGGATCGAGTTTTGAGAAATACACTTTGGGATCGGTCAGAACACCACTGCGCGCGATGATGCCGGGCCAGAGCAGCGCACGGGGATTAGCGTTGAGGGTGGTGGTGGGAATCGTCGCAGGATCGGGGAGCTTGTCGCCGTTATCCTGCGCGTAGATCGACGCAGCTTTGACGATCTCACGAATGTTGGTCGCGTCGACGGCGCGCTTGGCCTTGTCGAGCGCGGAACCGATCGTCGGGATGAAGATGGCCGCGAGGATGCCAATGATGGCGATGACCGTCAGCAGCTCGATGAGGGTGAAAGCGGCGGTGGAACGGCGGGTCGGCAGGCGCATAGTTGAAAGGGGCATCACGGGAGAAAGACGCGGAGGCGGAGCGACAGTTTCTCTGAAAAATCCGGAGCACAAGCAGATTTTCCCCCGGCGAGGGCTGGACAAAACTTTTTTGAGGCCGCTAATCTGGTGCGATGAAGATATATCTCGATGGGAAGTTCGTCGATGAAGCCGACGCCAAAGTGTCCGTGTTCGATCACGGCCTGCTTTACGGTGACGGTGTCTTTGAGGGCATTCGGCTCTACGGCGGGAACATCTTTCGCCTCGAGGAGCACCTCGAGCGTCTGGAGTATTCGGCCAAGGCGCTACTGCTGACGCTGCCCCTTTCACGTCAGGAGATGAGCCGGGCCGTCTGCGAAACCTGCCGCCAAAACAATCTCACCGACGCCTACATCCGCCTCGTCGTCACGCGCGGGGTCGGCGATCTCGGCCTGGCGCCATGGCTCTGCCCGAAGCCCACCGTCTTTTGCATCGCGAGCAAGATCACCCTTTACCCGAAGGAGCATTACGAGAACGGCCTCTCCATCGTCACGGTGCCGACCCGCCGCATTGGGCCCGCCGCGCTGCCGCCGACGATCAAGTCGCTGAATTACGTGAACAACATCCTCGGCAAGATCGAGGCGAAGCAGTTCGGCGCGCTCGAGGCCATCATGCTCAATGAGCAGGGTTACGTGGCCGAATGCACGGCGGACAACGTCTTTATCGTGCACAAAGGTGAAATCATCACGCCGGGCGCCTCCCAAGGCGCGCTCCAGGGCATCACGCGTGGCTCGATGTTCACGATCGCGAAGGACATTGGCGTGCCGATCCGCGAGGCCGACATGACCCGCTACGACGTGTGGTGCGCCGACGAGTGTTTCCTCACCGGCACGGGCGCGGAAGTGATTCCGGTCGTCAAGCTCGACGGCCGCGAAATCGGCACGGGCAAGCCGGGCCCGATCACGCAAAAGGTGCTCACGTCGTTCCGCAAGCTGGTGCTCGCGGACGGCACGCGGATCTGATCCGGGGTAGGGCGCGCTGAAGCTCGCCCGGCTTTTTTGGCAACGTCCTCAAGTTTTCGGCAGCGCGTCACGATTGCACCCTTGGCGCACTGCGGCGCGACGCATCGGCGCGCGGCGAACCACTGCGCGCGCGCACTTGCCACCGCGCCGGTCTGTGGCATGGTGTGTGCAAGCAACAAAACTCTTTTCATGGCCAACCCGCTCAAATGCGATCTTTGCTCGAAACCCGCGACGGTGCATCTCACCCAGATCGTGAACAACAAGGTTCACAAGGTTGATTTGTGCGAGGCGTGCGCGCAGGCCAAAGGCGTCACGGATCCGAGTGGATTTTCGCTGGCTGATCTTTTGCTCAAGGCGTCGCTCAATCCCGAACCGTCCGCCGGTGGCGTGCGGTGCGAGCAGTGCGGCTTCACGCAGGGTGACTTCAAGAAGCACGGCCGTTTCGGTTGCGCCGCGTGCTACGAGACTTTCAAAGGCATCGTCGAGCCCATGCTCGACAACATGCACAAAGGCACGACCCACGCCGGCAAAATCCCGCACCGCGCGCTCGAGCGCAAATCCCTCTACGATCGCCTCACTAAACTCGAACTCGATCTCACGGAAGCTGTGAAATCGGAACGCTACGAAGACGCCGCCCGCACCCGCGATGAGATCAACCAAGTCAAACAAACCGTCGCCCAAAAGCCGTCACGCTGAGCCCATGACGATTGCCTCGCTCATCGATTCTCCGTCCGAACTGACCGACTCCGCGAGCAGCAAGACCGCGATCGTGCTGATGACGCGCATCCGGCTCGCGCGGAATCTCGCCGGCAAGCCGTTCCCCGGCTGGGCGAAGCCCGCGCAGCGCGCCGAAATTTTCGAAGGCTGCCGCGCCGCCGTCGCCGCCACCGCCCCGATGAAGCGCGGGCTCGACATCGAAATCAGCGATCTCAGCGAGCTCGAGAAACAAATTCTCGTCGAGCGTCACCTCATCAGTCGCGAACTCAGCGGCGCGAAGGCCGACGCCGGCGTCGTGATCAACAAGGACCAGACCTTCTCCGTGATGATCAACGAGGAGGATCACCTCCGCATCCAGGTCTTGCGCGCCGGTTTTCAGCTCAAGAAGGCGTGGAACGCGATTAACGAACTCGACACCGCGCTCGAGGAAGCCCTCGACTTCGCGTTTTCTCCGACGCTCGGTTACCTCACCGCCTGCCCGACCAATCTCGGCACCGCGATGCGCGCTTCGGCGATGATGCACCTGCCCGCCCTCGTCATCTCGAATCAGATGGAGAAGGTCGTGCGCGCCGTGAATCAGCTCGGCATGGTCGTCCGCGGCCTGTTCGGCGAAGGCTCCGACGCGAGCGGCAGCATCTTCCAAATCTCGAACCAGACCACGCTCGGCGAATCCGAGGAAGACATCATCAAACGCCTCGGCAGCGTCCTCCAGTCGATCGTCGAGCACGAGCTCAACGCGCGAGAAAAATTGATCGAGGCCGATCCGGCGAAGCTCTTCGACAAGATTGGGCGCGCCTACGGCATTCTCCAGAATTGCCACCTGCTCTCGTCGAGCGAGGCGATGAACCTGCTTTCACTCATCCGCCTGGGCGTCGACCTTGGCGCGTTCCCGGATGCGAACCGCTCGGTCATCGACCGCCTCCTGATCGAGGCGCAGCCGGGGCACCTGCAGCACACGCAGAAACGCGAATTCGAGCCCGGCCAGCGCGACTTGCTGCGCGCGGCGCGCCTGCGTTCCGAGTTTGCCAATTTCGTCCGCCCGGACTTCAATTTCACCAACGGAAAAAACTAAATCGTCCCCTGACCCAAATATATGTCCCAGGAACCGATGAATAATTTCACGCCGCGCGCCCAACAGGTGCTCGCTCTCGCCCGCAAGGAAGCCGACCGCTTCCACCACAACTATGTGGGCACCGAGCACATCCTGTTGGGACTGATCAAGCTGGGTCAGGGCGTCGCCGTGAGCGTGCTTCAGAAGATGGGCCTCGATCTTGAGACCGTGCGCAACGCGGTGGAGAAACAGGTCGGCACCGGCCAGGAGACGAAGGCCCAGAACAGCGTGCCCTACACGCCGCGCGTGAAGAAGGTGCTGGCGCTCGCCGGCCGCGAGGCGAAGACCCTCAATCATTCCTACGTCGGCACCGAGCACATCCTGCTGGGCTTGCTGCGCGAGGGCGAAGGCGTCGCCGCCCGCGTCCTCAAATCGCTCGACATCGACATCGAGCGCACCCGCAACGAAATTCTCCGCGAACTCGATCCGCAGTTCTCCGGTTCGCAGCCCGGCGAGGGTGGCGGCGAAGAGGCCGCCGCGGGCAGTCCGCAGCGTTCGGCCGCGCAGTCCGAGGATAAGAAGGAAGTGAAGACGCCCGCGCTGAAAGCGTTCGGCCGCGATCTCACCGAGCTGGCCCGCAAGGGCGAAATGGATCCGGTCATCGGCCGGAAGAACGAAATCCGCCGCGTCATCCAGATCCTGTGCCGCCGCACGAAGAACAATCCTGTCCTCATCGGCGAAGCCGGCGTGGGTAAGACCGCGATCGTCGAGGGTCTCGCCCAGGAAATCGCCGCGGGCGCCGTGCCCGAGATTCTCGCCGAAAAGAAAGTCATCACGCTCGATCTCGCGCTCATGGTGGCCGGCACGAAATACCGCGGCCAGTTCGAAGAGCGGATCAAGGCCGTGATGGACGAAATCAAGCGCGCCAAGAACATCATCCTCTTCATCGACGAGCTGCACACCATCGTGGGCGCCGGCGCGGCCGAGGGCGCGATGGATGCGTCGAACATTTTCAAGCCCGCGCTCTCGCGGGGCGAACTCCAGTGCGTCGGTGCGACGACCCTCACGGAATACCGCAAGTATATCGAGAAGGACTCCGCGCTCGATCGCCGCTTCCAGTCCGTGAAGGTCGAGGCGCCCTCGGTCGACGACACGATTCTCATCCTGAAGGGCATCCGCTCGAAGTATGAGGATCACCACAAGGCGACGTTCAGCGACAAGTCCCTCGAGGCCGCCGCCAAGCTTTCCGACCGTTACATCACCGGCCGCTTCCTGCCGGACAAGGCCATCGACGTGATGGACGAGGCCGGTTCGCGCGCGCGCATCGGTGCGCTCAGCCGTCCGCCGGACGTCGAGAATCTCACCAAGGAAATCGAGGCCGTCTGCGCCGCCAAGGAAAAGGCCAACGCCGAGCAACACTTCGAGGAAGCCGCCAAGGTCCGCGATCAGGAGAAGCAGCTCCGCGTGAAACAGGAGACGGTGACCGAGCAGTGGAAGAAGTCCCGCGATGAGAAACGCGTCGCGATCGACGAGGAGCTCATGATGCAGGTCGTCGCCGACTGGACGGGTATTCCGCTCAACCGGATGGAGAAGAAGGAGAGCGAGAAACTGCTCGCGCTCGAAAGCGAACTGCAGAAGGCCGTCATCGGCCAGGAAGTCGCCGCGATTTCGATCGCGCGCGCCCTCCGTCGCTCGCGCGCCGACCTCAAGGACCCGCGTCGGCCGATCGGTTCCTTCATGTTCGTGGGCCCGACGGGCGTCGGCAAGACGATGCTCGCGAAGCAGCTCGCCGCGCAGATGTTCGGCAACCAGGACGCCATCATCCAGGTCGACATGTCGGAATACATGGAGAAGTTCTCCGTGTCCCGCCTCGTCGGCTCGCCTCCGGGCTACGTCGGTTACGAGGAGGGTGGCCAGCTCACCGAGGCCGTGCGGCGCAAGCCCTACGCGGTCGTCCTCTTCGACGAAGTCGAGAAGGCACACCCGGACGTGATCCAACTGCTGCTGCAAATACTCGAGGACGGCCGGCTCACCGACTCGCTCGGTCGCACCGTCGATTTCCGCAACACGATCATCATCATGACTTCGAACGTCGGCGCGCAGCTCCTGCAGCGCCAGACCTCGATGGGCTTTGCCGCCGCGGCGTCGAATTTCAACGACGCCGAGAAGATGCGCGAAAAAGTGCTCGAGGAAGCGAAACGCGTCTTCAAGCCCGAGTTTCTGAACCGCATTTCGGACATCATCTTCTTCCGGCCCCTCGACAAGAAGGACCTGATCAAGATCGTGGAGCTCGAGACGGCCAACTTTGCCAAGCGGCTGGTCGAGCGCAAAATCACGCTCGAGTTTTCGCAGGAAGCGAAGGACCTCCTGATCGAGAAGGGTTATGACGAGAAATACGGCGCGCGTCCGCTGCGTCGCGCCGTGGAGCACTACCTCGAGGATCCGTTGGCCGAGGCCCTGTTGAAGGGCGAGGTCAAGGATGGCGAGCTGTGCCTGGTCGTCCGCGATGGGGAAAAACTTATTTTCAAACAAAAGGCGCCTCCCGCCACCACAGAGGTGGCGCCGTAACAAACGCGACCAACCGTCGCCTAAAGAGCCCCCGCCCCCCGAGATCAAGGGGAGCGGGGGTTTCTTATTTTGGGAGCGCGGTTGGTTTGAAGAGGTAGGGATGGCTCCGAGCCGTCTTGAGTTGGGTGGGCGCACGCGGGAACTCAGGACGACTCAGAGCAACGGCGTCCCGACCAGCGAAATATCCGCACTCGCACCTGGGTGGGGAACGGTGGATTGTTCGCTGCGCTCCGAATGACACGCGCCTGGATTATTTTTCTCTTCGTGCTGGCAGTGGGGCTCGCGGCGCAACCGGCCGCGATCCCCGCGGCGGAAAGCCTCCAACCGCCGACTGTGGCCCGGCTCGCCGCCGTGGGCGCGGCGGCGCAGCGCGATGGCTGGGCGCCGCAGACGGCGGGGCTGCGGGCCGCGGCGATCCGGGCTTATCAGGCCGACAAACTCCCGGCGGCCGAGGCCTGGCTTAACGCCGCGCGCTGGGCGGCGCTGTTCGGTGAAAAGGAGACAAGCTTCATCCCGCGCTGGCTGCAGGCGGTGACGACGGCGAAGGTGGGGCACCCGAACATGCCGCAGCGCTACACGCCACGCGACGCTCCGCTCGGATTCGCGCTCTCACCCGAGACGCAGGCTTGGTTGATCGGCGACGCCGCCTTGTCGCAAGAATTCTTCTCATTGCTCGCGCCGGTCGACTACCTACCGAAGGTTTTCTCGATTCTCGACGAACTTTACCGGCGCGATCCAGCCCGGGCCAAGGCCTACGCGCATCTCGTGCTGGCGATTGCGGTGGTTTACGACGTGCCGCCGCCACCGGACTGGCCGCACGCGCAGGTGGGGGCCGACGCGCTGCCGCGAAAATTTCCCAGTGCGACCGATGCGTTTGCGTGGTGGGTGCGCGAGGATCAACTCGGACGGACGGATCACCGGCTCACCCGGCTGCCGGCGGACGAACTGAAATTCGTTGTCGATGCCGCCGCGCCGCTCGCCGAGCTTGAGTGGGCGCAGAAGATGGCGGACATCCCGCTCAACTCGCTGGCACGCGCCTACACCATGATCCGCTACCGCGCGGATCGGCTGAAGAATGAGCGGCCGGTGTGGCCGGGCCGCACCTACCGGCTGGCGGACGTGCTGCGCGACGGCGGCATCTGCGTGGATCAGGCATATTTCGCCACGGAATTTGGCAAGGCGCGCGGCGTGCCGACGCTATTTTTTCACGGGGCGGGCAACGACGGGCGGCACGCGTGGTTCGGATTTCTCGACTCCAACCACAAGTGGCAGCTCGATGCCGGCCGTTACGCCGAGCAGAAATTCGTCACGGGCTTCGCGCGCGATCCGCAGACGTGGGGCGAGTTGTCCGACCACGAACTGCAATTCCTGGCTGAGCGGTTTCACGAGCTGCCGTCATTTCGATCGTCGAGCGTGCATGCGGAGCTGGCCGCGGACTTCCTGGAAACCGGCCAGGCCGCCGCCGCGCTCGCCGCCGCGCGCAAGGCGGTGAACTTCGAGCGCCGCAATGAGGCGGCGTGGGACACGTTGATCGCCGCCACCCAGAAATCCGCCGGCGAGCCGAAAGCGGCCGAGAGTGTGATGCGCGAGGCGGCGCTGGCGTTTCAGCGGAACCCGGATCTCGAGGCGGCCTATGTGAAGCGTGTGAGCGCGAGCCTGCGCGCGCGCGGCCAGACGAGCGAGGCCGAGGCGGAGGAGCGCCGCATCGCGCGCAAAAATCAGGGTGACCGCAACGATCTGAGCGTGTCGCAGGCGCGGGAGATTTTGCAGCGCGCGATCGAGACGCAGCCGCTGGCGGGACAGATCCGGGCCTACAATTCCGTGGTCGATACCTATGGGCACGGCGCGGGGGTGGGCTTCTACGACGCGATTGTCGTCAGCTTCACCGAGCATCTCGCGCAACTGCACCAGCCGGCCGAGGCCCTGCGCGCGATCGAGCGGGCGCGCCACACGCTCAAGGTGGAAGCCAACAGCCAGCTCGCCGGGGAATTCGACAAGCTGGTGAAAGCGGTCAAGGCGCTGAAGTAGGCCGATGTCCGAACGGTGTTCGGCCGCGTGCCGGAGCTGCTTCCACAAAATAGCGCCGGTCGGAGACCGGCGCTACTTTGGTGCAAACGTGGATTACGATCCGTCTTACGGGACCTCGTAGACTTCGACGATCGCGAGGCCGCCCGTGCCGCCGAGGCCGGCCGCCTGCGCGGTGTAACCGCCGGGCGCCAGCGTGACGAGGAGCATGGCGTCCTTGCTCGTGGCGCTGCTGACGGCAAACGCACCGACCGCCGTTCCGACGGTGGTGAGCGCGGTGTCGCCGCCCCAGTTATCGTTCGACGCGATCGCGACGGAAGCGCTGTTGAACAGCGTGAGAGACGGGTCCGCGAGCGTGCCGGAGGTGACGCCGACCGCGGCGAGTCCGGGTCCGATTGCGCGGATGAGCACGGTTTTCGCGGTGGCACCACCGATGGTGAAGCCTTCGGTGATCGAGCCGCCGGCGGGAATATTTTTTAAGACGGACACGTTGGTGAGGCGTGGCGTGTTGGCGGTAAACGACGCGGCCGGCGTCGAGTCGTAGAGCTCGGCGATGACGAGGCCGGTGGCGCCACCGACGCCGCTGACTTGAACGGTGTAGGCGGTCGCCACGGCGCTGGGCTGGTAAACTGCGGCGTCTTTCGACGAACCGGCCGTGTAACCAAACGCGCCGACGGCGGCGAAGGCGTTGGAGAGATTGGGGTCACCGTTCCAGTTGTCATTCGTGGCCGCCACCGTCTGTCCGACAAACACGTCGAGCTTCGGGTCGGCGAGTGAACCGCCGACGCCGAGCTGCGAGAGCGACGGACCCACGGCGCGGACGAGGAGCGCCTTCGTGCCAGTCGTGCCGGCGCCGCCGACCACGGTGCCGACGGTGAAGGAGGGCTCGGTCGCCGTAATGCTGGTCAGCACCGAGAGATTGGAGATGCGGCCAAAGTTCGTGCTGGTGGAAAGCGTGAGCGTGGCGGCGGTGCTCGTGACGGTGCCGGCGGAACTGATGGCATCGACGGTGTAGGTGCCGGCGTTGGCGGAGGTGGCGTTGCGGATGACGAGCGTCGCAGTCGTTGCGCCGGAGATCGCGGCACCGTTGAGTTTCCATTGGTAACTCGTCGCGCCGGTCGCGATGACGTTGAAGACGGCGGTGCCGCCGGTGGAGATCGTCTGGGCTGTCGGCTGCGTGGCGATCACGGCGGGCGTGGGCGCGGCGGCGGCGGTGAGCGTCATGACCATCGGCACCGTTTGGATGCTGAACGCCGCTTGCGAGGTGTCCAAGCCGACGAGCACATACTTGCCATTGCCATAGGCGATATCGACGTGGATGTAGCCGCGGACGAGAAACCCGGTCGGCGGCGCGGGGGCGTCCGGAATTAAGCCAAGTGCCGTCCAACTCGCGCCATCGGCCGACACCATGTAGCCGCCTTTGAAGGTGGCGAGATATGTGCCGATGGCCACGAAGCCCGCGCTCGTGAAACGCGGCGAACTGCCGGGTGCGAACCAGCCGGTGGTGGCGGTCGTCGTGAGCTTGGTGAAGGTGACACCGTCCGTGCTCCGGTATTGGTTGCCGCCCGCCGTGCCGATGAGGACACCGTTGCCGGCCTCGACGCGACTGCCGCCCGGGAGTGAAAGTGTCGACAGAGCTGTCCACGTGACGGCGTCCGTGCTGGAGTAAGTCGTGCCGCCGAAGCCGTTGATGCTGGAGAAGAATTTCCCGTTGAAATAGGCGAGGTCGAGATGGTCGAAACCGGAGGCTCCCACCAGGACCGGCCGCGAGACCCACGTGACGAGATCGGCCGAGGCCAATTGGTTGCCGTTGTTACCGGCGGCCACGGTGAGCGTGGGGCTGGAATCAAATTCTCCGATGTTGGCGCGGCCGTCGGTGACTTTGCTCGCCGTCCACGTGAGGCCGTCGGCGCTCGAGTAGCACCATGTCGTCCCGGCCACCCCGCCGCTGGTGTCGCCGAAACCGGTGAAGAAAATAAATTTTCCGTTGATGAAATGAACCTTCGAAGTTTGAGAAGTGGTGTAGTTGATCGAACTGCTCGGCACGGGTTGGCTGCGCGCTGTCCACGTCACCCCGTCCGGACTGGTAGCCCACCGCACCACGGTCTCTCTCACCGACGCACCCGTGGCGACGAACAAGCCGTTGCCGAACGCGATCCCCGTGAGACCGAAGACCTGCGGATCGAGGGCGCCCTTGCCGGCGTTGCCGAAGGTGGCGTCGAGGCCGGTGTTGACGACGGTGAACGAGGCGGGGGTCTGGGCGAACGCGGAGGCCGCGGCGAGAACGAGGGCAGCGAGGGCGAAACGGAGAGGGTGGCGCATCCCCTCCACTTTAGCTAAAACCAACCCCTATCGGAATACGCACAGGTGCGTATTCTGATAGGGGGTTAACGCATCGCCGGCCGCAGCACCTCGAGCGCGGCGAGACTCGCGGCGTTGCGCGTTTCGAGGCCGAGTTTCTGGAAAATGTGCTCCACGTGCTTGTGCACCGTGCGGACGCTTGAGCCGAGGATCGTGGCGATGTCGGGGTTACTTTTGCCCTGCGCGATCCAGTAGAGGACCTCGGCTTCGCGCGGCGTCAGGCCGAGCTTCATCAACGCCGCCGGGCCGGGCGGCGTGTTGCGTTCCTCAAGGACGAGCGTGACGAGATCGTTGCGGCCGGTCTCGGCGAAACGGCGGACGACGAGGCCATCGGTCGCGTCGAGCTTCGGCGGCAGCGCGCCGGCGGTGCGCGCGGGAAAATATTTGTGCAACAAATCCTCGGCGAGGCGCGTGCTGAACACGATGCGGCCCGTCGCGTCGGCGAGCACGAGGGCGCGATCGAGCGACTGGCTGAGTTCGTTTTCAGCTTCGAGGCGGAGGGCGAGTTCGTCGGCGAGATTTTTTTGGAGCACTCGAATTTGGAGGTGCGCCGCCACGCGTGCGAGCACCTCTGGCGGGTAGGCGGGTTTGGTAATGTAGTCGAAAGCCCCCGCCTCGAAGGCGCGGACTTTTTGCTCCGGCTCGTCGACGGCGGTCATGAACAGCACGGGCACGTCGCGGCACTCGGGGCGCTCCTTGAGCCGCACGCAGGTCGCGATGCCGTCCATGCCGGGCATGACCAGATCGAGCAGCACGAGATCGGGCGTAGTGTGATCGAGGAGGGCCAGCGCGCTGCGGCCGCTTTCGGCCACGAGAATCTCGTGGCCCGCCTCGGTCAGCGCATCGAGGAGCAGCGAGAGATTCGCAGGCGTGTCATCGACAACGAGGATGCGGGCGACGGGCGGCTTCATGTCGTGGGGGCTTGGGCCCCGCGCTGGCGCTCAAGCATTTCGCGAATTTGCTCCATGCGGTAACTGCGGGCCATCGCGTCGATCGCGTCGAGCAAGGAATCGGGGGTGCTGCGTTGGGCGCGCAAAGCCGCGACGCGTTCCCGCAACGCAAGGATTTCGCCGCGCCGGGCGCAGCCGAGCAGTTCGTCGAGCGCCGCGGCGGGCAGTTCCGAAGCGACCCCGGCGAATGGCTGGCGGGAATCGCGCGGCGGTGCCGGCGCCTCGGCGTAGATCCACTGGAGCTGCAGCGTGGCGCCGATCAGGTTGAGGAGTTCGATTTCGCGGAACGGCTTCGGCATGAAATCGTCGCAGCCGGCCGCGATCGCGTCGGCTTTCGTGAACGACAGCACCGACGCCGACATCGCGATCAGTTTGGCGCGATCACCGCCGGGTTGGGCCCGCAGGCGGCGCGCCAGTTCGAACCCGTCCATGCCGGCCATCCGCAAATCGAGAAACGCGAGATCGGCTTGCGCGATTTCGAGCGCCGTCTCGCCGCTGGCGGCCTCAAGGATTTCAAAGCCGAGCGGCGTCAGCAGATCGCGGAGGACATGGCGGTTCACGGCCACATCGTCGACGACGAGGATCGTGCGCCGCACGCCGGTATAACCCGTGATGACGCGCGGCGCGCCGGACGAGTCCCTGATGTCCACGGCGAGCTCGGGCAGGCGCACTTCGAAACTAAAACAACTGCCCATGCCCGGCCGGCTTTCGACGATCAACTTGCTGTCCATGAGCGTCACGAACCGCTGGCTGATCGTGAGGCCCAGGCCCGTGCCGGGTTCCACTGGCTGGGCTTCGGCGGCCTGCTGAAAGGGTAGGAAGATGCGCGTGCGATCGGTCTCGCTGATGCCGGCGCCGGTGTCGCTGACGCTAAAGTTCACGCGATCCGGGGCGATCGGCCGCGCGGTCAGGCGCACTTCGCCGCGACTCGTGAACTTGATCGCGTTGCTGAGGAGATTATCGATCACTTGGCGGAGTTTTTGCGCGTCGCCGATCACCATCTCCGGCAGGTCGGGCGCGGGTGCGAAGACGAACTCAAGTTCCTTCTGCTCCGCCCGCGCACTGATCGCCGCGGCGATGTCGCGGAGCAACTGCGGGAGGTGAAACGGCGCCGGATGCAGCTCCATCCGCCCCGCCTCGATCTTCGAGAGGTCGAGCACTTCGTTGATCATGCGCAGCAAGTGCTCGCCACTCGTCTGCACGATGCGGAGCCGATCGCGGTTTTTCGCGGAGAGCTCGCGATCCTTCATGATGACTTGGGCGTAGCCGATGACGCCGTTGAGCGGCGTGCGCAGCTCGTGGCTCATACTCGCGAGGAAGACGCTCTTCGCCTGACTCGCCGACTCGGCCTGCTGTTTCGCGGCGGCGAGTTCGAGCGTGCGCTTGGCGACGAGGCGCTCGAGCCGCGCCCGCTCGCGTTCGCCGTGCCGCAGCCGCCAGCGGACAAAACCAAACACGCCGCCGAGCGCGAGCAGCCCGTAGGCGGAATAGGCGAGGTTCGAGCGATGCCAGGGCGGCGCGACATAAAACGTGAACGCCGTCGCCGGACCGGCCGTGCCGTCGCGCGCGATGTTGCGCACCTCGAAGCGAAACGGGCCGCGCTCGAGATTGGTGAACGTGACGTCGTTGCGCGTGGTGAGAGGAGACCAGCCCGCGTTGAAGCCGATGAGGCGCGTCTGAAAGCGCTCCATGTCCGTGCGCCGCATTGCGCCCGAGGCAAACGTGATCGTGATGGGCTCGCGCGTGAAGGCGAGTTGGAGGCGGCCAGGGTTGGCGCGGGGAAAGCTCAGCTCGCGGCCTTCGGCGGAGATTTGTCGCACCAAGGGCGCGCGGATTTCGCCGGCGGGTTCGTAGCGGCTGAGATCGATGCGCGCGAGGCCGGCGTCGCCAACGCCCCAGAGCACCCCAGCGTGGCCGCCGGCCGGCTCCCAGAGAATCCGATACGGCGCGCGTGGTGCAAAAAAATCCTGCAGCTCCGGCGCGGTCTGCTGCATGGTGAACTGGCCGTTGGGCCGCCGGCGCAGGCGGATGAGCGGGTAGGGCGTCTCCTTGGTCTTCACGTCATTGACGATCCCGTTGGTCCAAAGATCGTCGGCGGCACCGCGCGCGACGGGATTTAAAACGATCGGCCGCGAGTCGAAGCTCACGAGTTCCTGGTCGAAAACAAATCGATCGTGCGCGGCGTCGAAGCGATAGATGCCCTGCGCCGTGTCGAAGAGCACACCGGCCGGCGTGTCCCAGAGATAGACCGTGCCGTGGTCTTTCGGCAGGCCGTCGGCGACGGTGAATTGCCGCGTGGCCGCGCTGCGCCAGTCGTTGGTGCCCGGCGTTCGCGTGGCGCGAAACACGCCCTTGCTCACGGTGCCGACCCACAGCGCGCCGTCGACGGTCTCCAGCACGTCATAGCATTCGGCGGCGATGCCGGGCACGCTGCCTTCGTCGCGCCACGCCTGATCGGCGGCGAACGTGCCGGTGCCGATGCCGCGGTTGGTCGCAAAGAAGATCCGGCTCGGATCGGTTTGGCTGCCGCTCAGGCCCATTAATCCGTCGGGCGCTGCGGTGAGCGTTTCGAGGCCGCGATCGGCGAGGCGTTGCAAACCGCGCCCGCCGGCGAGCAGCAAGCCGCCGCGATGGCTCAGCAACGACGACAGTTTGGTCTGCACATCGACCCGGGGATCGCGTTCGAAACGCGCGGGCACGGCCGCATCGGCGGAGGGCACGAGCCGAAAGAGTCCATCGTTGCTGAGACAATAGAGCACGCCGGCATGGCGTTTGAGATCGTTGGCGCGGGCGTCGGTGAGCCCGCTGGTGACGTGATCGAAAATCGTGGCGGATGAGCGCCACAGGATCCGGGCCGGGCCGTTGTTCGTGCATGCCCACAGCCCGCCGTCACGATCTTCGCAGAACGCCGTGACCGTGGCGTGCGGCAGGCCGGCCTCACGCGTGATCCGGCTCAGCAGCCGGCCGTCGGCCCCGAGCACGAACACCCCGCCCGACATCGTGCCGATCGCGAGCGCCCCGTCGCGGAGGCGCGTGCCGCAGACAATCGTGAACTGGCGCAGGAGGGCTTCGGCGTCGTTGCGCCAAGGCGTGAGCTGCCGGTCCTGGCCGAGCAGGAAGAGGCCCTGGTCGCCGAGGCCGACGAGAAGATTTCCGTTGGGGGCGGCGGTAGCAAAAGCGAAGCCGGGCTGGCTCAACTCGGCCGCCTCGGTGACGCGGTGAAATTGGTGGCCGTCGAATTCGTGGAGACCTTCGCCCTGCCGTTGCAACAGCAGGCGGTCGCCGGCGACGAAAAGCCGGTTGCGAAATCCGCCCGGCATCGGCCAAACCGAAAAGGTGCCGCCGCTCCAGCGCAGGATGTTTTTGTCGGTCGCGAAAAAAATCGCTCCGCGCCACGCGCAAACATCGCGCACGAAACCGAACGGTTTCGCGTTGGCCGGCACCTGTTCGAGGAGCGACGTGTAGCGCGGCGGGCCGCTGTCGGGACGCGCGAGCACGCCGAGTTGTTCTTCGTCGCCGACGTAAATGTCACCGCCGGGCCCGGGAGCGAGCGCTCGCGTGAACGGCAGTGGAATTTTCAGCACGCGCCAGGTGCGGCCGTCGTATTCCATCACGGCGAGTTGATTGCCGAAATACAGCAGACCCTCGTCGCTTTGGAACGGCGCCCAGAATTGCGTATAGGCCTTGTGCTCGACGCGGGTGAACGCCCGGATCAACGGACGGCCGAGTTCCGAATCGGCCGCGGTGAGGCAAGGTGCGCCGACGAGCGTGACCGCAAGCAGGAGGGACGAAAGCAGTGGGCGGGGGCGGGAACTCACCGCGCGCAGATTAGGTGCGCGCGTCGGAACAGGTCAACCCGCCGCACCCTTCCGCGCGTGCCCCAAGTTGCTTAGGGCAACTCGCTCATTCGGTGCGGCGCGCGGGCGCCGGCGCCGCCACGGCCAGAAACGCCGCGAGCGCCGGTTCCGGATCGGGCGGCTGCCGCCAGCCGAGGACCAGGCGGCTTTCCGGCGCCGGCCCCCGCAACGGCCGGAACACGATCTCCGGCGGGAGGTGCTGCGCCTCGGACGGCGTCATGAACGTCGCGCCGAGACCCGCGCGGACGAGCCCGACGGCATTGGCGCGCGGCCAGACCTCCTCCGCGATGCGCGGGGTAATCCCCGCGGTGGTAAACGCAGCGAGGATTCGATCGTAGAAACCGGGATTGTGCGTGCGCGGAAACAGCACGAACGGCGTCGTCGCGAGATCGCGCAGGCGGAGACCGGCCCGCTTCGCGAGTGGATGGGTGGCGGGCAACAGCACGCCGTTGCGCTCCCGCAGGAGCAGGCTCGTGCGGATGCCGGGGGTGGGCGCGTCGGGATGGAAAAATCCGCACGCGAGATCGCCGGCCTGGAGCGCGCGGAGCTGCGCCGAGGTGGGCGACTCCGACAGCTCGACGCGGATGCCCGGATGGCCGCGGTGAAAATCCCGCAGGATTTTCGGCAGCACGGTCGCCATCGCCAGGCCCGTAAACGCCACGCGCACGTGCCCGACCTGGCCCTGCGCGAGGGCCTGCAACTCGCCGGGCACGCCGGCGAGACTGCGGAGCAACGGCTCCAGCCGATCGAGCAAGTGCCGCCCCGCCGGGGTGATCTCAACGCCCCGGCGGGTCCGGTTCAAGAGATTCGAAGCGAGCGCCGCCTCGAGCTGGGCGATGGCGCGGCTCAACGCCGGCTGCGCGACGCCCAGCGACTCCGCGGCCCGGCGAAAATGCAGCTGCCGCGCGACTTCGCGGAAGTAAACGAGGTGGCGCAACGCAAACGGGAACTGATACTCTACCGGCATCACAGGAGCCTAAAAGAGTATTTCCCGGCATGACAAGTTTCTGGTAGGGTCGCTGGTCATCGCGAGGCCCGCGTCAGCCGGCCGGGGCGATCCAGCTCAACAGCTGGATTGCTTCGTCCTCTTCGGTTCCTCGCAATGACAATGAAACCCATGCCTAAATCCCTTTTCGAAAAAGTTTGGGACGCCCACACCGTCCGCACCTTGGCCAACGGCCAGACCCAACTCCTCATCGGCACGCACCTCATCCACGAAGTGACGAGCCCGCAGGCGTTCGGCATGCTCCGCGACCTCAAGCTGAAGGTGGCGATGCCGCACCGCACGTTCGCGACCGTCGACCACATCATCCCCACCGATCAGCTCGTGGAGCCGTATCGCGATCCGCTCGCGCAGGCCATGATGGACGAGTTGCGGAAAAGCTGCGCTGAGTTCGGCATCACGTTTTTCGATCGCGCCTCGGGCAAGCAGGGCATCGTGCACATCGTCGGCCCCGAGCAGGGCATCACGCAGCCCGGCACCACGATCGCCTGCGGCGATTCGCACACGAGCACGCACGGCGCGTTCGGCGCGATCGCGTTCGGCATCGGCACGACCCAGATCCGCGACGTGCTCGCCACGCAGACGATCGCGCTCGGCAAATTGAAGGTCCGCCGGATCAACGTGACCGGCAAACTCCGTCCCGGCGTTTATGCGAAGGACGTCATCCTCCATATCATCCGCACGCTCGGCGTGAACGGCGGCACCGGCTTCGCCTATGAATACGGCGGCGAGGTCTTCGACCGCATGACGATGGAAGAGCGCATGACCGTCTGCAACATGTCCATCGAAGGCGGCGCTCGCGCCGGCTACGTCAATCCCGACGAGACCACGTTCACCTATCTCAAAGGCCGGCCTTACTCGCCGAAAGCCGACGCGTGGGACGCCGCCGTCGCGCAATGGAAGTCATGGACCAGCGATGCGGGTTGCCACTACGACGATGTCGTCACGATTCCGGCCGCCGACATCGCGCCGACCGTCACCTGGGGCATCAATCCCGGCCAGGCGATCGCGATCAATGAAAACATCCCTGACGCGTCGAAGACGAACGTGGTCGACGAGAAAGCGTCCATCGAGGAAGCGCTCGCCTACATGAAGCTGAAGCCCGGCGCCCCGATCAAGGGCACGAAGATCAATGTCGCCTTCATCGGATCGTGCACGAACGGCCGCCTGAGTGATTTCCAGGAAGTCGCGAAATTCGTGAAGGGTCGAAAGGTCGCCGCGGGCGTGAAGGCCATCGCCGTCCCCGGCTCGCAAATCGTCGGGCTCCAGTGCGAGAAGCTTGGTCTCGACAAGATTCTCGTCGAAGCCGGCTTCGAGTGGCGCGCCGCGGGTTGCTCGATGTGCCTCGCGATGAATCCGGATAAACTCATCGGCGACCAGCTCTGCGCGAGTTCGTCGAACCGCAACTTCAAGGGCCGCCAGGGCTCGCCCACCGGCCGCACGCTGCTCATGAGCCCGCTCATGGTGGCCGCCGCCGCCGTCACCGGCGCCGTCGCCGACGCCCGCGAAGTCTTCGCGGTCAGCCAAAACTAAATTTCAAACCTCCAACCCATAATCGCAAAGACGCGAAGAACAGCGACGAAGCGTTCAGTTTTTCAATCCGAACTTAGCGCCTTAGCATCTTTGCGTTTCAATCCGGTCTTCCCATGGCTCTCGAAAAAATCACCTCCCGCACCGGTCGCGGCGTCTACGTCCCCGGCAATGACATCGACACCGATCGCATCATTCCGGCGCGCTTCATGAAGTGCGTCACGTTCGACGGACTCGGAGAGTTTCTCTTCTACGACGTCCGCAAGAACGCCGACGGCACCGACAAGCCCCATCCGCTGAACGATCCGCGCTTCAAGGGCGCGACGATTTTGTTCTCGGGCGCGAACTTCGGCTGCGGCTCCTCGCGCGAGCACGCCCCGCAGGCGATCCAAAAATACGGCTTCAAGGCCGTCGTTGCCGAAAACTTCGCCGAGATCTTTTTCGGCAATTGCACCACGCTCGGCATCCCCTGTGCGACGGCGAGCCGCGAGGACATCGCGAAGATCGCTGCCGCGGCGGACAAGGACCCATCGACCGAGGTCGTCCTCGATGTGACGAAGCAGGAAATTCGTTTCGCGGGCCAGACCGTGAAAGTTGCGGTGCGTGCCACCGATCGTGACGCCCTGATCAACGGTCGCTGGGACGCGATTGGTGAGTTGCTCGACGGGGTGCCACAGATGAAGGCGACCGCGGCGAAATTGCCGTATCTGGCAGCGTAGCGGATCGCGGCGCGGCGCTTTATTCCCGGAGCGCGAAATTTTTAGAACCTTTTCTTTCCAAAGGCGTCACACCTCGGCACCTTCTCACCATGTTGTTTTTTGCCATGCTCGATGTCATCAAGGGCGCTGGGATCCTGATTTACCCACTTGCGCTCTGTTCCGCGGGTGCGGTCTTTATCATTTGCGAGCGCGCCTACGCGCTGCGCCAAGCCGCCGTGATGCCCGAGGATCTTAAGGATGCTGTCGTCGCGGGGCGTCCGCTCGTCGGTGGAAAGCACACCGTGCTGGCCCGGA
The DNA here is from genome assembly GCA_038231575.1 of Opitutales bacterium. Classification (GTDB taxonomy): domain Bacteria; phylum Verrucomicrobiota; class Verrucomicrobiia; order Opitutales; family Opitutaceae; genus CAITWF01. The sequence continues at coordinate 1,587 of JBBRLB010000080.1, read as the reverse complement.
TCGTCGAGTTCGCCGAGCTCCACAAGAACGACGAAGGCGCAGTCAAAGCCTTCGCTCGTCTCGAAATCAATCGCATGGAGCGCGGCGTGGCCTACCTCGATGTCATCTACGCGGCCGCGCCGCTCATCGGTCTCACCGGCACGGTTACCGGCTTGCTTGAGGTTTTCTCGCAAATTTCGCCCGACACTGGCCTGCCCGATCCCGTGAAGTTTACGAGTGGCGTCGCGCTCGCACTCTCCGCGACCGTGCTCGGCCTGACGATCGCGATTCCCTCGCTGGTCGGCAGCGGTTACTTGCAGCGCAAAATCGAAAGTTACGCGGCGCAACTCGACGTGCTGCTTGAGCGCATCCTTCAGCGCACGCGCTCATGAGCGGCGGCAGTCTTTACCAGAAGCGGCGGAAGCGGCCCGAGCTTAACCTCGTGCCGTTGATCGACGTGCTCGTGATGCTGATCTTTTTTGCGTTCGTCACGATGCAGTTCAAGTCGATGGCGACGCTCAACATCACGCTCCCGAAGGTCGATACGGCGGGCAAAAACGAGTTCAAGGGCACCGTCACGATCAGCATCGACAAGGACGGCGTCCTGTCCTTTTCCACCTCCGCGGCGAACAACCGCGTCGTGAGCGATGACGAATTGATCAAATTGCTCGAGCAGGTGAAGAACATCGACCGCGACATTCCCGTGCTGATCAAGGCGGACGAGACGACCCAGTTGAAGAAACTGGCGTTCGTGATGGATGCCTGCCGGAAGACGGGGCTGAACAAGTTCTCACTGCAGAGCCGCTGACCGCGCGGCGCATGGAGTAGCGAGTAATGGGTCGCGAGTAGCGAGCATCTGGCGCACGGCTGCGCGCCGACGTTCTGGATTTTCTACTCGCTACCCATTACTCACTACTCGCTACTTTCCACCGCCATGAAAATCGTCATCACCGGCGTCACACGCGGACTGGGTCGGGCACTCGTGGAGGAATTCATTCGTGGCGGGCACACCGTCATCGGCTGCGGCCGTGGCGGCGAGGCGATCTTCGATTTGCGGATGACGCACCCGGCGCCGCACGATTTCTCCGTTGTCGACGTCGCGCTCGACAGCAAGGTCGCGCTCTGGGCCGCCAAGGTTCTGGAGAACGACAGCCCGCCCGATCTGCTCATTAACAACGCGGCGCTGATGAACCGGCTTTCGCCACTCTGGGAGCAGGACGACCGTGAGTTCACGAAACTCACCGACGTGAACATTCGCGGCGTGCAGAACGTCATCCGCCATTTCGTGCCGTCGATGGTCGCGAAGAAAAAAGGCGTGATCGTGAATCTCAGTTCCGGCTGGGGCCGCAGCGTGTCGCCAGAAGTCGGGCCCTATTGCATGTCGAAGTGGGCGATCGAGGGTTTGACCAAGGCGCTCGCGGCAGAACTGCCGGCTGGCATGGCGGCGGTGCCGCTGAATCCCGGCGTGATCGATACCGACATGCTGCGCTCGTGCTGGGCCGACGGCGCGGCAGGTCATCCGAAAGCTGAACAGTGGGCGAAGACTGCGGCGCCCTTCATCCTCAAACTCGGCCCGAAACAAAACGGCGAGTCGGTGAGCGTGGGCGG
>JBBRLB010000079.1:0-29344 GCA_038231575.1 Opitutales bacterium | reverse complement strand
TCTGATCCGTCGGAGCTGATCGCGCGCGCCGAGGCCTTGAGCGTCGAACTCGGCACGCAGATCAAACCCGGCTTCGAAGCGCTGGTCTTCAAGGCATCGCGCGGGATCGAGGACATCTACGAGCTCACCTACATCCGCAAGGACGGTAGTCGTTTTCCCGCGGTCGTGTCCGTCACGGCCCTGCGCGATGAGCGGAACGGCATCATTGGCTATCTGCTGATCGGCACCGACAACAGCGCCCGCAAACGGGCGGAAGAAGCTTTGCTCAAGGCGGGCGCGCTCCAGAGCGCCATCTTCAACAGCGCCAACTTTTCCAGCATCGCGACCGACGAGAAGGGTGTGATTCAAATCTTCAACGTCGGCGCCGAGCGCATGCTCGGCTACGCGGCCGCCGACGTGATGAACAAGATCACGCCCGCGGACATTTCCGATTCGGAGGAAGTGATCGCGCGCGCGAAAGCGTTGAGCCTCGAACTGGCCACCACGATCACCCCGGGCTTCGAGGCTCTCGTCTTCAAGGCGTCGCGCGGGATCGAGGACATCTACGAGCTGACTTACATCCGCAAGGATGGCACCCGCTTTCCGGCGATCGTGTCGGTCACGGCGCTGCGCGACGCCCACGGCGTGATCATCGGCTATCTTTTGATCGGCACCGACAACACGGCGCGCAAGCAGGTCGAGGCGGAGCAAAAGAAACTCGACCAGCGTTTGCGCGACCAGCAGTTCTACACGCGCTCGCTCATCGAATCCAATATCGACGCGCTGATTACGACCGATCCTTCGGGGATCATCACCGACGTCAACAAGCAGATGGAAGCGCTCACCGATTGCACCCGGGACGAACTCATTGGCGCACCGTTCAAGAATTATTTCACCGATCCGGACCGCGCCGAAGCGGGCATCAAGCGCGTGCTAAACGAAAAGAAAGTCACCGACTACGAACTCACGGCGAGTGCGCGGGACGGGAAGAAAACCGTGGTGTCCTACAACGCGACGACGTTCTACGACCGGGACCGGAAGCTGCAGGGCGTGTTCGCCGCCGCGCGCGACGTCACGGAACGCAAGCGCATCGAGCAAGCGCTGCTGGAGACGAATGTCGAAATGGAGAGCGCCAAGTCCGCGGCGGAAAAGGCCAACCTGGCGAAATCCGATTTCCTTTCCAGCATGAGCCATGAGCTGCGCAGCCCGCTCAACGCCATCCTCGGTTTCGCCCAGTTGATGGAGACGACCTCCCCGCTGCCGACGCCCTCGCAGCAGGAAAATATCGGCCGCATCCTGCACGCCGGCTGGCATCTGCTCAAGTTGATCAACGAGGTCCTCGATCTCGCCGTCGTCGAATCGGGAAAAATGTCACTCTCGCCGGAGCCCGTGGCGCTCGCTCAAGTCATCGTCGAATGCCAGACCATGATGGCGCCGCAGGCGCAGCAACGCGGCATCACGCTGAATTTTCCGCCGTTGGACCTACCGTATTTTGTCACGGCCGACCGGACGCGGCTGAAGCAGGTCCTGATCAACCTCCTTTCCAATGCGATCAAATACAACCGGGCGCAGGGCACCGTGGACGTGCAGTGCTCCGCTCCGAGTCCGGGGCGTATTCGCATCAGCATCAAAGATGCCGGCGCGGGTCTAACTCCCGAAAAACTCACGCAGCTCTTTCAGCCCTTTAACCGTCTCGGCCAGGAAAATAGTTCCGAGGAAGGCACCGGCATCGGTCTCGTGATGAGCAAACGCGTGGTCGAACTGATGCAGGGAGTGATCGGCGTGGAGAGCGCGGTCGGGGTCGGCAGCGTTTTCTGGATCGAGTTGCTGGCCACGGTTGCGCCGACGCTGGAGTCAGCCGGGGTCGATACACGCGCCGTGGTGGTCGCGCCGGTGCCGACCGGCGCACGGTTGCGCACCTTGCTTTATGTCGAGGACAACCCCGCCAACCTGGCGCTGGTCGAGCAGTTGATTGCGCGGCGGGCTGATATCAGTCTCTCGACCGCGGTGAACGGCACCCTCGGGGTCGAACTCGCGCGCTCCACCCAGCCGGATGTCATCCTGATGGACATCAATCTGCCCGGCATCAGCGGGATCGACGCCCTGAAAATCCTGCGCGAGGATCCGACCACCGCGCACATCCCGATCGTCGCCCTCAGCGCGAATGCGATGCCGCGCGATATCAAGAAAGGCCTGGACGCCGGATTCTTCCTCTATCTCACGAAGCCGATCAAGGTGGGCGAGTTCATGGATGCACTCGATGTCGCACTGGATTTTGCCCAAAAACGCACCCCGAAGGCGACCGGCCGCGCGGAAGCCTCATGACCGGTGCACCCGACATTTTTCACGGCAAGATTCTGATCGTCGACAACCAAGCCGACAACGTTCTGCTGCTGGAGCAGATGCTGCGCGGCGCCGGTTATGTCGCCATCAGCTCCACGACCAATCCCACCGCGGTCCGCGAACTGCACCGTCAGAACCGCTACGACCTGATCCTGCTCGATCTGCAGATGCCGGTCATGGACGGATTCGAGGTGATGGCCGCCCTGAAGGAAGTTGAGCTGGGCGGCGAGATTCCCGTCTTCGTGCTGACCGCCCAATTGGAGCACAAGCGGCGGGCGCTCGACGCGGGCGCGAAGGATTTTCTCAGCAAGCCGTTCGAATTGGACGAGGTTTTGCTTCGCGTCCGCAATTGGCTCGAAGCGCGCCTGCCACGGGCGGCGGCGCCCGCGGACGCCGCGCCGCCGGCGCGCGATGTCTACGTCATCCCCCGCACCATCGCCTGGGTCGTGGGGACGCTCGCGGCCCTCTGGCTGATCTACCGGCTCTGGAAGGTCGTGCTGCTCGTGGTCGTGTCGCTTATTTTAGTCGGGACCTTCAATCCCATCGTCGTGGCGATGCAGCGACGCGGGCTCAAACGCCGGGGCGCATTGTTCGTGCTCATGCTCAGCCTGGGCATCGTCGCGGCGCTGCTGATTTTTCTGTCAGTGCCCGCGTTGATTGGGCAACTCACCACGATTGTCCACGATCTCCCCGGCATCCGGGAGCGATTGGTCAGCGCGTTGGAACAGCGTCCGATGACGACACCGCTGGCCGTCGCCCTGGGTAACATCGAGCTGGAGCAAAGTCTCCAGCGTTTCCAAGCCTACTTGGTGGGCTACTGGTCGTCGGCCGCGGTGGTCATCGGCTATGGCGTCTCGTCGTTTTCCCTTTCCATCTATCTCCTCGCCGACGGCAAGCGCACCCAGGGTGCGTTGTATGCCATGACGCCGCGCAACTATCACATGCGCCTGGCGCGGATCATTCACAATCTCGAGATGATCGTGGGCGGCTACATGCGCGGCCAACTGATCACTTCGATTTCCCTCGGGGTGTATACCTTCGTGCTGCTCGCCGCGTGCGGGGTGTCCAACGCCCTCGCGCTCGCTTTGTTTGCGGCGCTGATGGACGTCCTGCCCTTCATCGGCGGGGTCTTGGCCGCGACGCCGGCCGTCCTCGCCGCACTGAGCGTCGGTCCGACCACGACCATTGTGGTGGCGGTCGGCATGTGGGCCTATCTGCAGTTTGAAAACAAAGTGCTCGTCCCGCGAGTCTACGGGCACGTGCTCCGGCTTTCACCGGCGACGGTCATGCTTTCGCTGATCGCCGGCGCCACGTTGCTGGGCGTGTTGGGGGCGCTGCTGGCCCTGCCGATCGCGGCCGGCGTGCGGATGATTCTCGCGGAACTCGGTGTCGTGATGCCCGGGGACGACAGCGACGATTCTACGGCGCGTGCCCGCGACCAGAAGACCGAGGCCGCGTATGAAGTCATGAGTGCGGGCACGACGGCTCCCGATGCCGGACAAATCGCCAGCGAACTCGCACACGGCCTCCGCGACGCCGACGCCTGGGTGCTCGCCAACGAAGCGAAGAAAAAAGCCGCCGAGGCCGGTCGCGAAACGGTGTTGCCCAAATAGAGAAAAGAAAGCGCGGTCCCTGCGGCCCCACCGCCCCATCAATCGCCGCTGCGAACCAGGCGTGGCGCGCCATCCTACGCCTGCACCGCTCAGTCATTCTGATCGCAGCGAAGTTACCGAGCGAAACGAAAGGCCGGGGTCATCCACGGGAGCGAAGATGAGGCCGCAGATGTCCGGATGGATTCGTCGCGGCAGACGGAATGACAAGGTTGATTGCTCAGGTTCAATTGATAGACGGTTCCGATGCTTGCCCCTCTCGCCCCCGACCTCTGGGAACTCGACGCGCCGATGCGCGTGATCGGGATGGCCCTCGGCCATCGGATGACCGTCGCACGGCTCCCGGATGGTTCGCTCTGGCTCCACTCGCCCGTCGCTTACTCGCCCACGCTCGCAGCCGAGTTGAAAAAACTCGGCCCCGCCGCGCACATCGTCGCGCCGAATGCGATGCACGACACTTACCTCGAAGGCTGGTTTGCGGCCTGGCCGTCGGCGCGCTTTCACGGCGCGAAGGGCTTTTCCACATTTCGCCCCGACCTGAAATTCACCGACACGCTCGGCGACACCCCCGACGCCGCCTGGGCCGCCGTGTTCGATCAGCGGATGCTGCGCGGGATGCCGCGACTCAACGAAGTCGTCTTCCTGCATCGCGCGAGCCGCACGCTGATTGTCACCGACCTCGTCTTCAACCTCCGCGCCGAGATGCCGCTGCTCAGCCGCGTGCTCCTCAAAATCAACGGCTGCTACAACTGCCTCGCCGTCTCGCGCCTCCTGAAAACCACCATCAAGGATGCTCCCGCCCTTCGCGCCTCGCTCGACCAAATGCTCATGTGGGATTTCGACCGCGTGATCGTCAGCCACGGCCACAATCTCGACTCCGGCGCCAAAGATGCCCTGCGCACTGCTCTCGCGTCTATTTAGGCCCGCGAATCACGCGAATCTTCGCGAAAATTGTGTCCCCGATTCGCGTTCATTCGCGTAATTCGCGGGCTGGTTTTTTTCCGTGTCTTCCGTGTGTTCCGTGGGCAACTTCTTCCGCTCGCCCATGCGCTTCCACAAATACCACGCCCTCGGCAACGACTACATCGTCCTCGACCCGCGCGATTTCCCTTCGTGGGCACCCGCTCCGACCGTCGAGCAGATCCGGGTCGTCTGCCACCGCAACTTCGGCGTCGGTTCCGACGGCATCCTCTGGGGCCCGCTCCCGTCAAAGCAGAGCGAGTTCGGCCTGCGCATCTTCAATCCCGACGGCTCCGAGGCCGAAAAATCCGGCAACGGTCTCCGCATTTTCTCGCGCTTCCTTTGGGATCAACAGCTCGTGAAAAGCCCGAACTTCACCGTCGAGACGCCCGGCGGCCACGTGCAGGTCGCGATCAAGGAGGGCGGCAAACTCCTCACGATCGCGATGGGCGCGGTGAGCTTCGACAGCGCGAAGATTCCCGTCACTGGCGCGCCGCGCGAAGTGCTCAACGAAAAAATCCAGATCCTCGACCGGGAATTCACGTTCAACGCCGCGACGATCGGCAACCCGCACTGCGTGATCCCACTGCCGGAAATCTCCGCCGCGCTCGCGCACAAATACGGCCCGCCCCTCGAGGTGCACCCGAATTTCCCGCGCAAGACCAACGTGCAATTCCTGAAGGTGATCGACCGCGCCAATATCCAGATCGAAATCTGGGAGCGCGGCGCCGGCTACACGCTCGCGTCGGGCAGCAGCTCGAGCGCCTCCGCCGCCGTCGCGCACAAGCTCGGACTCGTCGATCGAAGCCTCACGGTCCACATGCCCGGTGGCCAAATCGGCATCGAGATCGGCGACAATTTTTCGATCAGCATGACCGGCACGGTGAACAAAGTCGCCGAAGGCACGATGCATCCCGACCTGTTTCTGGTGAAGGTGTAGAGGAGTGAGTAGCTCCGCTCCGACCTTGGCTGTTGCCCAAAAAATGCGACCAGGTTGGCAACCGTAACCACTCGGTCGCTCAGGCGCCGTCCCTCGACCCGTATTTGATCGCGCAGCCGTAGGCCTGCGTCGCGGGTTTCTCGATCGGTTTGCCGGCCTTGATCGCGCCGAGCGCGGCCTTCACGTAATTCGTCGCCTTCGGGATGTCGCGCTCGTCGCCGCTCGGGATGCTGTCGATCGCACCTTTGTAGGCGAGGACGCCATCCGCCTTGATCACGAACACGTGCGGCGTCGCGGTCGCGCCGTAGAGATGACCGACCTTGCCGTTGGAATCGCGAAGGTAACCCGTCGTCGTCGCGCCCATTTTTTTCTGCCACGCAGCGGCCGCGCTGTTTTCGAGATTACCCTGCGCGCCCGCGTAACTGGCCGAGTTGATCGAGAGCCACACGACGCCATCGGCCGCGGCGAGCGTCTGGGTGCCCTGCATGTTGTGGCTGTTGTAATGTTTTTGGACGATCGGGCAGCCGGGGTTGGTCCATTCGAGCACGACGACCTTGCCCTTGAAGTCGGAGAGCTTGTGCTCCTTGCCGGTGAGGTCAGTGAGCGTGAAATCCGGCGCGGGTTTGCCGACTTCGACGGCGGCACGGACGGGACTGACGGCGAAACCAGCGGCGAGCGTCGCCGCGAACGTGAGGACTGTGACGATGATTTTCATGGCGCGATGGGACCGGGGGACGAACCCACGGAGTAAAGCACGTTGCGCGCCGCGCGCAAGTCGTCCGCCGCGCGCTAGTCGTCCGCCGCGCGAATTCGCTTTGCCGGCCCGCACCCCGTCTCTACGTTTTGGGGGTGCTGGGCTGGCTCGCCGATCTCTTCCGCCTCGCTGGGGGGCTTCTCTACTGGAACACGCGCAAAGCCTGGTTCCGGCGGAGGCGTGGCCGCGCGCGCTGCCCGTGCCAGAATCCGAGCGATTCCGGCCGCGGTTTTGAGACGAGCTGCGAGGCCTGCGTGAACTGGGACAAGCCCGCCCGCTTCCGCCGCGTGTGCCCCCTGCTGGTCGAGACGCCCGCGGGCCTGCGCTGCTCGGTCAACACCGCGGACGTCCGCCCTTTCTGGGGCCGCCTCTTCGGCTACTACGGCGGCACCCTGCTCGCGATCTATCTCACCGGCGCCATCACGGTCTTCGCGTTTCTCCGCACCATCGGCTATCCGATCAGCATCGTGCACGTGACGTGGCCGGGGTTGTGGTATCGCGTGCCGCAAGCGCGCGGCTGGTTCTTCGCCCAAAAATCCCAGCGCGCGCTCGCCGAAGGCCGCACCGCTGAGGGCCTGCTCTACCTCGCCAACGCCTTCCAATTCGATCCGGGCAGCTACCAACTCGGCCTGGCCCTCGCCAAAAGCTACCAGGTCGGCCGCCCGCGGGACTCCGACCAGCTCTTCGAACGCGTCCTGCGCGAACATCCTGCGCAGCGCGACGTCACCGCGCAGGAGTGGTTTCGCGCGCTGCTCGCCCGCGGCGATTTTCAGAAAATCGCCAGCCTCGCCTACGCCGAAACGCTCGCCGATCCGCCGCACGCGCACGTCTGGATCCGCGCGCTGCTGTTTGCGACGCGCCAGCTCGGGGACGAGGCGCGGCTGCGTTCCCTGCTCGCCGATCACTCGCCGCGCGCGGCGGTCTGGCATCAAATGCTCGAGATTGAACTGCTCGTGCGGGCGGGCCGGGTGCGCGAAGCGCGCGCCTTGCTGGACCGGCCGTGGCCCGAGACCGCGTCGCCCTTTACGATTTACTATCGGGTGAACACGCTCACCGCCCTCGGTGACGCCTACGCCGCGCTCGACACGTTGGAGAACAACCGCGTGCGCCTCGGCGACAACGATGCGTATTCGGCCCTGAAACTCGATGCGCTGGCCATCGCTGGCGCCGCGCGCCCGCTGCGCGCCAAGCTGGACGAACTCTTCGCCCCGCGGCTCACCCTCGCCCGCACGATGGTTCTGTGCGCACACCTCATCCGGCATCCGGACCCTGCCACGTTCGCGCGCCTCTGCGAAAAAGTGAAGCAGGAGCAGCTCCCGATCGAGGCGAACAGCGCCGGCGCCTGGTTCTCGCTCGTCTGCACCGCCGGCGCAATCGGCGATCTGCCGCGGCTGCACGCGCTGGTCGTCACGCTTAAGCTCGCGACCAACTCCCCCTTCATCGCCGTCAGCGCGCTCGAGGCTTTTTTTCGCGGCGAAACCGGCGCGGAAAAAATCACGACCTTCCTCCCCGTCATTCCTCTTCCGATCGAGATCAGCTACGCGCTCATCGAACACTATTCGCCGCCGCCGCGCGCAAACGTCCTCGAGACCGCCAAAAAACCATGAGCGCCCCCCCTCCTCCTTCCGTGGTGCCGCACGCCGTGCCGCTGGCCGTCCCGTTCGGGGAGTTGTCGCGGATGGCGAAGTTCTGCCTCGCCGCGATCGCATTTTTCACGATCGCGTTGAGTCTTCGTCTCTGGCCGGAGTGGCGGCACAATCCGGATCTTTCACATGGGCTGTTCATGCCGCTCGTGTTTCTGCTGCTGCTGCACGAGAGCCGCGCCACGGTCACCCCGCGCTGGCTGCGGCCCGGCGCTCGCACCTCCGCGGCGCTCGTCGTCCTCGCCGTCGCCGGCCTCCTGGCGTTGAGCGCCGCTGGACTCTACGCCGCCGCGCTCGACTGGACGCACGCACTCGTGAATTTCACCCTGACGGCCGCGCTCGCCCTGTTGATCGGCGCCACGATCGTCGCGCTCGCGAGCGAAAGCGTGCGGTTTGTGCCGTGCAATTGGAGCGCCGTCGTTGCCGCCGGGTTGTGGCTGTTGAGCGCGCCGATTCCGCCGGGCACCTACACGCGCCTCACGCTCGGACTGCAGCTGTGGGTCAGCGAAAACGTCCTGCGCGCGTTGCACCTGCTCGGCATCGCCGCCGAGCGCCATGGCAACATCATCGAGCTCGCGCGCGGCAGCGTCGGCATCGAGGAGGCGTGCAGCGGCGTGCGCAGCCTGATCTCGTGCGTGTTCGCGGGTTTGTTTTTCTCCGCCAGCCTCGTGCGTCGGCCCTGGTCGCGCGCACTGATCATCGGGCTCTCGGTGCCGCTCGCGCTCGCGATGAATTTCATCCGCTCGCTCACGCTCACCCTGCTCGCCAACCGTGGGGTCAACATCGCGGGCACATGGCACGATGCCACCGGCTTCGCCGTCCTCGGCGTCACCGCCGTCCTGCTCGGCGGTCTCGCATTGCTCCTTGAGCGCGGTGAAAAGCAAGCCGCGCGCACGGCGGCGAGTCCGGCGCGAAGCGAAGGACCCAAGTCCCTTACCCCGTCGCGCCCCAACCCCCAACTGCGCAGCCTCGCCGGTGCGCTCATGCTCGCCGCCGCCTTGCTCGCGGTCTTCACGTTCAACACCCGCTCGTCCCCCCGCCGCGGCGCCCCGCTCCCCAATCTCGGTGCGGTCCTGCCCGCGCTCACGCCCGGCTGGTTCGTCGCCAACGACGACCTCTACGATTTCCGCGATGCGCTGCACACCGATCACCTCACCCAACGCACTTACCTCAAGCACACGCCGACGGGTGACATCCGCATCATCATCTACCTTGCCTACTGGCCGGCGGGCCAGGCCTCGGTCAGCCTCGTCGCCTCGCACACACCCGATGCCTGCTGGCCCGGCTCCGGCTGGAATGCCCAACCCGTCGCCCAGCCGCGCGCAAAACTCGTCGTCAACCAGCGCCCGATCGCCGACGCCGAATATCGCTTCTTCACGTTCGGCGACGATCCGCAGTTCGTCTGGTTCTGGCATCTCTACGACGGCCGGCCCATCAACTACCGCGATCCTTACTCCGCCTCGGAACTGCTCCGCATCGCGCTGCGTTACGGTTTCCGCCACGACGGCGATCAACTTTTTGTCCGCATCTCGTGCAACCGCCCCTGGTCCGAGATCGAACACGAGCCGCTCATTGCCCAATTTTTCGCCCACACGCAGGCGCTCGGCCTGTGATCCCGATCGAAGCAAGCATCGAGGAGCGAGTAGTGAGCATCCCCAAGCTCCCGCCATTTTTCTACTCGCTACCCGCTAAACACTCCCCGCAACTTTCCCGTCCGTGCCTCTCCCCGTCACCGCCCTTGAGAAACGCATCCTCGCCGCCCTCGCGCTGCTCATCGTGCTTGGCCTGATCGGTTTCGCGGTGTTGTAGAATGAATCAGTCGTTCGCCGGTCCAAACCCCGACTTCGGGCTTCCAACTTCGTCCTTCAACTTTCACCTTCCCGAGGCATCCTTCCGCTGCTGACAAACGTATGATTGGGAAATGTCTCTCATGCTCACCTACCTCCCCGAGGCGCTTGCCGCCCCGGTGTCCGAGGCAGAGCATGCCGAGAGGGGCGCGGCGCCCTCATCGCGCTTCCGTGTCCCCATGAGCGATACGAGCTCCACGGCGTCCGCTGACGATCGCACGCAGGCCGACGCCGGACTCGTTCTCCGCATGGCCGCCGGCGACAAAACCGCGCTCGCCGAACTCTACGATCGTTTCTCGCGCCCGCTCTACGCCACCGCGCTCCGGATCGTGACCGATCCCACCGACGCGCAGGATCTCGTGCACGACGCCTTCATCGCGCTCTGGGAAAAGGCCGCCGTGTTCGATGCCACCCGCGGCACCGCGTTCGCGTGGGCCGTCACCCTCATCCGTCACCGCGCGATCGATCGCGTGCGCTCGCGCCGCCGCCGCTCCGAACTGCTCACCGCCGCGTTGCCCGCCGATCTCGGCTACGACGAGGACTCCGGCGCGAGCGCCGACACCAGCGCCGCCCGCAGCGATCAGGCGAGTGCCGTCCGCGCCGCCGTCGCCACCCTGCCCGGCGATCAAAAACGCGCCCTCGAGCTCGCGTTCTTCAGCGGCCTCACCCAGCAGGAGATCGCGCAGAAACTTTCCGCCCCCCTCGGCACGGTGAAGGCCCGCATCCGCCGCGGCCTCCTCAAACTCCGCGACTCCCTCGCGCACCGGCTATGATCGACGAACGCCACGAAGAACTCGCCGCGCTCTTCGCCCTCGACTTGCTCGAGGGTGCGGAGCGCACGCAGTTCGAGTCCGCCGTCGCCGCCGATCCCGCGCTCGCCGCGCTGGTGCAGTCGCTGCGCGAATCGTCCGCCACGCTCGCGCACACCGCTCCCGCCACCGAGCCGCCACCGGCGTTGCGCGCGCGCATCCTCGCCTCCGCCGCCGCCGTGAGCGCCGAGCAACCCCGGGCGAAGATCATTCCGTTTCCTGCGCTGATCGGGTGGGCCGCCGCCGCGTGCTTCGCCGCCCTCGCCGCGATCCTCGGCGTGCGTTATTATTCCGGCCAGTCCGAAGCCGAGTCGCTGCGCAGCCGAATCGCCACCACCGAACTCGCCCTCAAGGGCGCGCAAAACGAAAACGACGCCGCCCAGATCATCGCGCGCCGGCAGATCGACACGCTCATCCAGCAGGCCGCCGGGTCGTCGCGCCAACTCGACGCCGAGCAACAGCGTGCCACCAACGCCGAGTCGCGCCTCGCGGCCACGGCTTTGCAGTTGGCGGCCGCCGACAAAAAGGCCGTGGACGCCCTGCAACAACTCGCCCAGCTCACCCCGCGGCTCGACGCCGCGAGTCGGAACACCGCCGAGGTGCGCACGCAGGCCGAGGAACTCGGGGCCGCCCTCGCCGCCGCCCAAACCCACATCGCCTCGCTCCAGCACGATCTCCAGACGCAGGGCGATCTCGCGAATCTCAAAATCACCGCCCTCGCCTCACTCTTAAAAAATTCGCCGCAGGCGATCGCCGTCGCAGTCTGGAACCCGGCCAAGCAGGAAGGCGTGCTCAAGGTCGACAAACTCCCCGCGCTCGCCGCCGACAAGACTTACCAACTCTGGGTCGTGGACCCGCAATATCCGAACCCGGTCGACGGCGGCGTGTTTACCGTCGATCCGCAAACCGGGGCGCAAAGCGTGAAGTTCACCGGCAAGCAACCCATCGCCGCGATCGCGGCCTACGCCGTCACGATGGAGCGCAAGGGCGGCGTGGAAAAATCCGCGGGTCCATTCCTGTTACTGGGCAAATGAACACCGCGCCGTCGTCGACGGCGCCGGTTGGCCTCCTGAGCGCGGCGCAGGATCCCATTGGATTCGCGATGCGCTTCACGGTTACGAGGGTCCCACTGGATTCGTCGCTTCGCTCAGCATGACAGAATCGGGTCGTTCTCGCCCCAAATCTTTTCTCGACCCGCTTTACCGCCGCCTCGAAACTCCTCGCCGCATGATCATCAAACCCAAGGTTCGCGGATTCGTTTGTGTCACGGCCCATCCCGAGGGCTGCGCCGCGCACGTGCAGGAATGGATCGACCACGTGAAGGCCAAGGGCCCGATCACGCCCGGTCCGAAAAAGGTCTTGGTGATCGGCTCGTCCACGGGCTACGGGCTCGCCTCGCGGATCACCGCCGCCTTCGGTTCCGGCGCCGCGACGATCGGCATTTTCTTCGAACGTCCCTCCGAGGAAGGCCGGCCCGCCACCCCCGGCTGGTATAACACCATCGCGTTCACCAAGGCCGCCCGCGCCGCCGGACTCTACGCCAGGAATCTCAACGGCGACGCCTTCTCCGACGACATCAAGAAACAGGCGCTCGCTCTCATCCGCGCCGATCTCGGGCAGGTGGATCTCGTCGTCTACTCGCTCGCCTCGCCGCGCCGCACGCATCCGAAAACTGGCGCCGTGCACAAATCCTGCCTCAAGCCCGTCGGCCAGTCCTACTCGAACAAGACCGTCGACACCGACAAAGGCATCGTCTCGACCGTCACGATCGAACCCGCCAACGACGCCGAGATTGCCGACACCGTCGCCGTGATGGGCGGCGACGATTGGGAGCTGTGGATGAACGCGCTCAGCGAAGCGAAGCTCCTCGCGCCCGGCGCGCAGTCCGTCGCCTACTCCTACATCGGGCCCGAAGTCACCTGGGCGATCTACAAGAACGGCACCATCGGCCTCGCCAAAAACGATCTTGAGCGCGCCGGCAAAAACATCGACTCGCTCCTCAAGCTCAACGGCGGCGGCCGCGCGTTCATCTCGGTGAACAAGGCGCTCGTCACCCAGGCCAGCTCCGCGATCCCGGTAGTGCCGCTCTACATTTCGATCCTCTACAAAATCATGAAGGCGAACGGCACGCACGAGGGCTGCATCGAGCAAATCCAGCGCCTCTTCGCCACGCAGATGTATGCCGGCAAGACGCCGAAGTTCGACGAACTCGGCCGCGTGCGCATCGACGATTGGGAGATGCGCCCAGAAGTTCAGGCCGCCGTCCGAGAAATCTGGCCCGGTGTGACCACCGAAAATCTCGCGACCCAAACCGACATCGCCGGCTACCGCCGCGAATTCCTCAAGCTCTTCGGCTTCGGCCTCGCCGGCATTAACTACGAGGTCGAGACCGAGCCGCATCATCCGATGCTGTGATTTTCCGTGCGCGCCGTTGTCCAGCGAGTCCGCAGCGCGCGCGTCACCGTGGCCGCTGAAATCACCGGCGAGATTGGCCCGGGGTTGCTCCTGCTTGTGGGCGTCGCGCAAAGCGACACCGAAGCGGACGGAGAATGGCTCGCCCAAAAGATCGCCGCGCTCCGTATCTTCGAAGACGACGCCGGGAAAATGAATCGCTCGCTCGTCGACGTGAAAGGCGAGGCCCTCGTCGTCAGCCAATTCACCCTTCTCGCAAGTGTGGCGAAGGGCACCCGCCCGTCCTTCAATGCCGCCGCCGGTCCCGCTCTCGCCATCCCGCTCTATGAAAAATTTGTCGCGCAATTCTCCGCCGCGCTCGGCCGGCCGGTCGCCACCGGGCGCTTCGGCGCGATGATGGACGTCGCGCTCGTCAACGCCGGTCCCGTCACGCTCGTGATCGATTCGCGCGTGCGCGAGTAACGCGCAGCGTCGGTTCTTATGATCGAATTCGAACACGCCCTCATTCTCCTCCTGCTCATCGCAAGCTTGAGCGTCGTGGGGCGGTGGCTGCCTTGGCCGCAACTCATCACCTATTTGCTCGGCGGCGTGGGCGCGGCGCTCGTGCCGGTTTTCCCGAAACTCAAACTCGATCCGGGATTTTTCTTTCTCTGCTTTTTACCGCCGCTGCTGTTCGCCGACGGCTGGTTGATGCCGCTCCGGGAATTTGTCCGCGCCCGCCGCCCCATCCTTACGCTGGCGATCGGGCTGGTGGTGTTCACGACGATCGCGGTCGGACTCGTCGCGTATTGGCTCGTGCCCGGACTGCCACTCGCGATGGCGTTTGCCCTGGGCGCCGTCGTCTCGCCGACCGACGCCGTCGCCATCAGCGCGGTCACTGAAAAGCTGCGCGTGCCCGCGCGGCTCACGACCATCCTCAGCGGCGAAAGCCTGATGAACGACGCGACCGGTCTCGTCGGTTTCAAGTTCGCGCTCGCCGCCGTCGTCGCCGGCAGTTTCTCGCTCGCGCAGGTCGCCGGCCAGTTCTCCCTGCTTTCGCTCGGCGGTTTCGCGATCGGGCTCATCGTCGGCTTCGGCGTCGGCAAGCTGCGCGATCTGCTGAACCAGATGCACAGCAGCGATTCGCTCATCGAGATCACCTGCTCGCTGATGACGCCTTACGCGGCGTATCTCGCGGCGGAAGGGCTGCACGTCTCCGGCGTGCTCGCCGTGGTCGCCGCGGGGCTTTACTCTGGCTGGCGCGATCCGGTGCGAATGGATGTCGAGACGCGCCAGACGGCGTATGGCGTGTGGAGCCTGCTGTTGTTTTGGCTGAACGGCATCGCCTTCGTTTTGCTCGGCCTGCAATTCCCCGGCCTGCTCGCCGCGGTGCACGGCCACTACAGCACCGAGCAACTTTTCGGTTTCACCTTCGCCGTCGCGTTTGCGGCCATCGCGGCGCGCTTCGTGTGGGTTTACTCGGGCGTTTACCTCCCGCTGCTCGGCTTGAGCGTCTGCGTGAGTCAGGCGCGACGTTCCCACTCGCTCGTGATCAGCTGGGCCGGCATGCGGGGCACGGTCACGCTCGCGGCCGCGTTGTCGATTCCGCTGGTGCTGCCCGATGGCTCGCCGTTTCCCGGACGCGACATCGTCATCTTCCTCGCCTTCGGCGTCATCGCCGTGACGCTCCTCGTGCAAGGCACCACGCTCGAACGGGTCATCCAACGCCTCGGCCTGCGCGAGGACAGCACGCGCGCCACCGAGGAGCGCCTCGCCCGCACCACGGCGGTCGATGCCGGCCTGCAGGCGTTGCGCGTCCTCGAAGCCGACACCAAGACCCCCGAGCAAAACACCGCGCTCGGCCAGGTGATTTCCGAGTATGAGCAGCGCCTCGCCGTGCTCGAGGCCCAGGGCGAAACGCGCGCGAGCGCCCGCCGCCGTCGCAACGCGAGTCACCATTACCGCTCCACCGCCTTGAAAGCCGAGCGCGCGGCGATCGACGATCTCTGGGAGCGCAACGTGATCGCGGACGAAGTCCATCGTCCGCTCCAACAGCTCCTCGATCACGAGGAGGCGATGCTGAGCTCCGCCTCGCCCGTGGCTGAAGCGTAGCATTCGCGCTTTTCTGCGCGCCGTGACGGACGGTCTCGAGACGGCCACGCGAGGACGCCGAGAACAGTCAACCTAAGTGTCACGCGGCATGGTCCGCGGGGTTACGATTTTTTTTGGCGCGAGTATTTTTCCGTCAAGTAGCGGAATCGCGGCACCCGGCTGTCATCGGAGCCGCACTCGTTTCTTTCCGAAAAAAGGTTTCCCTTGTGATCCCTCCCACCGCCTCACCTCTCACTCCCGTTTCTCCTCGGGACGAATTCCCAGTGGGCACCGGGATAATTTCCCGCGAGAACGTCGCATCGTCCCGCGCAAATTTCGGCGCCCGCGGTTATCCTCAGCGCATGTTCAGACTTGGTCAGTCGGTTCGTCTAGCTGAAGCAAAGCCCGCCGCCGTTGTTCATAGGTCACGGCGGCGGGCACCTTTGGCCGGCCTCCCGAGCGACGCCCAAATCCTCGCGGTAACCGCCCGGTCGATCAGTAACCCGCGTGTCCGCGTCAACGTCTCCGCGGAATCAGTGCCATGATCGGACTCATCACCACCATTCCGCGCGCCACCACGCGCCACTTTCAGCCACGGCCCGCGCCGACCCTCACGCCGCGCCGCGACGAGGCGCACGGCCGCTTCCCGGCGCCGCGCTACGAATTCAAATACCGCATCGACGAGACCACCGCCGCGATCGTGCGCGACTACGCCCGCGCCTTCGTGCAACTCGATCCCTACGCCGATCGCACGACGTTCTCCTATCCGATCAACAGCCTCTACCTCGACTCCGACGACCTGCTCACGTTCTGGAGCACCGTCCAGGGCGTGCCGCACAACTACAAGCTGCGCGTGCGCACCTACAGCGACGCCCCGGGCGCGCCGGTGTTCTTCGAGATCAAACGCGGTATCAGCGACACCGTGCTCAAGGAGCGCGGGGCCGTGCGCGCGGAGGCCGTGCAGAAAATTCTCGCCGGTGCCTTGCCCGAGGCCGGCGACTTGGTCTCGAGCGATCCGACGCATCGCGCGGCGGTGGAAAATTTTGTCCGGCTTATGCAGCAAATTGACGCGAAGCCGAAGGCGTGGGTCCGCTACGTCCGCGAAGCCTGGGTCGGCCGCGACGATCCGGAAGTCCGCTTCACGATGGACCGCGACGTGGGTGTGACGCCGAAGTCCACAACCGAGTTGAGCAACGTAAACCTCGCCGCACCCGCACTCCCGTTCGGCCGCAAGGTCGTGCTGGAAATGAAATTCAACGGCCGCATGCCGCTGTGGTTCCACGATCTTGCCGCCGTCATCGGCCTGAAACGCGGACCGGCCGCGAAATATTGCGAAGGCCTCCAGCGTCACGAACTCGATCAATTCAGCGCGGTGAAATGGCCCGCCCCCAATCAAGCGCCGCTCCCGGCGCTCCGCCGCGCGACCGCGCCGGGCACCTCCCGCCCTTCCTTCGATCCCCTGTTCGAACGCCCCGCCATGCCCACCGTGCTGGCGGCGAGCGCGGAGCTCTCCTGATTTTGATCAACCGTTCCGCCCATGAATTTCACCGACTGGCTCGTTCGCGGCGACAACGCCTACGCCTCGCTCGACCTCCCGCTCGTCCTGCTCGCGCTCGGTGTCGCGTTTCTCGGCGGCCATGTGCTCGCCTGGGTCTATCAACTCACGCACGCGGGCCTGACCGTGACGCGCTCGTTCATCCACACACTCGTGCTGATGCCGATGCTCGTCGCGCTCGTGATGCTCGCGCTGCACGACAATCTCGTCACCGCCTTTGGGATGATGTCGGTCTTCGCGATCGTCCGCTTCCGCAACGTCCTGCTCGATCCCGCCGACACCATCTACGTCCTCGCCGCGATCATCTTCGGCATGGCCGCCGGCACGCAGCGCTTCTCGCTCGCGATCATTGGCGTCGTGCTGGTTTCCGCCGTGCTCCTCTACTTGTCCACGAGCGGCTTCGGCGAACGCCTCCGTCACGGCATGTTGCTTAACCTCCGTTGGACGCGCCCCGCGACCGATCTCAACGACCTCAACGCGCTACTCAAGCAATACGGCTGCGATGTCGAATGCACAAGTCACCGCGCCGACGACGCCGGCATCGCGGATCTTTCCTACCGCCTGCTCCTCCGCGATCCCGCGCAATTCGACTCACTCCTCGCTGAACTCCGCACCCTCGACGGTGTGTCGCGCCTCACGAGTCTCCGCTCCGAGGATCAACCGGCGACCTCCTGAGTCCGCGTTTTCCTTTTCGCCATGAACTCCCTTCGTGTCACCTCGTGGTTCGAGTTTCGCCAGCGGTTTCTCCCGTTCGTGGTGTTCGGCCTCGTGCTCCTTGGCACCGCCTTGCTCTGGAACAAACACACCGGCCGCTCGACGATCGTCGGACAGGCTGAGGCCGTCCGCACGCTCGTCAGCGCCGCGAAGCCCGGCACCGTGATCGCGTTGAAAGCGGATCTCCTGCAGCGCGTGAAGCGCGGGGAAGTCATTGCGCAGATCATTCCCGCGGATCTCGATGCCGTGTGCGCGGAACTCGCCTCGAAGGTCGAGACCCTCCGCGCCAATCTCGCGCAGACCGCCGATCGCAATCTCGTCAACTTTCAGGGCCTCCGCCTCGATCTGCTCCGGCGCAACGCCGACCTCGCCACGGCCAACGTCGAGCGCCAGCTCGCCGAGAGCGAATACCAGCGCTACCTCGGGCTGCATCAGAGTCACATGGTGTCCGACGCCGAATTCGAAACCCGCCGCACGAACCGCGACGCGCTACAGACGAAAGTGGACTCGCTCAGCAAACTCGCCGCCGATCTTGAAAAGGAAATCACGCGCCTCCAACCGGCTCAAGCTGGCGAGGACAATCCGGCGGCCCGGGCCATTTCCGCCGCGGTCATCGCGCAACAAAAGCAACTCGAGGCGCTCGCCGAAGCGTCCAACTTGAAAGCGCCGATGGACGGTATTGTCTCCACGATTCAAAAACGCCCCGGCGAAATCGTGAAACCCGGCGACACCGTCCTCACGATCGGCGCGCTGCGCCCCGCGCGGATCGTCGCCTATCTTCGCCAGCCGTTCGACGGCCGCCTGAAGGTGGGCGACGCCGTGCAGGTTTCCACGCGCGGCAACGACCGCGTCACCACGTCCGCCCGGGTGCTCGAAGTCGGCACCCAACTTGAGGTGATTGATCCGACGCTGCTGCCACCGGCGAATCTTTCCTCGCATGTCGCGGAATACGGTTTGCCCATCCTCGTCGAGATGCCGGCGAACCTCGCCGTGGCGCCGGGAGAAGTCGTGGGCCTCGCGACACCGTCGACGAACTGATTGAGTCGAGTCGACTCAGGCAGGCCTGATCGTTCGCCGGACGATTCGGACGAGCAAAACACGTCACTACGGATGACGCGGAGTGGACAACGCGGGTAAAATCCACGCAACGTTTCCTCCTCGTTTATCCGCCCCATCCGCGGAAAAAAATTTCCGGCCTTCGCGGAGCGCGCACCGACTCGCCCTGCTTTTCCACCGCGCTGCGCTCACTCCCAAATTGCCAATCGCCGCGCGTCCTGATGGTGTCCCTTCGCCCTTTCGGCGAACTTATGCCCCTCGAACTCCGACCCAACTGCGAATGCTGCGATCGCAATCTTCCGCCTGATTCGACGGCGGCCTACATCTGCTCTTTTGAGTGCACGTATTGTTTCGACTGTGCATCCACGAAGCTCGGCTTCATTTGCGCGAATTGCAGCGGCGAACTCGTGCGCCGGCCGATTCGCCCGGCCGCGAAGCTGGCGAAGAATCCGCCCGCGATCGTGCGCCTGCTCCGCGACAAACCCTGCGTTCCCGCCACATGAAACCGCAATCATTGCAATTTCTCGCCGGGCTCTTCGCCGCCGTCGCGATCGGAATCGCCGCGACTCCCGCCGCGTCCCCCGCCACCGATTCGGTCACCATTAAGTCCGAGCGTCTTCGTCAAAACTCCGCCATCGCGAAACTTCGCGTCGACCCCGCCGAGATCGCCGCCTTCTGGACCGACGATGTCACGATCTGCCGCGGACTTGGCGTCCAACTGGCGGGCAAGGCCGCCTACCAAAAACTTTTCGAGGCCGACTCCACCGATTCGAAGCGGATCGTTTATGAGCGCCTGCCCAGCGCCATCGAGGTGAGTCCGCACTGGCCGCTCGCCTTCGAGACGGGAGTTTGGAACGGCCATCTCGGCGACCTTTCCGGTCCGACGATTATTTCCGGGCGCTACTCCGCCCAATGGGTGAAGCGCGAGGGGCGTTGGCTGATTCGGGCCGAGGTTTATGTGGCTCTCGACGGCGCGGGCAGCGGACTGGATTCGAAAGCAGCGCCGTAACGGGCAAGCTCCCGGCCGGACCGCCAGGGGCATTTCCGGGCTTTCCGGTCGCGTTTTTCGCACCTTACGACATTTTCTCCAACCGACTAGCGGGTTCGGAGCCCTCCCCTGTCATGATGCGTAAGAGTGAAACCATCCTCATCTGCCCTCCATGCTCCCTTTGCCGACGCCGTCGCGTCGGCACCGGGAGGTTCCGCGCTGTGCGTCGACATGGCTGAAACCCCCGAGCCTCCGCGCGACTTCGCGACCCTCTACCGCACGACGCTGGCGCCGCTGCGCCGCTACCTCGCGCGCCTGCTCGGCAACGCTACCGAGGCTCAGGACGTCGCGCACGACGCCTACCTGCGCGTCTACCCGAGCGTGCAGGCCCAGACGCCCGAGCGGCCCGAAGCGCTGCTCTACGTCACAGCCCGCCGCCTGGCGATCAACCGGCTCAAGCGCCGCAGCATCTCGCCCCTTTCCCGCGAACCGATGAACGAGGACACCGCCGCGTCGTCCGCGCCCGGCGTCGAACAACAGGTCATGGCCCGGCAGGAATTGGGCCTGCTCGAAGCCGCCATCGCCGAACTTCCAGAGGGCTGCCGCACCGTGCTGCTGTTGCGCAAGGTGGAGCTGCTCTCGCACAAGGAGATCGCCGAGCGACTCGGCATCGCCGTCAGCACCGTCGAAAAACAACACGCGCGCGCGTTGCGCCTGCTCCGCGCCGCACTCCCCGCCGACACTTTCAGCCCCAACCAGGAGGCCACTTCATGAACACGCTCCACCGCCAACCCGACCCCGCTGCCGAGGAGCAAGCGTCGCTGTGGGCCGCCCGCCTCGAAGGCGGCACCCTCTCCGCCGCCGATCGCGACGCCCTCGACGTCTGGCTCAACGCCGACGCCTCCCACCGCGCGCTGCTGTCCCGCTACTGCCAGTTCTCCGCCGATCTGGAGGAGCAACTGCTCGCCCTCGTCGCCATCGGCGGCGTGAAACTGCCGCCCGATCCCGCAGTGCCCAATGGGGTTGAATTTGAACCCACGCCCGCTCCGGCGCGCCGCTGGAGTTTTCCGCGCGTCGCCAGCTTCACGCTCGCCGCGGCGGCGGCCGTCGCACTCGCCGTGTGGGTCGCCCGTCCAGGCCCGCGCCTCGAGACTGTCGCGACCGCCGCCGCGCAGCATTCCTCGCTCACGCTGTCCGATGGCACGCGCGTCGAGCTCAACGCTCGCACCAGCCTCACGTTCGAAAACGGTTCCGCGGTGCGGCACGTGAAACTCGCCGGCGGCGAAGCCTTCTTCACCGTGGCCAAGGATCCGTCGCGGCCGTTCGTCATCGATTCGCCAGCGGGCTCGGTGCGCGTCACGGGCACGGTCTTCAACGTCCGCACCGACACCTCCGCCGATCTCGAAGTCACGGTCGTCGAAGGTTCCGTGGAGGTGCGGCCCGCCAAAACCGCAGCCCCCGTCGCGGAACCGTTCGCGCTCGTTCCCAACGACTGCGTCACCGCCTCCAACGGCCAGGCCGTGCAACGCACGCTCTCCGCCACCGAACTCGACGCCGCCCTCGCGTGGCGGCAAGGTCAGGTGGTGTTTAAGGACGTCCCGCTGCGCACGGTCCTCAAGCGGTTCGCCGCCTACCACGACAAGGTAATTTTTCACTCGGGCGCGATTGATCAGTCGAAGGAACTCGTGACCGGCCGCTACAGCATCGACGATCTCGATGGGTCGCTTCGCACGCTTGAAGCGTCGTTCAAATTGCAGGTCGATCATGAGACGAACGGCACTATCCGGGTGAAATTGAAAGCGGAGCGTTAGTCGCCCACTTCCCCTCCGTCCGCTGTCCAACCACTCTGTCGTGCGCCGCGTCTTTCGTTTTTTCCGTCTCCTCAGCTTGAGTCTGGGCTTTGGCGCTTTCGCCCACGCGAAGCCCCTGGTGATCGACGTGCCGGCCCAGCCGGCGGATGTCGCCCTGCTCGCGCTGTCGGGCCAGGCGCACATCGAAGTGCTGTTCTCGTCCAACGACCTTCACCAAAAAATCTCCGCGGCCGTCGTGGGCTCATTCGAACCGACGGAGGCGCTCGCGCGTGCCCTCCGTGGCACCGGTTACGCGGCGCACGCGACCAGCCCGGGAAAATTCGCGGTGACTCGCACCGGCAAACCCACGACGACCGTCACCGGCCGCCTGCTCGGGCCCGACGGCAAGCCCGCCCGCAGCGTGCGCGTCGCGCTGCCCGCCGCACATCTCGCGGGCCGGACCGACGAGAACGGCGACTTCGTTTTCCTTTCCGTCCCACCCGGCACCTACGAACTGATCGCCAGCGCCTCGGGCTTTCAAACGCTGCGGCTCCCCGGCTTGGAGGCGACGGCCGACACGGCGTTGATTCTCCCCGCGCACACGCTCCAAGCCGGCAGCGAGCCCTCGCGCCTCGCGCCCTTCGTCGTCGAGAGCACGCTGGATCAAATGGGCGGCTTGGGGCGCGCCGCCGTGTTTCCGCCGCGCACCGCGGTGGGCAATCTCGACTTGCAGCGCACGGAGCACGACGCGATCCCCTTCACCATTTTCGATCGCGAGCACATCCGCCGCAGCGGCGTGGTAAATCTCAACGAATATCTCCAGCGCGAGTTGCTCGACAGCGACGCCTCCAGCCGGCCGCCCGAGCAGGACGCCGGCCTCGCAGGGCCGAACCCCACCCCGAGCTACGCGACCGGCAGTTCCAATCTCAGTCTTCGCGGCTTCGACAGCGCCGACGAAACGATCATCCTCGTCAATGGCCGCCGCCTCCCCGAGGTCCTCACGAGTGGCAGCGACGGCAAGCCGCGGATGCCCGACGTCAATTTCATCCCGCTCAGCCTCGTGCAGCAGGTGGAGGTGCTCCCGATTTCCGCGTCGTCGCTCTACAACGGCAATCCCGTCGGTGGTGTGATCAACATCGTGCTGCGTCCCGGCGTCGATGCCAACTCCACCGAGCTCACCGCGACCTACAACAACGCCTTCCGCGGTTTCGACGCGCCGCAAACCTCCCTCTCGTTGCTCAACAGCGAGACCTTGCTCGGTGGCGCGCTGCGCCTCCGGTTTAATGTCGCGACCACGAGTTCGACCCCCGCGACCGAGGCCGAACTCGGCTATCACCGGCGCAACGTCATCGTGCCCACGTCTTCCATCGCGAAAATCCACCGCGCGACGCCGAACCTCTCTAGCGCCGATCTCTCGCCGCTTTTCGGGCCGGGCACCTCGCCGCGCACGTCGGTCGCACCGGGCTCTGACGGCCAGGGCGGCATCGCGGCGTTCTCGAACCGCCAGGGGTCGCGCAATCTCGACCTGTTCAAATCACCGGGCGGCATGGCGGCGTCGCTCGACAGCAGCGACTACCCCTATGGCCGCGAGCAGAAGCGCAACGTTTACTTTGGCTCCGTCGTCTACGACGTCACGCCGTGGCTCCAACTCGGCGTCGACGCCACGCTCGCGCGCACCACGGTGCACCGCGGCTACGACGTTTTCGCCGCCGATCTTTCGCTCGCGGCGGATTCGCCGTTCAATCCCTTTAAGAAGGATCTCGTCGTTTCGCTCAACGAAACCGCCCGCGATCTCGGCCAGCACTACGACGAGGCGCGGCTGGAATTTTCCTCCATCGTGCTCGGCGCGCTCATCCAGCTTCCTCGCGAGTGGCGGCTCTCGCTCGATGCGCAATACGCCCACAACGTCACGAAATACCGCGGCATCTTCGGCGCCGACACCGACACGCGCTGGCAGGGCCTCGTCGACCGCGGCCGCTACAATCCGCTGCGCGACACTCAGGTCTTTGGTCCACCCGCCGCGTTTTACGACGAGGTGCTGGTCTACCGCGGTTACAAGAATCAATTTTCCACCATTGGTGACTTCGACACGCTCGACGCCGCGTTTCGCGTCGCGAATGAATCCCTGCAGCTGCCGACCGGCCTCGCGACCCTCAACGCCGGCGCCGATTACCGCCGCAGTCATCTCGCCGCGTTTCGCGAGCAGAATCACTATGCCGACGGTTCCGCCGCCGGGCCTGCCACCGATTGGGCGGACCGCGTGCTGCAGCGCTACAGCATTTTCGGCGAACTGCGCGCGCCGCTCCTCCCCGCCCGTTGGATGCCGTCGTGGCTGCACAAAATTGATGCGGACCTGGCGGTCCGATACGTCGGCGCCCGCTCGTCGAAGGAATCCTATGTCGCGCCGACGCTCGGCCTGAAACTCGATTTCGATCACGGCTTCTCGTTCCGCAGCAGCCTGACGACCTCGAGCCGCTATCCCACGCCCAAGCTCAACCTCCCCGTGACGCCGCCGTCGACCGGCGGCGTGGCCCCCGCCTACACCGAGCTCATCACGGATCCGAAGCGTGGCGGTGAGCAATACGCCGTCCCGGTGAATGAAGTCATCAACCCTTTTCTCCTGCCCGAGTCCGCGGTCACGCAGGCGGCCGGCCTGCTCTTTCAACGCGGCAAGGTGCATCGCGTCCGCCTGTCGCTCGACTTTGTCGACACGCGCAAGACCAACGAGGATTTCTTCCTCGGCTCGACGACCCTCGTGAAACTCGAGGCGCAGTTCCCCGATCGCGTCCTGCGCGGACCGAATGGCGTCATCACCCAGATCTATACCGGTCGCACCAATCTCGCGGGCCGCCACTCGCAAAACTGGAACGGCTCCTTCGACTACGCGTGGAATGAATTCCACGGGGGCACCCTCGAACTCTACGGCCGCCTGATTTATTTTGAACTGTTCCAGCGCAAAATCTTTCCCGGCTCGCGGCCGGTGGACGAACTCGCCAGCCCGGATGGCGTGAGCGGTGGCTTGCAGCGCTACCGTTCCAACTTCGGCGTGGGCTGGTCGAATCGTGATTTCGGTTTCGGAATCGATGGCCGTTATTTTTCGCCGCGCGTGCTCCCCGTGGACGATCGCCTGGCGCAGGGTCACGATCGGATTCGTCCCGCCTGGCAGTTCGACACCTATGTCGAGTCCGATGTCGGCCGCTGGTTCCCATGGGATCACGCGCATTTCGGCCTGCGCGCGCAACTCCGCGTGAACAATGTCTTCGGCGATCGCTTTCCGAAATATGTCGCGGAGCCGTCCGGGTCCGGGGTGCAGCCTTACGGTGACTGGCGTGGCCGCACCTATTCGCTGTCGCTGACGGCGAATTTCTAAGCGCGAATTTTTGCATCGGCGCGTCGTGCGCTCCGCCACGGCCCTGCGATCGCCGCACCTCGCCCCACCTCGCCGCCACGCGCCGCGGGCGCGCCCATTTTTATCGCGACGCGCGACGGCCGCGCGCGGAGCGCCCGGCCCATCTTTTTCCCGCCCCGCACTAGCGGGTTCGCCCCCGCGCGTTGTCATGCTCCACGACGACGGCGCACGAAATTCTTCCCCGCCTCACCACGTCACCTCCATGGCTGAAATCAATTTCCTCAAAAGTTATCCCGACCATCTCGCGCAGCTGCGTGCTACCCTGCCTAACGACGCCGCACTCGAGGCTGCCGTCGGCGGCGAATTCATCACCATCGGCAAACTGGAACGCGCACTCCTGCGCTCGCTCGGTCTCGCTGACGATGCGTTCGTCGTCGACGTCGGCTGCGGGAGCGGCCGGCTTGCGCTCCAACTCGCCGCACTCCCCGAGCTCCGCTATCTCGGCACCGACGTCGTCCCTGATCTGCTCGACCACGCGCGCGCGCTAACGCAGCGCCCGGACTGGAATCTGGTGATCACCGACGGCCTCTCGATTCCGTGCGAGAACCGTTGCGCCGACTTCGTCTGTTTCTTCTCGGTGTTCACGCATCTCACCCACGAAGACACGTTTCGTTACCTCCGCGAGGCCCGGCGCGTGCTCCAGCCCGGCGGCCGCATCGTGTTTTCGTTTCTGGAATTCTACGTGCCATGTCACTGGAATATTTTCGAGGACTACGTTGACCGCGCGCGGCCCGGCTATCACCTGAACCAATTCATCGATCGCCACGCGATCGCCGCGTGGGCAGGCCACCTCGGCCTCAGAATCGATTTTATCGCGGACGGCGACAAGCCCCACATCCCCCTCGACGAGGAACTGCACTGGCAGGACGGCCGCGCGGTCCGCGGCCAGGGCTGCCTCGGCCAGTCCGTCGCCGTGCTATCACTTCCAGCGTCATGAATGCCTTCACCACCGCCGAAGACGCCGCGTTGCGCGACGCCTTGAAGCGCTGCCCGCCGTCGACCTACGAAGCCGCGATCCGCTTTCGGGCCTCGGGCGATTTCGCCGAACTCTCCACGATCATTCGCGGCGTGATCGAACGCTTCACCGACAGCGATCGCCGCGCGCGCCTGCACACCGCTACGCCTAATCTCCGCCTCATCGAGGATCTCGGCATCGATTCGTTGACCACGATGGAAATCGTGATGCTGGCCGAGGAAGCGCTCCCGATCACGATCAGCAACGAGGAACTCCGCCACCTCCGCACCCTCGGCGAGATCGAGCAATTCATCAGCAGCAAGCTCCGCGGTCAGACGCCACCGAAAGGTTCGGGATCCGACAGTTGGTATCTCGATGACCTCGCCCGTCCTCCGGAAAAAACGGATTGCCCCGTTGCCACCCCAGCCAATCGGCCGGCAACGTAGCACGCTTTCACTTCCCGCCGAGAGTAGACCCGCTTCGTCATCCCGGGTGGTAGCACCGCCCGCGTCGAAATCTACGAGGGCGCGAAGGTAGGGCGCGACCGCTGGGCACGCCTTGGCTCGCAAGATTGCAGCTTGATGGCGGGCCCAACGGTTCCGCCTGACCGCGAATCCTGTTCGACTCGCCCTCACCCCACTGCGAGAAATCGCGGCATGCCGAAACTTTCCCGCTGCCTGGCTTCCCTCTTCGCCCTGTGCGCATTCGCTCGCGCCGCCGATGACGAGGCCAACGTAAAATACTTCCGCGACCTCGCCGAGACGCGCAGCTACTCGCTCGGCCGCCCCACCTCGCCCAAGCCCACGCCAGACGGCACTGCCGTGCTTTTTCTCCGCAGCGCCCCGCGCGATCGCACCCTGCGCCTCTACGAATTCGATCTCGCGACGAAAAAGGAGCGCGAGCTCATCACGCCGGAAAAAATCCTCGGCGCCGCCGAGGAAGTGCTCACGGCCGAGGAGAAGTCCCGCCGCGAGCGTTCGCGCACGAGCACCAAGGGTTTCACCACCTACGATCTTTCCGAGGACGGCACGCGCGTGCTCGTCACGCTCTCCAGCAAGCTCTACGTGGTGAGCCGGGCCGATCTCAAGGTCACCGAGCTGCCCGGCGTCAACTGGATCGCGCCGAAGTTCTCGCCGGACGGCGCGTTTGTCGCCGCCGTGCGCAGCGGCGAACTGCACGTCATCGATCTCGCCACGCTGACCGTGAAACAGCTTACCACCGGCTCCACCGATCACATCACGCACGGCGCCGCCGACTTCATCGCTCAAGAAGAGATGGACCGCTTCGACGGTTTCTGGTGGTCGCCCAACTCGCGGGCGCTCGCCTACCAGGAGACCGACGACTCCGCCGTTGAGATGCGTTACATTACCGACCCAATGCATCCGGAAGCGCCGCCGCAAAAGAATCCCTACCCGCATGCCGGATCCGCCAATCCGAAAGTCCGCGTCGGCGTCGTCGCCCGCGACGGCGGCGACACGCACTGGATCAAGTGGGACGCCGAAAAACTCCCCTACCTCGCCCGCGTGAATTGGAATGGCGAGAGCGCGCCGCTCACGATTCTCGTCCAGGACCGCCGCCAGCAGGACGAGCGCCTCCTCCTCGTCGATCCCGCGACCGGCGCGACGCGCGAGCTGCTGCAGGAAAAAGACGCCACGTGGCTCAACCTCGATGATCCCGTGATCCCGCGCTGGCTCCAGGGCGGCACGCAATTCATCTGGTCCACCGAGCGCCGCGGGTTCTGGCAGCTCGAGTTGCGCGACGCCACCGGCGCTTTCGTTCGCGAGCTCACCCCGCTCGACGTCGGCTACCGCGAACTCCTCGGCGTCGATGAGGCCGCGGGCGTCATCTTCATCGGCGCCAGCGCGGATCCGACCGAAGAGCATCTCTGGAAATTTCCGCTCGCCGGCGGTCCCGGCCAGAAACTCACGACCACGCGCGGGGAGCATCGCGCGCACGCGCGTCGGGCGCGCAACGCGCAGCAGGCCGCGGTCCTCGTCGATTCGTTCAACCTCCTCGATGGCACCTCGGGCGTGGACGTGATTTCGCCCACCGGCGCGAAGCTCGCCTCACTCCCCTCCGTCGCCGAAACGCCACCACAGATTCCGAAAATCGAACTCACCCGCACCGGCGGCAAGGATTCCTTCTACGCCGCGATCATCCGGCCGCGCACGTTCACCGCCGGGAAAAAATATCCGGTCCTCCTCCAAGTTTACGCTGGCCCGCAGACGACGACCGTCACGTCCGCCGCGTCCAGTTACTTCATCGACCAGTGGCGCGCCGACCAAGGCTACATCGTCGTGCGGGTCGATGGGCGCGGCACGACCCTACGCGGACGCGATTGGCAGCGCGTCATGTATGGCAACTTTATCGACTTCGCGCTCACCGACCAAGTCGCCGGCCTGCAAGCGCTCGGCGCCAAATATCCCGAGATGGATCTCACACGCGTCGGCGTCACGGGCTGGTCGTTCGGCGGCTACTTCAGTGCCATGGCGACGATTCGCCGCCCGGACATATTCAAGGCGGGTATCGCCGGCGCGCCCGTCATCACCTGGGAAAACTACGACACCTACTACACCGAGCGCTATCTGGGCCTGCCGGCGGAAAATGCCGACGGCTATCGCAAGAGCAGCGTGCTCACCTACGCGAGCCAGCTCGCGCGCCCACTGCTGCTCATCCACGGACTCACCGACGACAACGTCTATTTCCAACATGCCGTGCAACTCGCCGACGCCCTCTACATGGCCGGCAGGCCTTACGAATTCCTCCCGATGCTCGGCACGCACATGGCCGGCTCGAGCGACCCGACCGTCCAACTCCGCGAACACATGCGCATCCTCGAATTCTTCAACCGCGAGCTGAAGCCATGAACCGCCGGCCGTGACGCCTTGACGTGATGAAAATAAAATTGGGAGGACTTGGTCTGGGTTTAATTGGCGGCTTCTGCGGGCTGGTGCAATTGTTCGCCATTCTCCTCATCGAATCGCATGAAGCCGACGAACAGAGCGGATTTTTTTCCAGTGATATGGCGTTTCCCATCTTCGCTTCGCTGGTTATGACGGAAATCCTGTGCGTCATGGCGCTTTCCATGTATCGCGTGGCTCCGTGGGTGGCTCACCTGATCGGTGACGATTGGGAGGAGCGAAGAATCTCGGCAGGAAAACGAAGATACGGCGAGATTCTCCAGCGCACGACGGTCGTCGCCACCGTGCTCCGACGCGCGGTCGTGATGATCGATGCCGGAGGATTCTCCCCTAAACTCCTTTTCTCGCTCGGCGTCGCTCTCGCGCCTCTCCTCATCCCCAAGCCCCGGGCATGAGTAGTCAGTCGTCCCACCCTCCCTGCTAGGTGACAACCCATCAGTCCTCGTAACCGCCCACGCTCACCGACTCGCCGTTTTGTTTCGGGCCGAGTTTGAGGATGAAGGGCGCCGCAGTCTTCGCCCACTGTTCAGCTTTCGGATGACCTGCCGCGCCGTCGGCCCAGCACGAGCGCAGCATGTCGGTATCGATC
>JBBRLB010000078.1:0-29492 GCA_038231575.1 Opitutales bacterium | reverse complement strand
TCCGAGTCGAGGAAGCGCGCGCCCCGCAGCGCCCGCCGGAGGGCCGTCACGCTCGTGCCGCGAAAAATTTTCGCCGGTGCGTGCACGAGCACCGCGGTGACTTTCTGGCCGCGGGCGGCGAGGTGCCAGCGCTTGCGGAAAAACTCGGCTTCGGCGAGTTCGGGCATGAGTTACTGGATGCCGACGCAGCCCTTCACGGAGTCGAGCAGCTTCTTCGCGTCGTAGCCGACGCCGTCCTTGAAAACGGTCTCGATCTTGCGGAGGTCGGAAATGGTTTTCGACGGATCGCCGTCGACGACGACGAGATCGGCGGACTTGCCGGGTTCGATGCTGCCGATGTCCTGCTCGACGCCGAGCAGTCGGGCGCCGTTGTAGCTCGCCACTTGGATCGCTTGCACCGGCGTGAGCCCGGCTTCGACGAGCAATTCAACTTCCCGCAGGCTGCCGTGCCCGGCGATCGTCGCGCCGTAGCCGGTGGGATCGGTGCCGGCGACGAGCAGGCCGCCGGCGTCGTAGAACTTTTTTTCCAGCGCTAGCATCTTCTTCCACACCGCGATGGCCCGGCCGTCGTTGGGGCCGTTTACGCGCGCCCAGGTCTTCACGTAGCTTTCGCGCGCGAGGGCGGACAGGCTGTCCAATTCGCGCGCCGTGAGAATGGGCCGGCCGGGCACGCTCGCCTCGAAGACGGGCAGCGTGGAGGTGAGCGCGACGTGTTTCTCGACGAGGAGCGCGATGAGCGAGGCGACCTCCGGCGAGTTGAGATCGATTTCGTTCTGACTGGCGGCGAACGTGGCGGGTCCGGGGAGTTCGTCGGGCTTTTTCCCGCGGACGAAATCGGTCGCGGCGTAAAAGCCGTGTTCGAGATTATCGATGCCAAGCTCGGCGGCCTCGCGATACGTGGTGGCGCCGATGTGACCGGTGACTTTGAGACCGCGTTGGTGCGCGGCTTCGACCGCGGCGCGCATCGTCTCGCGCGGGAGGTGCATGTAGCACTTGAACGACGTGAAGCCCTTGTCGGCCCAGAAATTCACGAGCCGCACCGCGTCGTCGGGGCTGTCGACGGGATGCAGTTGCGCGATCACCGACGGGAAACCCTCGAGGTAGGGCGCGGTGAGATGAATCTTCGGCCCGGGCGAGGTGCCGGCGTTGATGCGGGCCCTCACCTCGAGATCGGTGTAGGGTTCCATGCTGCCGCCGGTGCGGATCGTCGTGAGGCCGCACGCGAGGTAGAGGCGGGGAAACGAAAAATCCATCGGGTTCACATGAAACGCCGAGGTCGTCGACGCGCGCGACGTGAAGAACAAATGCTCGTGCAGCATTACGAGCCCGGGGAGCACGGTCTTGCCCTTGAGATCGATGACCTGGGCACCGTCCGGCACCGCCGCGCCGCCGACGGACGCGATCTTGCCGGCGCGGAGGAGAATTGTCTGGTCGTCGCGTGGCGCAGTCCCGCGGCCGTCGATGACGCGGGCATGGGTCAGTGCGACGACCGGGGCGCGCACGCTGATGGCGGAATCGGCGTCTTGCGCGACGAGGCGACCGGAGAGGAGCAACGCGGCGGCGAGGGCGGCGGGAAGAGATTTGGAAAGCATGGTCGTGAGAAACCGATCAAGACAGCGTGGCGGTGAAAGCGGGAAAGTCCGCGAAGATCGGCACGCGGTGCTGGACGACCTCGGGCAGTGTGGCCGGATCGACTTTGCCGGTTTGGACGGCGGCAACCTGGATTTTCGCGGCGAGGCCCGCGCCGATGTCGGCCGCGGAATCGCCGACCATCCAGCACTGCGCGGGATCGAGCGAAGGATGGGCGGCGAGAGTTTCGAGGATGAAGCGCGGCGAGGGCTTGCGGTATCCACCCGGTTTCGCGGGCCAATCGGGCGCGATGCAGATGCCGTCGAACACGGGGCGCGGAAGCCCGAGCATTTCCTCCAGGCGGGCGTTCACGCGATGGGTGTCCTCGAGCGTGTGCAGACCGCGGCCGATGCCGGACTGGTTCGTGAAAAGAAAAAGTTGGAAGCCGAGCGCGCGGACCCGCGCCAGCGCGGCGGCGACCCCGGGAAAAATTTCCACGCCCGCCGGATCGGCGAGATAAACTTTGTCGATGATGAGCGTGCCGTCGCGGTCGAGGAACAGCGCCCGGCTCATGATTCGTGCGCGACGTAGGCCTGCAGTTCGGCGGGCGTCACGGTGGCCGTGCCCAACTTCGCCACGACCACCCCGGCCGCGGCGTTGGCGAAATGCGCGGCGGTCGTGAGGTTCGTGCCGGCGGCCAGCGCGAGCACGAGCGCGGCCAGCGACGTGTCGCCCGCGCCGGACACATCGAAGACCTCGCGCGCGGCGGTGGGGATGGTGTCGAGGATTTTTCCGCCCGAACTCAGGAGCATGCCCTCGGCCCCGAGCGTAATCACGAGATTCTTCGTCGCGAAGCGTTCGTGCAGCCGTGCGCAGACTTCCGCGGCGGGAAACGGCGTGTGCGGCGCGAGCTCGATGCCCGCGAGTTGCAGCGACTCGTGTTTGTTCGGCGTGATGAGATCGAGGCCGTGGAAGGCGAGGGCGCGTTTCGGTTTCGGATCGAGCGCGATAAACTTGCCCGCGGTGCGGGCGAGCTCGGTGATGCGTTTGACGTTCGCGTCATTCAGCACGCCTTTCGCGTAGTCGGAGAGGATGATGGCGTCGCACGCGGCGATTTCCTTCGCGAGCAGCGTTTCAGCCTGTTTGGCGCTGACCTGATAGGTTGCCGGCGTCGACTCGCGATCAATGCGGCAGAGCTGCTGGCGCTGCACCATCACGCGCGTCTTCACAATGGTCTGGCCGTCGCCCGGCGTGCTCAGCGTGGCAATTTTCTTGTCGCGGAGCGCCGTGGAGAGCTTCCGGCCGGCATCGTCGTCGCCGAAATAGCCGGCGACCGTGCAGCGCGCGCCGAGCGAGGCGATGTTGAGCGCGACATTCCCGGCGCCGCCGGCTGTCCAGGTCTCCTTCGCCACATCGATCACCGGGACCGGGGCCTCGGGCGAGATGCGTGTAGCGTCACCCCAGATGTAGCGGTCGAGCATCACATCGCCGAACACGAGGATGCGCAGG
This sequence comes from Opitutales bacterium, assembly GCA_038231575.1. Classification (GTDB taxonomy): domain Bacteria; phylum Verrucomicrobiota; class Verrucomicrobiia; order Opitutales; family Opitutaceae; genus CAITWF01. The sequence goes on along the minus strand of JBBRLB010000078.1, from coordinate 26,414 downwards.
GTGGAAATTTCTTTGAGGAGCGCGGAAGTTTTTTTCATCGGTCAACGCAGTTCCCAGTCGTAGTGATAACGCGAAAGCATTTTCGGGGCGGCCGCCGTCACCTGCACGACGTCCTCGATCCGGCAGCCGCCGAGGCCGGGGTAGTAGAGGCCGGGTTCGACCGTGACGACGGAGTTTTTCTTGAGCGGATAGTCGATGCTCGGGCTCATCCGCGGCGGCTCGTGCACCGCGAGGCCGAGGCCGTGGCCGGTGCCGTGGAAAAATCCGACCGAGCCCTTCGGAGTCGTTTTCGTTTCGAAGCCACGCGTCGTAAATACCTCGACGCATTTCAAATGGACGGCGCGACCGTTCACGCCCGCGCGGATCATCTTCAACGCGGCGAGTTGGGCGGCGCGGACGGCGCCCACGAGCGCGCGCTGGGCATCGCTCGCGCGACCGCGGAGGAACGTCCGCGTCATGTCGCCGTGATAACCCGTCTTTGTCACGCGCGGGAAAATATCCACGACGATCAACTCGTGCGGGCGAATCGGCCCCGAGCCGCGCTCATGCGGGTCGCAACCTTGATCGCCGCCCGCGACGATGGTGTTCGACGACACGCCGCCGGCCGCGAGGATCGCGACCTCGATGGCGAACTTCAGCATTTCGCTGGTCACGATCTGACCGCGATGCCGGAGCGAGCGACCGCTCACTTTGCTCGCGCGGAGGATTTTTTCGACCGCGGCGAAGCCGAGGGCGCTGAGCCGGTTGCCCTCGCGAATCGCGGCCGCCTCGGCAGGCGTTTTGATTTCGCGTTCGGGGAAAAGCGCGCCCTCGGCGATGTCGAGATCGAGGCCGAGTTCGAAGAGCTGGTCGTAGACGCCGGCGGGGAAATCCTCCGGCACCGTGAAGCGGTGCTGCTTAAAATCCTTCGAGAGCAGGTAAATCACCTCGGCCGGGCCGGGTTTGCGCTGCGGCCAGAGGTCCCGGGCGCGCTGGTGGTAGGCCTCGAGCGGCAGCACGACGTTGAAGGCCGACGTCTTCTTCACGCGGCTAAATTCCAAGGCGCTGACCACCGCGTATTTTTTTCCCCGCAGGCCAAACGCGACGAAGGCGTCGGGCACGTTCACGCGCCCGAAGTAGAGCACGTCGGCGCTGTGATCGGTGGCGGCGTAGAGGAGGGGAGGCGGAGGATTTTTTACGGGCAAGGCGAGTGCGGGGTTGAGTCGGACGCTGGGCGTGATTAGCCACTGCCCCGGTGAAAAATGCAAATCCGGTTTCGATGCGGCGGCTGGCTGGGCTGGTGGTCCTGTGCGTGCTGGCGGCTTGTGGTCGGTCCCCGGCGCCGAAGTTGCCGAGTGTCCCCGCGTCGCCCGTTGCCGCGACGATTGCGCGCTATGGCTACGAAGTCATCGCGACGTGGCCGCACGACCGCGGGGCGTTCACGCAGGGCCTCGTCTTTCGCAACGGCAGTTTCCTGGAGAGCACAGGGCTCAACGGCCAGTCGTCGCTGCGCGAGATCGATCCGACCACGGGGCGAGCGCTGAAGGAGGTTCCGGTCGCGCGGGAATTTTTCGCCGAGGGTCTCGCGGTGCTCGGCGATCGCGCGTTTCAACTTACCTGGCAAAGCCACCGCGGCTTCATCTACAACGCCGACACGTTTCGGCCGCTCGGCGAATTCGCCTACCAGGGCGAGGGCTGGGGGCTCGCGACCGACGGCCGGCTCCTCGTGTTAAGCGACGGCACGAGCCGCATTCGCTTTCTCGACCCGACGAATTTTCAGGTGGTGCGGACGATCGATGTCACTGCCGACGGCAAACCGGTCGAGCGCCTCAATGAACTCGAATGGATCAACGGCGAGATCTTCGCGAACGTCTGGCAGACCGACGAAATCGTGCGGATCGATCCGGCGAGCGGTCGCGTGCGCGGCGTGATCGACTGTGCCGGCCTGCTCGCGCCGCAAGATCGCGCCGCCGGCACCGACGTGCTCAACGGCATCGCCTACGATGCCGCGACCGACCGGCTCTTTCTCACTGGAAAACGCTGGCCGAAAATCTTCGAGGTGCGCCTGAAGGCGATCAACTAGCGCCGGCCCCTGTCATTACCGGCCAGATGCCGGCCCGACCTCACTCTTTCGGGATTTCGTTGTTCGTTTTCATCACGAGCACCGGCGTCTTGGTTTTTACCCAGACATCCGTCTCTTTGAAAAACTTTGCGGGCACATTCTCGATCGCCTCGCCGACGGTTTTCACCGGCAGGAGCTGGCCCTTCTTCGTCGTATTGAAATCGTAGGCGCTGCGGAAAACGCGATCTGCCGTGGTCGCCGGGCTTTCGCTTTCCGGGATCTGCAACACCCAGCCGACGAGATCGGTCTTGGGCATCTTGCCGTCCGGATCGCTGACCACGATGACGAACTGCTTTTTGATCGCCGGCGGTTTCTCGTCGTCGCCGCCTTCGGGCTGGACCGCGAGGTTCATCTCTTCGACGACTTTGCGGAGCAGGGCGGGATCAATGTGGTTCTTTTTGAGAATCTCGGCGACTTTGTTGACGTCAATTTTGGCCATGGGAAATTTGCTGCGTTGGGAGGGAACGAAAGGACACGAAGCTTGGCGGATGACAAAGCCAATCTTCCGTGTGAATCCGAACCGGATTTTTCAGGAGGACGCAGAGAGCGCAGAGAAACGGGAGATAGACGACGGAGGACAGATGACGGACGACGGACGACGGAGGCTATGATTGTGGACGGCCGCTGAATCGAGTCCGTCCTCCGTCGTCAGTCATCCGTCCTCCGCTCAGACCGCCCATTCCTGCAACAGCCGGACGACGCGCCGTTCCAGCGGCGTGCCGGGCGCGTGCCAGACGACGCCGAGGTCGATCCGGCCCCAGTGGGTGATTTCCAACGCGCGCACGCTCGGATGTCGGGTGAGCGCCGGGTGCTTCAGGCTCAGACCGAGGCAGTCGGTTTCGGCGACGCGTTGGAGCACACCCTCGAACGAGCACTCCGTGACCGGCCCCAGCGTCAGGCCGAGGCGGCGGAGATCTTTCGTCATCAGCGCGATCAGCGTCGACGACGTCATGCCCGCGATCTCCGAGGTCCAGTCCAATGGTGAGTTGGGCGGGGTTCATCAGACGCAGAGTGAGTTTTTTCGCGCCCGCGCGCGAGGTCTCCTCAACGTCGCCTTCTCATTCCTACTGGTTCGGTTTCTCTTTGGCGGTTGGCGTTACCGGAGAGATTCGGACGGCGATCTGAGGGGCGGATTTCTTCACCAGCGGTGTCGCCCGAAAGTCTGTCCAGCTTGGAGTAAACGGAGTGCACCCGTTCAATCCGATCATGATGGCAATGAGCCAAAGGTTTCGTTTTTTCATTTTTCTACCTCATGTCAGAGATGAGCCGCGCGCGGTAGGCGGGCGAGCCGTCGTTCTTGGAATGAGAAGGCTCCGGGCTCCGGTGCTGAGTTCAAGCGGTCAACCTATCGGAATTTAGGTATCAGCGTTCAGGCCCGCCGCCCCCACGCCTAACCGGTAACGGGGTCCCGATGGAGATGAACTACTCAGGCCGGCCGATAACGTGGGACAGTTCATTGAGACGGCGCAGGGTGTCGTCGCGGTCGCGTCGCAGTTTGTCGAGGGCTTGCTTTTCGCTGGCCAGTCGGCGCGTGATGGATTCGGGCGTGCCGGTGGCAGCGGTTTTGGCCGCTTCGGCCGTATCCTGATCGACCAGCCGCCGGACCTCGGGAAATTCACGCAGGATCCGAACCCGCCTGGCGCGCCAACCGAGCAGAACCGCATCAGGGAACGTCTTCCGATCGACGACGCTCAACATGTCGGCCTCGCGGTCAGCCGCAGTTGCTTTGCCCCGGTTCATCGCGTCGAGCTGCAACTCCTCGATGGCGGTGTCGAAATCCTGCAATTGCTCCGGCGTGAACCGCGTGCCCAGGTCGGCCCGGAACCGGGCAAACTCAGCCGCGGATGTCGCACCCACGATGATCTCCGCCTTGGCGGCCTCAACCATGGCCTGTTGAAGATGAACGAAGTCGGCCGGGGCCAGGTGAAAGGGCACCGGGGGGTAGCTGTCGCCCTGGTCGGGCTGGTTGATGAGCGTGAGGCTGATTTCTCCGCCACGCCGGACGAACGACATGCGCAGGAGACTGCCACCCGGCGCGGGGAGGTCGGGAAATTTCTGCTCCACGCCCTCGGGGGCGCCCTTCGCCTGGCCGAGTTGGCCCGCAAAAACCTGCCACTGGTCCCGGTGGAAAAACAGGCTGCTACCCAGCGGCGAGCGGTTGAAGCGGACGTTGATGCTCCGGCTCCCGTCGGGCTGGTATTCGACGACGATGAACAAGTTCGCCACCGTGCCCTCCGCGAAAGAAGCGATATCCTTGAAGCCGCTGCCGGCGCGCGCCGACGGGAGGCCGAGCCCGAGCACGAGCATGACGATACCGGCCCCCGCCCCAAGCCGAGGAGACAACAACGAAACGGAACGCTTCAGGCGCGAATCCATCGAGAGAAACCGCCAGACCGGCCCCTCACTCATGACCCCCACCGCCGTTGCCGCCGACCGCGCGAGGTGGCAAATCATCCGGAGCAAATTCAGATCGAAATCGAGTTTCCGCGGGTCCATGACGGGGCTCACTCTGACGGCCAAGGCACGCAGTGACAAGTGAACGGATTGCACCGCCGGCGGGAAGCAAACTCGTCACTCGTCACAACGCTCATGGCGATATTCAGCATGGGCGACGGTCGGGAGTGTCGCGGTCGCGAGCGCCTGCTTCCACGCCGGAAACGAAACGGGGACGTGCTCTGGGCTCATAGCACGACTGCAGCTTTCGGCGGACGACACCGCCAGGGCGAAAACACCCTTATTTTTGGTAACTCCCAGAGGCGAAATCGCTGGCCCGACCGTCGGACTCTCGCTTCACTTCCTCCTTCAAAAAGCTGCACTGGGTGCAGCTGAATAACACTGTTAGGCAAAGAAGAAGCTTTCAGTTCAAAATCACACAACATATGCCCAAATACGTAATCGAACGTGAAATCGCGGGAGCTGGAAAGCTCGCGCCGGAACAGCTCCAGGGTATCTCTCAAAAATCTTGCGGCGTGCTGAAAAATCTCGGCCCTCAGATCCAGTGGCTCGAGAGCTACGTGACCGACGATAAGATCTATTGCGTCTACATCGCCCCCGACGAAGCGACCGTGCGCGAGCATGCCAAGCAAGGTGGCTTTCCCGCAAATCGCGTTTCTGAAGTGAGAACGATTATTGATCCGACGACGGCGGAGGAATAGTCTCAGGTTTGAAGTGCGACAGGTGATGGGTGTGAAGAAGGGGAAGTAGACCGTGCGTCTGGAGTGGAGTCGGTGGGCCGGTTCCGAGGACAAGAGCCGGCGAGCGGGCCGCAGACCGCGTCGACGCCGTTCTCCGTTGGGTTGTGGTTCAAAACGCCCGCGTCGGCGGGTTCGACCTGCGAGCACGCGGCGATCTGATGGGGTCGGGCCGTCACAGGTGAGATGGACGGAAAAACTCAGTTCCTGGAGCGTCGTTGATGAGGCAGGCGGCGTGCGCTCGATGAGTTTTTCTGCAACCGGCGTGGTTCGGAGACCCCGCCCGACATCAGGCATAGGGTGTGCCAAGCGGGGTTATGAAAAAATGAAGCCTGGCTTCGGAAATTCATAATCCACCGGGTCCTCGCGTTTGCGATATTCTCACCGGGTCGACGGACCAACCGGCAATCACGCCGGAACCGGCGACACAGAAAGTGAGATAACATGAAAACTGAAATGTTAGGAAACATCGCGGGGCCCGCCTTTAATCGGGCAGGCGCCGCTGGCCGGGATATCCTCCCGGCCCTCATTGGCCGGATCATCGCAGTCGGGGCGCTCGTGGCCTCGGTGGCGGCGGTTCGGGTTAACCACATCAAATCAACCACGGAGGTCGCGAGTTCCTTGCGAGTTCCTACCGAGTTCTTACGAATTCGCGGGGGCGAACGGTCTGTCCGGCGGCGACGCGCGGAAATCCCCGCGGGTTTGCTCGTTGAGTCACTGAAGCAGTGATCATGAGTGGTTCAAATTCCGACGCCTTTCCTGTTTGCGCCTTCTGCGCCTTTTTGCGGCTAATGATTCCGTTCGCTCGAAGGCGCGCCGGCGAGCGGCGGCCCTCCAGACTTTGATTGGCCGCAAAAAGGCGCAACCGGCGCAAAGAATGAGCGCATTCAGAAAGCCAGAGAGCCCGGAAAGGAAAAACTTCAGGGACTGATTTCTGGTTCCTTGGTTTCTGAATCAGGTCGTCGTCGCTGCGCTCTCCGCGGCCTCCTGTAGAATCAGTGGGCGGGCCCGGGCGGGATGTCTGCGCGGGTGGCGGTCAGCGCTTCGCGGGCGGCGGCGATGAGGTGGTCCATCTTGAACGGCTTGGCGAGCACGCGGGCGGCGCCGAGTTTTTCGGCGAGCGTGAGATACAGGTCGCGGTTGAGCGGCACGTCGCCGGAGATGGCGATAATCGGGAGGCGGGGATGGCTGTAACGAAGCTCCGTGATCGTCTCGAGGCCGTCGCGCTCGGGCATCGAGAGGTCGGTGACGAGGAGATCGATGCGACGTTCGTCCAGAATCACGGCGACCCGGCGGCCGTCGGCGGCGGAGCAGACCTCGAAGCCGGCTTGCGCGAGCACTTCGCAAATCAGCGTGCGGTAGGCCTCGTTGTCTTCGAGCACGAGGACGGCGGGCATGATCGCGAGCGGTTTGCCGGTGGTCGTGGAATTAGCCATGAGCGGAGCATGCCCGAAAGCCACGGCCGGGCCAAGGGGGTTCGGCCGGCTTTGACAAATCGTTGACTGCGGAGACTGCGAGCCGCGCGGTGCGTGGAAACACGGAGCGACCAACGAGAGGAAGCAGGCTTGAACGCAGCGCGCGGGCCGCATCTTTTGTCGGCATGGCGCAAAATCCCGAGGAGATCTTCGACGTGGTGAACGAGCGCGACGACGTCGTCGGGCGCGCGACGCGGCGCGAGGTGCACGCGCAGGGGCTGCTGCACCGGGCGGTGCACGTGCTGGTGTTCGAGGGTGGGGGGCGGCTATTTTTGCAGAAGCGCTCGATGAAAAAAGACATGTCGCCCGGGTTGTGGGATTCCTCGTGTTCGGGTCACCTCGACGCCGGCGAAGACTACGATGCGGCGGCGACGCGCGAACTCGGCGAAGAAATCGGCGTGCACGGGGCGAAGCCCGTCCGGTGGTTTCGGATCGAGGCGTGCGCGGAGACGGCCCAGGAATTCTGCTGGGTCTACTGGTTGCGGCACGATGGGCCGTTTGTGCTGCATCCCGAGGAGATCGACTCGGGCGAGTGGCTCACGCCCGCCCAATTGAGCGAACGGATCGCGACGCGGTCGGCGGACTATTGCTCGGCCCTGAAACTGATTTGGTCGATCGCGGCGAAGCGGCTCGACTCAGTTAAATGACGGCCCGAGGCCGGTGACGCGGCGGCCGACGATTTTTCCGGAGCCGCTGTTTTCGCTGAGCCGTTTGATTTCCTCGAACTGCTTCTGCGTGATCAGGCGCCGCGGGACGCGCTTGGTGGCCTCGTAGACGAGGCGCTCGCGATCGTCATCGTTGGGCTCATGCGGAATCCAGGACGTGTGGTGGCCCACGTGGCGCGTCCATTCGATGTTCCCGCCGTGAACGACGGCGCTGATTTGGCATTTCTTGCCCTCGGGATCTTTGCTCCACCAACCGAACTCGATGCTCATGAGAGCAGAGTGATGGATTGCTTCGTCGTCCCGCAAGGCGGGACTCCTCGCCACGACAAATTAGAGTGCGAACTCCGCCATCGTCTCGCCGAGGCGAAACTCACCGCCGCGCTCCACGATGCGCCGCACGATCACGCGATCGTCGGCGAGATCGACGGCACAACCGCCGAGCGGCCGGCAGAAGGAGCCGGTGTTGAGCACGACGACGCCGGCGGGTGTGCGCCACGCGCCGGGGCGATGCGTGTGCCCGACGGCGAAAAACTTCGCGGCGGGCCGATGTTGGCGCACGAACGCCGCGGCCAAGCCGGGCTCCTCGCGCCACGTTTTCAGCACGCGCCACACGCGCGACGGCGGCCAGACGGTGTCGCGGGCGAAGTTCACGGCGTAGCGCAACCCGCGCGGCTCGGATTGGTGGCGCTGTGGGATCGCGGCGGCCACGCGCCGCCAAACGGCGAGGCGCGGGCCGAGTTGCGTGCGCTCGGCGGCGGGCAACGCCGCGAGCCCGGCGGCGATTTGCGGGCGGATGGACGTCGCATCCTGGCTCCACGGGACGATGTCCTCATGCAGGATGTCGCCGTGCGTGACGAACACGGCCCCGCCCGCGAGATCGAGCGTATGGTCGGAGGAGAAATCGGCGTCGTGGTTGCCGGTGAGAAAGGTGACGCGCGGCGCCTGCTGCGGGAAAAACGCCCGCACCTCGGACTGGCACGCGGCGGTGTGCGCGGGCGCGGGGCCGGGACGGGTGTCGAGCGTGTCGCCGTTGAGCACGAGGTGCGATACGCCCGCGAGCAACGGCCGCAGCTGCGCGAGCGAGCGCACGCGGCTCGCGCGATCGCCATAGTGCAGGTCGGAAATAATGCGGATGAGTTCGGCGGCCACGGGCAGCGCGAGAAAAACGGCGCCGGGGAAGGGAGCAACGTTTTTGCCGCGGCGAGGCTTGTGGCGCGCCCGCCGCCTGTGCGAGGCTTGGGCGATGCGCTTGGCGCGTTTCTTCCCCGCAGTCTTTTTTCTGGCGCTGGCCGGGACGGTCGCGCGCGCGGATCAGGCGACGGACATCGCGCTGATTCACCTCTCGGCCATCGGCGGCCGCGAGCGCCTTTCGGCGCTGACGGGGTTGCGGATGTCGGGCTTCGTGACGGTGGCGGGGAAACGCGTGCGCTTCACGATGATCGCGGCGCGGCCGAACCGGGTGCGGCTCGAGACCGGCGACAATGGCCGCAGCCTGGTCAACGCGAGCGACGGCGTGGAGCCGGCCTGGGAGTTCGACACCGGCACCTGGCCCCCGCGCTACCGCGCGATGAGCGACGCCGCAGCGAAGGCGTTTACGGCCGACGCGGAGTTCGACGATCCGCTGGTGGCGGGACCGGCGCGCGGCTTTCGGCTCGAATACGCGGGCGAGGCGGAGATCGACGGGCGCAAATTTCTGCGCGTGCTCGTGACGAAGAATCTCATGGACACCTTCACCCTGCTGATCGACGAGGAGACCTATTTCATCGTGCTACGCGTGGAGCAGCGCACGACGACAGGCGGACGGAAGCGGCAAATCGTCACGCGCTACGACGACTTCCGGCCGGTCGACGGCGTGCTGCTGCCGCATCGCGTCACGCTCATGACCGACGGCCGCGTCGAGCAGCAGATGGTGATGGAGAAGATTGAAACGAATCCCGAGGTGACCCCGGAGACGTTTACGCGGCCGCGAGCGGCATCGGCCGCGCCGAAGGCATCACCGTAGTTGGCGCGCGATGCGCCCGTCGCTCCTCACCCGCCGCCCGGGATCTTCATGCCGCCAGGCATGCCTGGGATGCCACCCGGCATGCCCATGCCGCGGAGCATCTCGCTGAGGTTCTTGAAATCCGACGGCGGATAAAACAGCGCCGCGGGCACCGTCTGCTTCTCGACCGCGGTGGCTTCCATGCGCATGGTTTCCTTGCCGCCCTGCGTGGTCACGACGCGCAGGGGAAACACGCCCCGGCCAGCCAGGGCCTCCTCCCAGCCTTGCGGAGCAGGCGCCCCGCCGCCCATGCCGCGCCGCCCGCCACCACCCGCCGCGCCGCCGCCGAAACCGAGGAATGAGCCGAGTTGATCGGTGACCCACATTTCCGAGATGCCGTCTTTCGATTTGCTGACGTATTTGGTGCAATCGTAGCCGAGAATTTTTTCCGTGGTGGTCGTGACCTCGACGGTCGAGTTGTCGCTGGCGCCACCCGCCGTGGCGGTTGCGGACGGCTTCGGTATCGCCTGGGTCATATACATTTTCTGCTCCAGCATCAGGATGGTCATTTCGTTTTTCGCGGCGTCGAAGATGATGCCGGCGTTGCGACCCTCGGCGCCGGTCATGTCGATGCGCGAGAATCCTTCCTTGAGGCTGAAGACCATCGCCGGCGGCGCGTCCTTCGGGCCGGTCATTTTCATGGTGACTTTGCCTTCGAAACTGGCGGCGAAAAGGGCGGCCGGCGTGAGCAACGCGGTGAACAACGAGAGCAGACGTTTTTTCATGATGGGGAGGTGGAGTGGGTTCCTGCGCTCATACTCGGGACTCGGCGGCATCGAGCCGCTTCGCTTTTCAGGGCGCGGAGGATTGTGCCGCAGCCAACACGATTGCCGCGGGCGTGCAATCCCGTTTGAAACAGCGCCGCCGCCCCGCGCCGTCCCGCGCCGTCCGCGCGGAAGGTCTGAAACGCGAACGGGCCGGTTTCACGGCTTGCCAGCATTGACCTTCGCCGCTGGAGTCCCGCGCATGTCCATCCACGGTTCCCTCGACACGGTCCGGGCGCAGGCGCCGAAGACGGAAGCTTTTGCCACCGCCTTTGCTTATTTCGACGAGCTGTTCCGGCCGGGCTCGACCGCCAACCTGCGCGTGAAGGGCATCGCGCTGGATGACGTTGTGAAGACGGAACTCGGGGCGGGCGTCTTCGTGATGGAGCAAGCCTATCCGACGCGCTTGCGCGCCGATGGATTTTTCGAATCGCACAAGAAGTTCATCGACATCCAGGTGATTTTCGAAGGGGAGGAGTTGATGGAAGTGGCCGACATCGCGCGGATGACCGCGAAACAGCCCTACAACGAAAAACGCGATCTCATCATTTACGAGGACAGCACGGAATCGTCGCTGCTGCGCGTTTACGTGGGCCAGGCGGCGGTGTTTTTTCCCAGCGACGCGCACATGCCGACGCTGCGGGTGCGCGCGGATGCCGTGAACGTCCGCAAGTGTGTCGTGAAGATTCCGGTGCCGGCCTGACCACCGGCGCGCGAAGCGCGGATGAACTACCGGCACCAGTTTCATGCGGGAAATTTTGCCGATGTGATGAAGCACGCGCTGCTCGTGCAGTTGCTGCGCGCGATGCAGAAGAAGGAAAAGGGTTATCTCTACCTCGACACGCACGCGGGCCGGGGACGCTACGATCTCGCGGCGGCATCGACCGGTGACACGCTCGCGCGTAAACCGGAGTGGCCGGACGGCATCGGCCGGCTGACGGGTCGCGCGGACCTGCCGGCGGCGGTGGCGGACTATGGGCGGCTGGTCGCGGAGTATTCGGCGCAGACGGATGCGCCCGGCCAGCCACCGAGGTTTTATCCCGGGTCACCGTGGTTCGCGCAACGGATCGCGCGACCGCAGGATCGCGTGGCGCTGGTCGAGAAGCAGCCGGACGAATTTTTCGCGCTCTCGGCGGAATGCCGGACGGCGTCGCGCGTCGTGGTGCACGAGATGGACGGCTACACGGCGCTGCGGGCCATGCTGCCGCCGTCGGAGCGCCGCGCGCTCACGCTCATCGATCCGCCGTTTGAGGCGCAGGACGAGTTTGCGCAAATCGCGCTGGCGCTGGGCGAGGGGCTGCAGCGGATCGAGGGAGGGGTGTTTGCGGTGTGGTATCCGCTGACCGTGCGCGCGCGGGTGGACGATTTTTTCGATGCAGTGATCGCGTTGCGTCCGCCGCCAACGCTGTTCGCCGAGCTGACGATCGCGGGGGAGGCATCGGCGATCAAAATGAAGGGCTGCGGGCTGCTCGTGATTAATCCGCCGTGGCAATTCGAGCGCGAGGCGGCGGCGATGCTGGCGTGGCTGGCGCCGGTGCTGGCCCAAGCGCCGGGTGGTGGCAGTCGCGTGCGGTGGCTCGTGCCGGAGTCGGTCTAGCCTATGATTTCCGCGTCACGCGTTTGCTGGCGCGTGGGAACCTTCCCCTGACCCACTGGCCATCGATCAGGGTGCTGTTGGGCAGGTCGGGAATGCCTTTCTCCCCGCGATTGATCATCCCCGCGAGCACTTCGATCGCGGCGATGTCGATTCGCTCCGGACGCTGATCGATGCCGCGGTCGGCCAGCAACGTTGGCCAGTTTACCGTCACGATTTTGGGGCGACGCTGAGCGGGCAGCATCGAAGTGGTGGTTGCCAACGACCCGGACGCACCGGGCGATCCCGCGAAGGATACGCTCTATCCGTTTGGTTTCGGGCTTAGCTACTGAGGGTGGCTGGGAGGTGTCCGCTCTCTTCAGTCGGCGGACTGCAGGTGCTTGGAGAGCACGCCGCAGAGCAGTTCGAAGCGGACAGGTTTGCTCAGGAAATCATTCATCCCGGCGGCGAGACAGTTCTCGCGGACTTGGGTGCTCGCGTTGGCCGTGAGCGCGATGATCATGAGCTTTTTCTCGCCGAGAATTTTTCTGATTTGGCGGGTAGCCTCCAGTCCGTCGATCCCGGGGAGCTGGCAATCCATGAGCACGAGATCCCATTCCTGGCCAGTCGCGGCGGTGATAGCGGCCTCGCCATCTTCGGCAAACGTCGGTGTCACACCGATTTTTTTCAGGAAGAGATCGATGACTTGGCGGTTGACGGAGTCGTCCTCGACGACGAGCACTCGGCCGGTGAGCGACGGGGTGACGAATTTCGGGGCATCACTGATGCGAGCGGCGGCGGACGAGGCGTCGGGCAATGGGACGGGGAGGACGAGTTGAAATTTGGAGCCGCGGCCAGGATTGCTTTGCACCTGGATGATGCCGCCCATCGCCTGCGCGAGCCGCATGGAAATCACGAGGCCGAGGCCGGTGCCACCGTAGCGGCGGTTCATCGAGCTGTCGGCTTGGGTGAAGGGCTTGAAGAGCCGACTGAGCGCGGCGGAGTCGATGCCGATGCCGCTGTCGGTCACGACAAAATGGATCGTCGCCTTGGTGTCATTGCGCTCGACGCAGTTGACCGCGAGCTCGACCTTGCCCTTCTCGGTGAACTTGATCGCGTTGCCGATGAGGTTGACAAGGATTTGGCGGAGTCGGCCGGAGTCGGCGATGATGACGCCGGGAAGATTTTCGCCAAGTTTGAGCTCGAGTTGAAGGCCCTTGTCGCGCGCGCGCGCGTGCAGCAGATCGACGACGCTTTTTGTGACGGTCGCCGGCGGGAAGGGCGCGCGCTCGAGTTCCAGCCGGCCGGCCTCGATCTTGGAGAAGTCGAGCACGTCGTTAAGGAGCAGGAGGAGCGACTCGGCGGAATCGGACGCGGTGCGCAGGTAGCTGCGCTGCTCGGCTGAGAGCTCGGTGTCGCGCACGACGCGCAGCATGCCAAGCACGCCGTTCATGGGCGTCCGGATTTCATGGCTGATCGTCGCGATGAAATCGTCCTTGGCGCGGTTGGCGGCTTCGGCTTTGAGCGTCGCCTCTTGCAGCTCGGTTTCGCGGGCGACGCGACGGTGGTTTTCCGTCGCGAGCTCCTCGGCCAGCGCCTCGCGCTCATAGCGCATCACGAGGGCATCGGACAGGGTGCGGTTGCTGCGGACGTTGGTGTAGCCCGTGAATAAAACGTAGATCGACACGCAGGTGCCGAGGCAGATGCCGAGCAGATCGGCCTCGTAGAAGAAACGCAGCGCCGTCGGCATCATGAGCACGACGAGATAGATCAGGTTGCCCTTGCGCATCGGCAGCAGCGCGCGGGCGGAGGCGGTGGTGATGCCGGCAAGCACGAGGATGTGGGCCGTGCGATAAGGGGCGCGGCTCAGGAGCGGGAAAATCCACGTGAGCGCGCCGAACGCGGCGGCCAGCAGCGTGGTCGCGATGATGAAGCGAAGGCCCCAGACGGGGCTTTCGGCGGGGCCGGGATTCGCCTTCTGGAACGCGGCGGCCAGGACGAATTGCGGGGCGGTGACCAGCGCCGTCAGTCCGAACCAAAGCCACACGCCGTTGCCGACATTCAACACGGTCAGCGCGACGGAATAAACCAGCGCGGTGAGGACGGCGACGAGGGCAGTGCCGTTGAGTTCGTGATAGGCCATCCGCACGAACTCGATGCGCACCTTCATCTCGATGGGATGATCGCGCGAACGCAGCGCGCGGGGCGCGGGGGGAGTTTCAGGGGGGGTGGACGGAACGGGATCGGGCATGAGCAGGGACGGCGGTCGAAAATGAGGATCGGGTAACGGAAGGCGAGCGCAGGATCAGTGAATTACGGCGGGGGCGCGGCGACCGGGGGCGGCGCGCCCAGCCAGCGTTCCAAGGTGGCGGCGAGAAGTTCGCGGCGCACCGGTTTGGTGAGAAAATCGTCCATGCCGGCCGCGAGGCACGCCGCGCGATCGGCGGGGCTGGCGTTCGCGGTGATTGCGATGATCGGCAGGGGACGGCCGGCGAGTTTTTCGCGAATGCGACGGGTCGCTTCCAAGCCGTCGAGGCCGGGCAGATGGCAGTCCATCAAGACGGCGTCGAGCGCCGTGGTCGTCGCGGTCTGCACGGCGTCGTAGCCGTCCTCCACGAACCCGATCTCGAGGCCCATCTGCTTCAAGAAATGCCCAATGACCCGCTGATTGATGCGATCGTCTTCGACCACGAGCACCCGGCCGCGGAGCGCGGGCGCGACGTAGGGCGCGTCTGGTTCGACTTGGAGCCGGGCGGTGGCGTCCGCCGCGAGCCGGGGCAGCCGGAGCGTGAATAAAAACTTCGAGCCTTCCCCGGCCTTGCTCTCGACGGTGATTTTGCCGCCCATCGCCTCGGCGAGTTTTTGCGAAATGGCGAGGCCGAGGCCGCTGCCGCCGAAACGGCGGCTCATCGAACTGTCGGCCTGGCTGAAAACGTTGAACAGGCGCGCGACGGTCGCTGCCTCCATGCCGATGCCGGTATCGATCACCCTGAACGTGAGGGTGGCGTGCGCCGCCTCGCGCTGGTCGCACGCGGCGGTGAGCGTCACGCTGCCGCGGTCGGTGAACTTGATCGCGTTGCCGATGAGGTTGAAGAGCACTTGGCGCAACCGCGTGGGATCACCGATGAGCCCGTCGGGCAGGTTGGCATCCAACTCGCAGCGGAGTTCGAGGGCCTTCGCCGCCGCGCGCGGCCGCAGCAGATCGACGACGGTCTTCATCGTGGCGGTCGGGGAAAACGCGATGCGCTCGGGCTCCAGGCGGCCGGCCTCGATTTTGGAGAAATCGAGAATGTCGTTGATCAGCTCAAGCAGCGTGTCGGCCGAACCGGCGGCGGTTTCGAGGTGTTCGTGCTGTTCCGGCGTGAGCGGGCTGTCGCGCACGATGCGGAGCATCCCAAGGATGCCGTTCATCGGCGTGCGGATCTCATGGCTCATCGTGGCGAGAAATTCGCTCTTTGCTCGATTCGCGGCCTCGGCGCGTTCGCGGGCGGTGCGCAGATCGGTCTCGGTGCCTTCCCGCCGCGTGATCTCGGCGCCGAGGGTCTCGACCAGTTCGCCATTTTCGAAACTGAGCCGGATCGAACGGCGCAGGGTGCGCAATTGCTGGCGGGCGGCGAACGTCATGTAGCCGAGATAGAGCACGCACATGATGCCGAGCCCGACGCTGCGCATGTTGGCATCCCACATCACGCGCGCTATGAACGGCCCGATCGAGAGGTAGAGGTAAATGACGTTGGCCGCGAAAATCGGGACCAAGAGGCGCGCGGCGCCCGTCGTGAGGCCAGCGAGGACAAGAACGAGCAATACCCGGTAGGTGGGATCGCTGGCGCCGTAAAACATCCAGGCGGCGACGCCCCAACTGAGGCCGGCGGCGGCGCTGACGGCGACAAACCAGGCGACCCAGCGGGAGGTTTCCTCCAACCGGGCCGGCGCGTGCAGATAGTGCCAGCGCATCACGAGCCGAAGTGCGTTGCACGTGAGGGTCACCGCCATCCACAGGAATACCGTCTGCGGCGGGAACGCCGAGAGCATCTTCACTCCGAACAACACCGCGATGCCCGCGGCAAAGGGGGCGCCGTAAAGCGAATCCTCGTAGGCGGTGCGCACCAGCTCGGCGCGCACGCGCAAATCGAGCGGGCTCGGCGGAGGGGAGAACGTGGCGGCAGCGGCGGAAGCGGATGAGCCCATGCGGCGATTAGACGCCCGCCAGCGTGATTCTAGTGGCCCGAAACGCGAGCGCCATGATCAGGCGCACGCGTAGCGAACCTTCGCTTCTACCCCGTCTTAGGAAGCAGCGACGTGGTCAAGCTGCGCCGCACCGCGGCCAAACGGCTTCGCTCCGAAGGAGGGAAGGCGGACGACCAGCGGCGGGGCCTTGAAGACCGGCCGGTTCCACAGCACGTCCTCCGTGCGCGACACGACATACACGACGGCGGCAGGCACGGCGGTGTCGGAAGGGCGGATAAAGGGCGGCGGGAGATACATGGCGAGGAAGATGACCGGGGCAGCGCGAAAAAGTGCCGCACGATCTTTAGAAAACAATCGGTTAACGCGCGCCCTTCTGTTTTGAGGCGAAATTCACGAAGAACGGCAGCTCGCTGTTGCCCTGCAGCGGACGCGGCAGTGCCGGGGACCGAATGATCGGTCCGGCCCCATTGGACATCGCTGCGCGGCCCGATCCGGATGAGCGCGGAGTCGCACCTCGCGGACGCTGATTCGAGTCGGGGAAGATGACAGGGGAGATTCATCGGGGTAGTGGCCCTGCATCGGCACGGGCGACGGGGGAGTTGAGCGAAAACTGGCGGCGGGGCGGCCGATATTTTTTTGCAAACTGCATCCTTGCCGGCCGCCAGCACGCCGCTCAACTTCGGGCGCTTGCCCCAACCCCTCGTAGCGGTCCGTCGATCAGCGTTGCGCTCCTGCGCCAACGACGCCCGGCAGGCCGCGATCAGGATTGCGCCATCTCGCCGGGGCAACGGTCCAGCAACAACCACGAGTTCCCACATCCATGAGTGACGACCAAATCAGCAACGACGCCATTGCCCCCAACGCCAAGCGGCTGTTGTCGGCGGGCTTTATGGCCATCCTGGCCGCGGGCATGGGCTTCGCCATCCGCGGTGGCATCTTCGACAACTGGCAGCGCGATTTCGGTTTTACCGCGACCCAGCTTGGGGCCATCGGCGGCTGGGGCTTCACGGGATTCTGCTTCGGCATCATCATCGGCGGCGTGCTCGCCGACAAATTCGGTTACGCCAAGCTGGTGGCGCTGGCGTTCCTTTGCCACGTGGTGTC
Source organism: Opitutales bacterium (assembly GCA_038231575.1). Taxonomy (GTDB): domain Bacteria; phylum Verrucomicrobiota; class Verrucomicrobiia; order Opitutales; family Opitutaceae; genus CAITWF01. The sequence goes on along the minus strand of JBBRLB010000078.1, from coordinate 9,312 downwards.
GGCGTTCGTGACGTTCGGTGCGACCAACAAGGACAACGCCTACTTCATGCTGTCGTTGGGCATGTTCATCTTTGCCTACGCCAACGGGACGCTCGAAGCCGTCGCGAATCCGCTGGTGGCGACGCTCTTCCCGAAAAAACGCACGCACTATCTCAACATCCTCCACGCGAGCTGGCCCGCCGGTCTCGTGCTCGGCTCGGTGTGCGGCTGGATCCTCGACGACAAGCTTGAGATCAGTTGGAAGATTCAACTCGCGATCTATCTCGTGCCGACGATTGGTTACGGTCTGATGTTCTGGGGGCAGTCGATGCCGAAATCCGAAGCGTCACAGAAAGGCGCCAAGCTCAGTGAAATGTTTCATGACGTGGGCCTGCTCGGCGCGGCGGTCGTGTGCTATCTGCTCTCCAAATTCTTTATCGGCAGCCTCGGCGCGCCGGACTGGATGGGCTACGCGATCGGTGGGGTGCTCTTGATCGTGGTCGGCGTGATTACGAAATTCTCGATCGGCTCCGCGGTGTTGTTCGTGCTGTTTGTCACCCACGTCCTGGTCGGTGCGGTCGAGCTGGGCACCGACGGATGGATTCAGAACATCACCGGCAATCTCTTCACCTCGGAGAAAGGCAAATTCCTGTTGATGTGGACCTCGGCGATCATGTTCAGCCTGCGCTTCTGTGCGCACTGGATTGAGCGCAACCTGAAGCTTTCTCCGGTGGGCCTGCTGCTCGTTTGCTCGGTGCTGGCGGCGATCGGCCTGCAACTGGCGAGCGGGATGCAGACGTTTGCCATGGCGCTGGTCGCGCTCGGCATCTACTCGCTCGGCAAGACGTTTTTCTGGCCCACGATGCTCGCCATCGCCTCGGATCGTTTCCCACGCACCGGTGCGATCGCCATCTCGATCATGGGTGGCCTCGGCATGTTGTCGGCGGGTATCATTGGTGGCCCCGGCCTCGGCTACGGCAAGGATCGCTTTTCGGCTGAAGCCTTGCAGGCGAGCAACCCCGCCGCCTACAACGAGGCCAAGGCCGCCGAGCCGTCGAAGTTTTTCTTCGTCGATGATGCCTACGCCATCGACGGCAAGAAGCTCTCCGACGCGAAGGATGCGAAACAGAGGACACCGGCGCAGGCCGCGATGGTCGCGGCCGACCAGGCCGGCGACCGCAAGACGCTCGAGGCCGACTCGTTCATCCCGCTGGCGATGGCGGTCATCTACCTCGGGCTGTTCCTCTATTTCAAGTCGATCGGCGGCTACAAGGTGCTGAACATCGACGAAGAAATCGCCGCCGACAAAGCGCGGCAGGGCGCTTAGTTCGCCGGAAGATTTTTACCCCGGACCGCAGCGGTGGCCTTGAGCCTCCGCTGCGTTTTTTTGAAACGCAGCGCGACTCACGCGGGCCGCTGGCGGTCGGAGTGAAAGTTTTGCTTACGCGACCCGGCGCAGGGAGTTGGTCGACACGCCACGCTTCGGCAACGTGATCGTCAGCACCCCGTGCCGGATCTCGGCGTCCATCGCCGCGTAGTCGAAGCCCGTGCCGAGCCGCAGCTTCAACCGGTAGTCGCGCTGCGCCCCTTCGAGGTGCAACGCCTGCCAGTTGACGCGGACAAGGTGGGCCTTACGGGCCGTGACCGTGAGATCGGCGCCGCGCGCCTCGATGTCGATGCCCGTGGCTTCGACGCCGGGGACGTAGACGGTGAGTTTCATCGCATCACGGTGCTCCTGGCAGTCGTAGTTGGGCTGGCGGAAGGCGTCCGGGGACGCCGGCTCCGTGCCGGGGCTGCGCGTGCGAGTCGGGAGGGGATGGATGATCGTGGGCATGGGAGGAAAAATCGAACGAAGCGTTTCCCTCGGTGGTTTGGTGACCGCCGGGCTTTCAGAGGGCTAAACGCTTCCTGGAAGGAAAAGTTTAGGTCTGGTTGCCCGCGCCGGTTTTATTCCAAACGGAAATAACGACCGGTCGCATCGCGGCGCAACGCTGCTGGCTCTGCGTAAAGCAGGAGCCGGCGCGGCGGACGTGATGTGGGAGAGACGCGGTCATTGGATCGGTTGGCATCCTTCAAAACGCAGCCTCCATGCCAAGCGTGAAATTTATTATGACGGTCGGGATTGCAGGGCACTGTGCCGGCCGCGACTCCGTCGCGGAACGTCCGGCGACCAATGTTCAATGACCCATGATGGAGCTCGGATGACGAATGCGATAAGCGCAAAAGTCGCGCTCGCGCCGTGCGGGCGTTGGGCCTTAGTCATTGGGGCTAGGTCATATTTCCCGCACGCATGAACTCCCTCACCGACTCCACGACAACCCTCGCCGACCTCAAAGCCCGTGTGCTCGCCTTCGTCCGCGCGCGCGATTGGGAGCAATTTCACTCGCCGAAAAATCTCAGCATGGCGCTCGCCGCGGAGTCCGGCGAATTGATGGAGCACTTCCTCTGGTCGACGCCCGAGCAGTCGAAGGCCGTGGTCACCGACCCGGTGAAACGCGGCAAAATCGCCGATGAACTCGCCGACGTGGTGATCTACGCGCTCGAGTTCGCGAACATCACCGGCCTCGACCTCGCCGCCGCCATCGAAACGAAGATGGCCGCCAATGCGCAGAAATATCCCGTCGAAAAAGCGAAGGGCCGCGCGGAGAAATATAACGAGCTGTGACGGTCGGAGCAGGTAAGGTTTAAGACCTGACCTACTTCAGGCCAGGCGCGCGCGTTTTCATTTCCACGGCGCGCAGAAAATCGAAGTCGCATCCGCGATCCGCTTGGGTGACGGTTTGCAAAAATAGTTTGAGATAGCCGCGGCTGACGGACGTGGCGGCGGCGGCAGGAAGCGCGTTCACGCGCCGCGTGATTTCGGCGTCGGGCACGAGCAGCGACAGCGATCGGTTCGCGACGCTCAGGCGGATGCGGTCGCCGCTTTGCACAACCGCGAGCGGTCCGCCGATCGCGGCCTCGGGGGTGACGTGCACCACAATCGTCCCGAGCGCGGTGCCGCTCATCCGGCCATCGGAAATCCGCACCATGTCCTTCACACCCTGGCGGGCCAGCTTCTTGGGAATCGGCAGGTAGCCGGCTTCCGGCATGCCGGGAGCGCCCACGGGTCCGATGCGTTTCAAGACGAGAATGTCATCCGCCGTGACGTCGAGCGCCGGATCATCGATCCGTTTGGCCAGGTCTTCCGCATTCTCGAAGACGACGGCGCGGCCTTCGTGCTCGAGCAAACGCTGGGTGGCCGCCGACTGTTTGATGATGGCGCCACCGGGTGCGAGATTGCCGCGCAGGACGGCGATTCCGCCCTCGGAATAAATTGGCCGATCGCGCTCGCGCACGAGATCCTGTTTGAACGCCGGCGCGGCCGCGTCCAGTTCCTCGCCCAAGGTGCGGCCGGTCACCGTCAGCGCGTCCAAATGCAGCAGGGGCCGCAGCGCCCGCAACACCGCCGTCATTCCGCCAGCGTGGTGAAAATCCTCCATGTAGTGCTGGCCGGACGGTTTTAGATCGACGAGCACGGGCGTTTCGCGGCTCATCGCATCGACCGCATCCAGATCGATTTCGATTCCGACCCGCCCGGCGATCGCCGTGAGATGAACAATTCCGTTGGTGGACCCGCCGATGGCGAGGAGGACGCGCAACGCGTTCTCGAACGCCTTCGGTGTGAGAATTTTTTCCGGCGTCAGTTTTTGCGCGATCATCGCGACGGCGGCGGCGCCCGTGCGTTCTCCCGCGCGCAGGCGATCGGCTGTCACCGCCGGCGGAGAAGCACTGCCGGGCACCGTCATGCCCAAGGCCTCCGCGAGGCAGGCCATCGTGCTCGCCGTGCCCATCACCGAACATGTGCCGACGCTCGCCACGAGTTCGCTGCCGACGCGCTTGATTTCCGCGTCGTCGATTTCACCCGCGCGATAGTTGCCCCAGAAGCGCCGGCAGTCCGTGCACGCGCCGACGCGCTGGCCTTGATGCGAGCCGGTCAGCATCGAGCCCGTGACCAACTGGATCGCCGGCACGCCGGCGGAGGCTGCGCCCATCAATTGCGCCGGCACGGTCTTGTCGCAGCCCCCGATCAGCACGACGGCATCCATCGGTTGCGCGCGGATCATTTCCTCGGTGTCCATCGACATGAGGTTGCGCAGAAACATGCTCGTCGGGTAGGCGAAGCTCTCGTGGACGGAAATCGTCGGAAACTCGATCGGCAACCCGCCCGCGAGCATCACGCCGCGGCGCACGGCGGCGACGAGTTCAGTCATGTTGCCGTGACACGGATTGTAGCCGCTCCCGGTGTTGATAATGCCGACCAACGGCCGCGAGAGCGCGTCGTCCGTGTAGCCCGCGCCCTTGATGAAGGCGGTGCGCAGGAACAGGGAGAATCCGCTGTCACCGTAACTCGTGAGACTTTTTCGAAATCCGGTCGCGGGCGGGTGGGGCTCCATGCGAAAACAACTCTTGGCGACGGCGCGATGACCCGCAAGGCCGGCTTTTTCGCGGAGGCTTCGTCGCGCCGAGCGCTTTCCACGACCTGAGCGCTTTCGCTCCAAACCAAGCCTTGAAGACTGACGACGGTCCGGCACCGTGCTCAGAGACCTCTCTCGAACCCGGCGCCACCCCTCTGCGCCACTCGCGCCGCCTCTCGCTTCACCCTATGACTCCTTCCTCCGCCTTGGGCGTTCCTCCCGGCTCGGATCTCAGCGCCCTCGATCGCGCGCGGAAAAAAGCCTACTGGCGCCTCCTGCCGCTGCTCTTCGCCTGCTACGGCGTCGCCTACGTCGACCGCGCCAATGTCGCGATCGCGAAGCTGACGATGACGAAGGACCTGCCGGGCTTCGACAACGCCGTGATCGGTTTTGGCGCCGGCGTTTTTTTCTGGGGCTATTTTCTGCTGGAGGTCCCCGGCTCGATCATCGTCGAAAAATGGAGCGCCCGGCTGTGGATTTCGCGGATCATGATCACGTGGGGGATCATGGCGGCGCTGACCGCGCTGGTGAAGACGCCGATGCAGTTCTACACCGTGCGCTTCATGCTCGGGCTCGCCGAAGCGGGATTTTTCCCCGGCATCATCGTCTATCTCACCCATTGGTTTCCCCTCCGCGATCGGGCGCGGGCGCTGGCGCTGTTTTTTGTCGCGACACCCATCGCCCAAATCGTCAGCCCGAAAATCTCCAACGCCCTGCTCGTGCTCGGCACGACGGAAACCGTCAACGGCGTTCCCGTCCATCACCCCGCGCTGCTCGGGCTCGTCGGCTGGCAGTGGGTTTATATTTTCTGGGGAGTGCCGGCGGTCGTTCTCGGCTTTGTCGTGTGGTTCAACATGAAGGACCGACCGCGCGACGCGCACTGGCTCACGGTCGAGGAGCGCGAGGCGCTCGAACACGAACTGGCCACCGAAAAGGCCGGCCGCGCCAAATCGCGTATGACCCTCGCGCAGGCGCTGCTGCATCCGAAAGTCCTGCTCCTGTCGCTCGCCTATTTTTGCGCGGTCACCGGCACCTACGGCATCGAATTTTTCCTGCCGAGCATTCTCCAGCAGTGGTATAACCTGAAACTGAACGCGATTACCTGGCTCGTCATTCTTCCACCGATCCTCGCGCTCGGCACCCAGTTGTTCATCGGCTGGAATTCCGATCGCCTGCACGAACGCCGCTGGCATGCGGTCTTGCCGATCGCCTTCGCGTCGGTGGCGTTGGCCCTGGCGCCGCAAACCGCGGGCAACCTGACCCTCACAATCGTCTGCTTCATGGTGGGGTTCGCCGGATTGAAAGCCTATTTGCCGGCGTTTTGGGCACTGCCGAGTTTGTTTCTCACCGACACCGCCGCCGCCGGCAGCATCGGGCTGATCAATTCACTCGGTAATCTCGGCGGATTCTTCGGACCCGCGGTGCTCGGCAAAGTGGAAACGCTCACCGGCTCGTTCGTGGGCGGCATTTATTATCTCAGCGTTTCCGTGATGATTGCTGCCGCGATCATCCTGCTGCTGGGCCTCGGGCGAAAGGTTCGACCGGCCGGGGGAACCTAGTCCCGCGTTGGCGCCCGCGGGCGTTTACCAAGCCCGGCCGCGATGAAACGTCCGCCGGCTGCGCCGCGGGATCGGCCGGCTGTCGGCGCGCGTCCAGTCCTCGTCCCACGAGGCGATCGTGGTGTTGAGATAACGCAGTTGCCGCTCCAGCGACTTCGTGTCGCGCACAAAATCAGCCTCGACGCGTCGCGCCAGTGCCGCCCGGCGTGACGCCCCCAAGGTGAACCGCCACTGCGGCGCCAGGCGATACTCGCTCAGCTTGGCTTCGGCGTCGCGTCGCGCGGCGTGAACTTCCTCGATCGCCGCGTGCAGCCGGCTGAGGGGCGAGGTCACGGCCACGACCTCGTGCGCCGTTTCCCATTCCACTTCGAGCCGGGCGAGCCAGTCACCATCGCCGGCCGCCCAAGCCTGCTGAACTTCGTGCCACAGATGCTGACGCGCGGCGCTCCAGGTGCCGCCGCGGTCCGGGTGGAGCCGCTGCACGAGGCGACGATAGATGTCGCGCGCGGCGTCGCTCCGCTGCGGAGCGGGCCCGGTCTCGAAATCTTCGCGACGGGCGTCCTGCCGGCGCTCGTCCGAATCCGAATCGTCTTCGGGTTGATACTCGTGGTCGTGACGGAATTTGGAGCGCGACACCCGGGGCTTGGCCGCCGACTCCTGTTGCTCGCGCCAGACGCGCTTCGGCGAACGGCCGGTGGTGGCCGCGATGACCTGCGCCATGCGGATTTTCTGGGTCTTGGTGTTTACCTCGTCATTGAGTTCGCGGAGCGACGTGACCTGAAGGGGATAGTTCTGGTGCAACCAGGCGGTGAAGGCCGGCACGTCAACTTCCTCATGGCGATGCAGCTCGCCGAGAATGCGGTCGAGGCGCTTGCGGGCGGTGTGAAACTCCGCCCACGCCGCGCCCTGGAGGCGCTCATGATCGATCACCAAGAGCGCGTAGCTCGCGATCACGGTCACGCGGCGTCGGGTCGTCACACGACGCGGACGGGGGCGTGAAATTGTCTTTGGGACCGACATGGATCTGAGAGGAAACTGCGGACTGACGCAGAAGGCCAATCGCGAATGCAGAAATCGCACTCACCGATTCGGCGGAGGCCGAGTTAATGCAAAAAGCAAAACGGGCGGCTGGCGCCGCCCGTTGCGTAAAAAATCAGGAATCGCACCCTCGTCCGCCGTCGCCTTGGCGAATGCGGATCAAAATCTCGGTCACGGCTTCCCGCCGAAGGTCACGTAGTCGTCGAGGTCGAGCCAGTCGAACCACGTGGCGATGTCTTCACGCTGCGGAGCGTTCTTGCGGTGGATGTCGTTGAAAAAGGCGCGAGTGTCGGGCGGCGTGGGCGTCAGTTGCTCGAACCATTGTGACCACGCGGCGATCTCGGACGGCTGGCGCTTCGGTGAGAGATTCGCCATGACATAGGCGAGCAGTTCGCTGTCGGACTTACCGGCTTTGACCTCGGCCATGAAGGCGTCGGGATTCACGCCCGTGAAATCCAGAAAGCGCTGATCGATCGGGCAGGCGTAGTGGAAGTCGCCGCCTTTGCCGGCGGCCACAGCGCGGGCCTTGTCGATCAAGCGCGGGAGTTGCACGAAACCGCCGAGGCGGATGCGGGGGCTGCGCGGGGGGAACTTGGACAGGTCGGGTGTGCTGAGGTTGATGGCGCCGCCGGCGGCGGGAGGATTTTTGTAGGCGGATTCGAGGGTGGACATAAAGGGAGGAGAGACGTGGCGAGGGCCGGGGGGTGGTTTTGCGGAAGAAGTTGAACGCTGCCGCGAGAGGGCTGAGAGTCAAACTGCGCCGTGAAAAATCCGAACGTTGTCCGCAAATTCTACGTGCTCCCGTGCTGCCTCCTGCTGCTCAACCTCTGCATCGAACTGGTGAGCTACAAGGCGAAGATGATCGACGACGTGCTCCTCCGCACCGGCGCGATCATGGGGATGGTGCTCATCGGCGGCTCGATCGTCGGATTCGTGATGGCCCCGGCGATCGGGGCGTTGATCGGGTGGCTGCACGGCAGCACGCGCCAGCGCTGGGGCGAACTCGGTGAAATTTTCTTCCTGCTCGGCCTCGGGCTCCTCGTGTTCTGGCTTTACTACCGCATCTACATTCTCGGCCCCGAGTCGGTGCTGCCGTTGGGCTGGCGCAACCCGCACCGCCTTCCCTGAGGCCAAGAACGTGTTGGGGGGCGCGATGCCTCACTCCGCTCGGTTGTCATCGGAACCGCCTCCAGACTTCCCTCGCGCGCCGCCGCCGTCCACGCTCGCGGCATGAAGCGTCCGCTCTGGTTTCTCTTTTTGGTTTCGTCCGCCGGCCTGCTGGCGCAAACGCCGCCGCCGGCCGCTCCCATCGTCGTGCTCAGGCCCGCGCGCGTCTTTGACGGCGAAGCGCTTCACGAGAACTGGATCGTCGTCGTGCGTGGCGATCGGATCGAGTCCGCCGGCCCCGCCGCTGGCGCGCGCGCGCCCGAGGGCGCCAAGACCATCGAGCTTCCCGGCGCGACGCTCTTGCCCGGCCTCATTGAGATGCACAGCCACGTGCTCCTGCATCCCTACAACGAGACGACGTGGAACGATCAGGTCGCGCGCGAGGCGCTCTCGCTCCGGGTCGCGCGCGCCACGAATCACCTGCGCGCCACGCTGCTCGCCGGTTTCACCACCATTCGCGATCTCGGCACCGAGGGTGCGGGCTACGCGGACGTCGGGCTCAAGCAGGCGGTCGAGCAGGGCATCATTCCCGGGCCGCGGATGTTTGTCGTCACACGTGCCATTGTCGCGACCGGAACCTATGGCCCGCGCGGTTTCGCGCCCGAGTGGAATATCCCGCAGGGCGCCGAGGAGGCGAGCGGCGTCGACGAACTCATCCGCGTCACCCGCGATCAAATCAGCCGCGGCGCCGACTGGGTGAAAGTTTACGCCGACTACCGCTGGGGCGCGCACAAGGAGGCGGCGCCGACGTTTTCCATCGAGGAACTCAAGGCCATCGTCGAAACCGCGCGGAGCAGCCATCGCGGCGTCTGCGCGCATGCGGCGACCGCCGAGGGTATGCGCCGCGCGACGCTCGCCGGTGTGGAAACCATCGAGCACGGCAATGAGGGCACTCTGGAAATTTTCAAATTGATGAAGGAGCACGGCGTGGCCTTCGTGCCGACGCTGTCCGTCGGCGCGCGAGATGCCGCGCGCCACGCGATGTTCAAGGCCGCGCTCGAGTCCGGTGTGACGATCGTGAACGGCAGCGACGTCGGCGTCTTCGCCCACGGCACCGAGGCGCTCGAACTGCAGATGATGGTGGAGTTCGGCATGACGCCCGCCGCCGCCCTCAC
>JBBRLB010000077.1:0-30369 GCA_038231575.1 Opitutales bacterium | reverse complement strand
GGCCCCGGCGATCAGCAGCCCGACCACCGCGCCGAGCCCGTCGCCGGACACCGCCGCGAAGAGCGCGAACAGCCCGGCGATGAAGGCCACACTCATCCCGTCGAGGCGCGCGATGCGTAAAACGCGGAGCAGCGTCTCTTCCGGCAGGAACGGTGGTGGCTTCAGGGAAGGTTTGTCATTCCCGCGCCGCCGACGAATCTCAAGCCTCTTTCCTTGTCTGCTCATTGCGCGGGGCGCAGCGCCGCGGCCCTCCCCCGGAAAATCCCGCTGGATCGCCGCGCCGGTTGCATCCCGCGCGCCCTGACTCATCTCTTTCCCGTGCCACCGCGTTCTCCCGAGCCCCTCCGCTTCCGCCTCGAGTTTCCCCCCGAGCTGCCCATCACCGCGCGCGTGGAGGAAATCACGGCGGCGATTGGCGCGCATCAGGTCGTGATTCTCGCCGGCGAAACCGGCTCGGGCAAAACCACGCAGATTCCCAAAATGTGTCTCGCGGCCGGTCGCGGCACGAAGGGCCGCATCGCCTGCACGCAGCCGCGGCGCGTCGCCGCGCTCTCGGTCTCCCGGCGCGTCGCCGAGGAACTCAACGTGGAGTGGGGCGGCGCCGTCGGCGCCAAGATCCGCTTTAACGATCAGACCACGCCGCAGACCGTGATTAAGTTTCTCACCGACGGCATGCTGCTCGCCGAGGTGCAGGGCGATCCGATGATGCGGGAATACGACACGATCATCATCGACGAGGCCCACGAGCGCTCGCTCAACATCGACTTCCTGCTCGGCCACCTCCGCACGCTGCGCTACAAACGCCCCGACCTGAAGATCGTCGTCACCTCCGCGACAATCGACACGGCGATGTTCAGTGCGGCGTTCGACAACGCCCCGGTGATCCAAGTCGAAGGCCGCACGTTTCCCGTCGAAGTCATTTACGCGCCGCTCGACGGCATGGGCAGCGACTACGCGGAAGATGACGAGAACGAAGAGAAAGACGACAAGGAGGCCGTCGCGTCGGCGAAAGCGGAAGCCCTGCACTACATCGACGGCGCCGTCGAGGCGGTCGAGCGCATCGTGCGCGAGAGCGAGGCGGGCGACATCTTGGTCTTCTTACCCGCCGAGCGCGACATCCGCGAACTCAGCGAACTGCTGGAGGGCCGGCTATCCGGCATCCGTAATGCGAAATCCGAAATCGTGCCGCTGTTCGGCCGGCTTTCAAATTCCGAACAGCAACGGGTCTTCGCGCCGACGCAGCGCCGCAAAATCGTCCTCGCGACCAACATCGCCGAGACGTCGCTCACGATTCCCGGCATCCGCTTCGTCGTCGACACCGGCCTCGCGCGGCTGAGCCGCTACTCGCCGCAGGCCCGCACGCGCCGCCTGCCGATCGAGCCGGTCTCGCAGTCGAGCGCCGATCAGCGCAAGGGCCGCAGCGGTCGCGTCGCCGACGGCGTGTGCATCCGCCTTTATTCCGAAAAGGATTTTCTCGAGCGTCCGCGATTCACGCAGCCGGAAATCCAGCGCGCTAATCTCGCCGACGTCATCCTGCGCCTGAAGGCCTTCGGCCTCGGCGACATCGAGCGCTTCCCGTTCATCAACATGCCCGCCGCGAAATCCATTCGCGCCGGTTACGCGCTGCTCGATGAACTCGGGGCGCTGGAGGATGTCGGCCCGGCCGGTAGCCGGGCGGACCGCCCAACAGACGGTCCTACAACAGACTCCCGCCAACTCACTTCGCTTGGCCGCGAACTCGCCCGCCTCCCGGTCGATCCCACGGTCGGCCGGATGATCCTGCAGGCGCGCGAAGAAAAGGCCGTGCGCGAAGTGCTCGTGATCGCGGCGGGTCTTTCGATTCAGGATCCGCGCGAGCGGCCGCTCGACAAGCAGCAGCAGGCCGATGCCGCGCATCGCCGCTTCGCGCACCCCGATTCCGATTTTCTCACGCTGCTCAACGTCTGGGACGCGTGGCACGATCAGTTCGAGAATCTTTCGCAGGCGAAGCTCCGCCGCTTCTGCCGCGATCATTTTTTGAGCTACACGCGCATGCGGGAGTGGCGCGACATTCACTCGCAGTTGTTCGACGTGCTGCGCGAGCGAAAGGATTTCAAACTCACGTCGGCCTTGCACGGACTCAAAACCGTCGACGAAAAAACCACCGTCTTCGGCACCCCGAGCTACCGCGCGATCCATCGCAGCATTCTCGCGGGCCTGCTCGGTAACATCGCCACGCTCGACGAGGAAAACGGCGGCTACAAGGCGACCAACGACCGGCGCGTGTCGCTGTTTCCCGGCTCGGTGCTCTTCCGACGCGAAGATTCGAAACGAAAGTCGAAGGACGGCGCACCAGGGGAGGCGAAGAACGGTCCACCGAAGACGCCACGCTGGATCATGGCCTCGGAGATGATGGAGACGACAAAACTTTACGCCCGCACCTGCGCCCGGCTCGATCCGCTCTGGGCGCTCGATCTCGGCGCGCACATCGCGCGCGTGGCACACAGCGAACCGTTTTGGAATGAAACCGCCGGCCGGGTGATGGTAAAGCAGCGCACGCGGCTCTACGGCCTCGAACTCGAAAGCCGCGCCGTGAGTTACGGGAAGATCGAGCCCGCGCATGCGACGGAGATTTTTATCCGGGAAGCGCTGGTCAACGACACGGTCACGTTCCCGCTCGATTGCATCACGCACAACCGCGCCGTCCGCGAAAAGGTCGAGGATGCTCTCACCCGCGCTCGCGACAGCGGCTACCTCAACGTCGACGAGGCCGCGTATCGTTTCTACGCCGCGCGGCTCGAGAACATTTCGTCCGTCGCCGAACTCGTCGATCTCGTGCGCGAGCGCCGCGGGGCCGAGCCGCGTTTCCTCCTGATGACCGCGGACGACCTGCGCGACCCCGCCACGATCGCGCATGATGCGGCGGCGTTTCCGACCGCGCTGCCGATCGACAATCGCGCGCTGCCGCTCAACTACGCCTACAAACCCGGCCAGGCGGACGACGGCGTGACGCTCAACGTCAGCGTGCGCGAAGCCGAGGCGCTCACGCCCGCCGCGCTCGACTGGGCGGTGCCCGGGCATCTCGCCGACAAAGTTGAGCACTACCTGCGCGCGACGCCGAAGGAAGTTCGCCGGCTGTTTGTGCCGCTCGCCGAAACGGCGAAAAGCCTCGCCGAGCAAGTCACCGTCCGCGACCGGCTGACGGCGCGACGCGAATCGCTGACCGAGGCGCTCGCCGCGCAAATCGCCGAGCGCTTCCGCGTGTCGCTCGATCCCGCGGTGTGGAACGACAAGCCGCTGCCCGATCACCTGCGCGTGCGGGTGCGCGTGGTCGACGACAAGGGCCGCGAACTCGCCGCGGGCCGCGAGCTCGCCGCGATCGATGCGGCGCTGCACTTGCAGAAACGCACCGCGAGTGCGGCGGTCGCGCGCGTCGAGCCCGATGCCTGGCATCGCGCGCGCGCGAAATGGGAGACGCCGGCGCACACCACCTGGGGGTTTGGCGAGTTTCCCGAACGCGTGCTTGTGACGGAGCAGGCGGGCGTGCCGGTGTTCGCGTTTCCCGGGCTGCTCGCGGCGAAAGACGGCGTGGCTCTGCGACTGTTTAAAACCCCCGAGGAAGCCGGGACCGCCACGCGCGCCGGACTCGCGGCGCTCTTCGAGAAACAACTCTCGCACGATCTCGGCTGGCTTGAACGCGACTTGCGGGCGATCCGGATGGTCGGGCCGCTCGCGGCGACGCTCGCCCCGCTCGATGAAATGCAGGCAGAAGCCTTTGAATCGATCCGGCGTTGGGTGTGCGGGCGGCGCGTCGAGCCGCTGACCGCCGCGACGTTTGCCGCCGTCCTGGATCGGGCGAAAGGGGATTTGCGCGGGCTGGTGCCGCGTTTCTGCGATCTGTTGAAGGAAATTCTCACGCTGCGTCAGGAGTTGCTCGTGCTGCCCAAGCCCTATCCCGGACTCGACGCCGATCTCGCCGCGCTGATTCCGCCGCATTTTCTGCGCACGACGCCTTACCCGCAGCTCGCGCATTTTTCGCGCTATCTGAAGGCGATGAAATTTCGTGCCGAGCGCTGGCGCCAAAACGTGACGAAGGACGCTGAGCGCACCGCGCAACTCGCGCCTTACGTCGCCGCCGCGAAAGTGCGGGCGGCCGGCTCGCCAGGCGACGGCGCCCATTCGTTGCGCTGGCTCGTGGAGGAATTTCGCGTGAGCCTCTTCGCGCAGGAACTCGGCACTGCCGAACCCGTCTCCGCCGTGAAGCTCGATCGCATCCTCGCGGGCGGGAAAGCGGACGAGGCGCCGTCGCGCTCCGAGTCCGCGCCGACGGCGGCCGCTGCACCCACTCCGAAACCGATTCTCAGCGCGTCCATCGCCGCGAAAAAATCCGGCCCGCTGAAAAATCTTGGCGCGCTCGACAAACTGTTCCCGCGCTGACGCCGGCCACCACGACGGGCGGCCGCCCGGGAGCCAGGCCCGGGTGACGTTCCGAATTGATCGCTTGTGAATAATCGGGATTCGGAATTGGTGAGGTGACCCCACGAGGCCGGCGCTGCCCACCCGTTCCTCGTCAACGCATGAAACGAAGTCTGCCCTTTTTGGCCGTGTGCTTGTTCTCCGGGGCGGGGTGCGTCGTTAATCATCCACTCGAACAGGAATCACTCCCGCCCGCGTGGATTGCAGCGCTGCAACCCTTGCCGAGGGCGCCGGTTGATTTGGCCGGCGATTACCGAAACGTGGGCGAGGGCGCGGGGCTGAGCTATGTGCGTAATCACCGATTCGCGCGCTCGAATCTGGCCTCAAACTTGTTTCGCGATCTGTCGGCGGAGAAGCGGTCCCTGTTGAGCCGGGCCCGGACGGTCGAGCTGCGCCAACCCGATGTGACGCACCTGACGATGATCGCGCGGAACGGGACGGAGGTGCTGGCGGAGACGACGGTGCTTGTCACGATCGAGCCGAAATCGGGCTGGGTTAGTTTGCCCAACCACGATGGACTTCAGGCGGGAGCCTTTGGCACCGCCGGATATCAAAAGGATCGGATCGCGCTTTTTAAGGGCAACGATGGCTGTCTCTACCTCGATCACGTCTCCGGGGGCGCGGGCGTGGCGCTGGTGATCGTGCCCGTCGTCGGCTCGCAGGAAACCTGGGGCCGCTGGGAACAGGTCATGGCGCTGCCGAAATAGGAAGCGAAGCGCCTCAGGCCGCCGCGCGCACCTCCGCGACCAACTCATACGAGCGCCGCCGCGCCGCGTGCTCGTAGATCGCCGCGGTGATCATCAGCTCGTCGACCTGCGTTCGCTGCAGAAATTCCTGGAGGCCGCGCTTCACCGACGACGGCGATCCGACGACGGCTTCGCGAAACGCGTTGCCGACCATCGTGGCTTCCAGCGGCGACCAGAGGCCGGCCATCGTGTCGACGGGCGGCGGCAGCGGACCCGGCGCGCCGCGCCGGAGTTTCACGAAGCTCTGCTGCAACGACGTGAACAACCGCTTCGCCGCCGCGTCGGTGTCGGCCGCGACGACGCCAATCGCCGCCATCGCATACGGCTGCCGCAACGCCGCCGAGGGGCGAAATTTTTCGCGATAGATCTCCAGCGCTTCCTCCAGGTAATCCGGCGCGAAGTGCGAGGCGAACGCGAAGGGCAGCCCGAGTGCCGCGGCGAGTTGCGCGCTGAAAAGACTCGAGCCCAGCAGCCAGATCGGCACGGCGAGTCCGCTGCCCGGCACCGCTTGCACGGCCTGGTTCGGCACGACGGGGCGGAAGTAGGCCTGCAATTCCTGCACGTCGGCCGGAAACGAATCAGCAGGATCGGCGTGGCCCCGGCGCAAGGCCCGCGCGGTGAGCTGGTCGGTGCCCGGCGCGCGTCCCAGCCCGAGATCGATCCGGCCGGGAAAGAGCGCCTCGAGCGTGCCGAACTGTTCCGCGATCACAAGCGGCGCATGGTTGGGCAGCATCACGCCGCCGGAGCCGACGCGAATCGTCTGCGTGCCCGCCGCGATGTGGCCGATGACGACGGCAGTCGCCGCACTCGCGATCCCCGGCATGTTGTGATGCTCCGCCACCCAGTAGCGCCGGTAGCCCAGCCGCTCCGCGTGCCGCGCGAGATCGAGCGAGCGCTGCAACGCGTCACCCGCCGTGCCGCCCTGCACAATGGGAGAGAGATCAAGAATGGAAAACGGAACCATCCCGCACAGTGCTCAACGGCCCCGGTATTTCCAGCGGCGGAGATCTTTGCTCAACGGTGAAGCGGGGAGCGGGAACCCGCAGGGGCGCGGTCGGTCGGTCAGATCATGCCACTTCCCGACGACATTCGTTCCTTTGCTAAAAACATCCTGAAGGACAGCACCCGCGACAAGCTTCAGGGCCTCGCCAAAGAAGCCAAAGGGCGAGTGGAGTCCGCGGCCGGCGAACTGGCGGGCAACTCGCGGCTCAAGGTGAAGGGCGCGGCGGATCAGGCCGCGGGCCGCGTGCAGAAGCGGATTGCCGAATTGAAAAAAGGGCGCGGTCGCTGATTTTCGTCAGTCCGTCTCTTCGACCTCGTTCGGGAGTTCGTTCTTGTCGTCCTGGGCGCGTGGGAAGTGAGCGGCGAGCAGGGCGCCGGCGCGCTCGATGCCGTGGATTAGGCCGTCGGTGAATTCGCCGTTCCGGAATTTCTGGCTCATCGCGTCGGCGATTTTTTGCCAAAACTCTTCACCACATTCTTGGTGGACGGCGGTGTCGCCGATGACGGCAAACGTGCGCGAACTCGGGGCGAAGAGGATCAGCACGCCGTTGCGGAGGGACGTCGCGGTCATGCCGAGACGTTCGAACTGCCGTTTCGCCTCCGCGATCGGTTCGTCGATTTTTTTGCGGGAGACGACGACCCGGATTTCGCCGGACGTGCGACGTTCCGCCGCGGTGATCGCGAGGACGACGCGGTCGTGATCGATTTTGGGATCAGCGGAAAAGAGGCTCATCGTGTCACCAGCTCCCTCCCGCGCCGCCGCCGCCGAAACTCCCGCCGCCACCCGAAAAACTTCCGCCCCCACCGCCGCTCGAACCGCCGCTGCTCCAGCCGCCGGAGGAGCTGCGACCCAGCGCCCCGGCGATGAGCCACGGCGAGATGCGTCCGCCGCGACTGTAGATCACGTTGCGCCGGGTCGCCGCGCGGATGAAGGCGAAGACGATCGCCAGGATAACGAAGAGGGCGATGCCGCCGGGGCCGACGTCCGAGCCGCGCTGGCGTCCGTCAGCGACGGTGCGGCCGGTGCCCGTATATTCGCCGCGTGTGGCGGCGATCATCGCGCGCACGCCGGCGGCGACGCCGCCCGAGAAATCGCCCGTGCGGAAGCGGGGCGTGATTTCATTCGCGATGATCTGCTTGCTGGTCGCGTCGGTCAGTTTCCCTTCGAGGCCGTAGCCGACTTGGATGAAAAGTTTTCGGTCCTGCGAAAAGATGAACAACACGGCGCCGTTCTTTTTTTCGCGCGTGCCGACATTCCACGCCTGCGCGACGCGCACGGTGTAGTCCTCGATCGCGGAGTCGGACTGCATGTGCGGGAAAATCGCGACCACGATCTGATTGGAGGTGGCGCGTTCGAATTGGGTGAGCTCGGCGTCGAGCTGGCGGGCGACGGCGGGTGAGACGATGCCGGCGTAGTCGTTGAGATGATCGCGCGGCGCCGGCGGAATGACTTCAGCGGCACGAGTGAAGGACGCGAAGAGGACGAAAGCGAACAACCGGCTGAGCCGGGAAAACGATCCCGGGCTGTTACTACGAGGAGCGCAGCGACGAAGCAATCCAGCGGGCTCGCCATGCCCGCCGAGGGCGGGCTCGCAATGACAGTCAATCGCGCTCACGGGAGGAAAACTTACGGCGATTTCGGCGCTTCAGCTTTCTTGCTGAAGTCGAATTGCACGGCCGGCGGTTTCTCCGCGCCGGCGGTGGCGGTGAAATACGGACGCGGCGTGTGGCCGAACATCCCGGCGAAAATCACGGCGGGAAAAGATTTCTGCGCCGTGTTGTAGGCGCGCACGGCATCGTTGAAGCGGCCGCGCTCGACGCTGATGCGGTTCTCCGTGCCCTCGAGCTGCGCCTGTAGATCGCGGAAGCCAGCGGTGGCGGTGAGATTCGGGTAGCGCTCGGCGACAACGAGCAGGCGCGAGAGCGCGCCGCTCAGCTGGCCCTGTGCTTTTTCGAACTCCGCGAATTTCGCGGGATCGGTCGGCGCACCGCCGGCGGGGAGCTGCACGCGGCCGACGGAGGCGCGGGCCTCGGTGACCTCGGTGAGCGTGGACTTCTCGAAGTTGGCCGCGCCCGAGACGGTGTTAACGAGATTCGGGATGAGGTCAGCCCGGCGCTGATAGACGTTTTGCACCTGCGCCCAGGCCGCATCGGTGCCCTGTTGGAGCGTGACGAGGCGGTTGAAGACGCCGCTCACGTAAAGCCCGACGATGATCGCGAGAACGACGAGACCGCCGAAGACGAAGAGAAGAATTTTTCCAGCACTCATGGTAGCGCGACGAAAGCCGCGATCGTTTGGACCCGCAAGTTGCTTCATGGAGGAATCCGCGGGAATAATTCCAGCGTCCCCCGAACCGGCGCACGCCGCCGCGGTCAAAGCCCGCCCGTGTTTCGCCTTTCAGGTTGCGATGCCCTTGTGCGCTGCCACAGTCCGCTTCACCCCAAGTTACCCCATGAATACCCCGATCTCCGCTTTGTTGGATCGCAAAGGCCCGGTCGTGCACTCCGTCGCTCCGACGCTGAGTGTGTTCGACGCCGTTGCTGAAATGAACCGTCACCGCATCGGCGCCATCCTCGTGGTCGACGGCGAGCGACTCGTCGGCATCTTCACCGAGCGCGACGTGCTGCGCCGCGTCGTCGGCGTGAGTCTCGATCCGCGGCGCGCGCTCGTGGCCGACGTGATGACGCCCAACGTGATCACGGTCTCGCCCGAGACCACGATCGAGGAGACCACGAGCATCTTCACCGAGAAACGCTGCCGCCATCTGCCGGTGATCGACCACGGCCGATTGCTCGGCCTGATTTCGATCGGCGACATCACGCGTTGGCTGGGCGACTCGCATCGCGCGGAGGCCGAGCATTTGAAGAACTACATCGCGGGCGGATTTCCGACGTGAGGCAGGTTGCGCCCGTCTTCCACGGGCGCCGGACGCCGGTCAGAGATCGGCGCTACTTTCGAGCACCGTTTGACGAAACGGAGGGTTTTTGCATTTTCGCTGCACCGATGAAAATATTCACCGTGCTCGCCGGTCTCATTGCCATGACCTCCCACCTCTCTGCCAAAATTGTCACGAAGCCTGTCGCTTACGAACACGCCGGCACGAAGCTCGAAGGTTATCTCGCCTACGACGACACGAAGGTGTCGGCGGCGAAGAAAGCGCCCGGCGTGCTCGTGGTGCCGGAGTGGTGGGGTCTCACCGATTATCCGAAACACCGCGCCGAGCAGCTTGCGCAACTCGGCTACGTGGCGTTTGCGGCCGACATGTATGGCGCGGGCGTGACGACGAACGATCCGAAGAAGGCGGGCGAACTCGCGGGACAATTTTACGGCAAGCCGCTGATGGCCGAGCGGGCGCAGGCGGGCATCGAGCAACTGATCGCGACGGGCCTCGTCGTCCCGGGGCGCGTGGCGGCGATCGGTTATTGTTTCGGCGGTTCGACGTGCCAGGCGCTCGCGTTCAACGGCGCGGCGCTGGCCGGGGTGGTGAGTTTTCACGGTGGCCCGGTGCCGGTGCCGGCCGATGCGGCGACGAAGGTGAAAGCCAAAATTTTGATCTGCCACGGTGCGGTGGATCCGTTTGTGAAGAAGGAGGACCTCGCGGCGTTGCTCAAGGGATTGGACGACGCCAAACTCGACTACCAATTCATCAGCTACGCGGGCGCGGTGCATGCGTTCACCAATCCCGACGCCGATAAAATAGCCCAGGCCACCGGCCTGCCGATCGCGTATAGCCCCACGGCGGATGCACGGTCGTGGGCGAACCTGCAGCTGTTTCTCACGGAAATTTTCGCGGTGAAGAAGTAGACGGGGGTGTGCGACGCGGCGGCGGCGGCGGGCGCGACGCCTCGGCATTTTTTCCGTCTGGCGCAATCGGTGGTTAACTTTTTCCGATTCTGGCGGGCGGGCTTGCATCGTGGCAGGCTTTCGCCTTTTTGGCCCGCATGGATCTTGCTGCCGCCCGCACTCACATCGCCGCCGCGCTCGCGCGGATGAACGCCGCCTACGGCCAGCCGGTGTTTGACGAGTGGGCGGTGCTCGGCCTCGGTGACAAAGGCGTGCTCGCCTACACCGGTCCGCGGCCGGAGCGTTTTCGCCGCGAGATGCCGGACGACGCCGTGCCGCTACGTGCGGAAGCGGCGGACCAGCCGACCGGCGTCGGCGACATCGTCTTCACACTCGCGGGCAACGGCCCACGCTACGATGCGTTCATTCGCCTTGGCGCCGCGAGCTACCTTGTGTGCAACCACACTGCGAAATCGATGGCCGAGATTCGGGCGAATTCGGACTGGCTGAAAGCGCAGTCGGCGTTGTTCGAGCTCGGCGAGAAATTTCGCGCCGACCCGCTCGTCGACTAGCCGAGTAGTCCCGCGCCGACGAACCACGCATACGCGGCGAGCAGCGGCCAGCCCATCCACTTCGGCAGGCCGCGCGCCATGAGCACGCACAACGCATGCACGACCGCTGCGCCGACGAGAATCGCGAGACCGGTCTCGAAAAATTTCGGCACCGTGATCGGTGCGACGAACGCGCTCAGGCCGACGCACAGCGGAATGCAGATGTGGCCGTCGCCGACTTGCGACGCGTAGGTGATGTCGGCGTGGCGGCGCGCAGCGTAGTAAAACGCGATCAGCGCATTCGGCACCACCATCAGCCAGCCGCTCAGCCAGCCGAGATGCTCGGCATTCACGAAGCCGCCTTTTTGCCCAGACAGCCAGGTGACGAGCCAGTCGATGCTGACGTATTGCGCGTAGGCGCTGAGCAGCACGATGAAAACGTCGAGGTAAAACAGCGGCCCGAACGAGTGCCGCGCGCGGATGTTGTGCTTGAGGACGTCGAACACCTGGAAGCACTGCCAAAACAAAAACAGCGCGATGAGCACGAGGCCGTCGTTCGCATCGAGCTTGCCGTCGGCGCCGAGCAGCCACGTGACGCCGCTGAAAAAAATTACCGCCGCGAGCGTGAGCAGTAGCGAGAGTTGGTTGAGCTGCTTTTCCGTGGCATCGCCCGCGCTCTTCGCGCTCGTGCCGCTGTTCGCCCCCGATTTTGATTTGGCGGAAGATTTTTTCGCCTTCGCCTCGGCGTTGAGATCGAGGCCCCACACGAGCGCGGGCAGGCCGAGGATGAGCGTGAGATTGGTGACGTTGTTAACGAGACAGTTGGTCAGCACCTCGGCGCCCGGCCCTTTTCGTTCCGCGATGATCCAAACGAAAATTAAATTTCCGAGGCCCGAGCAGTAGGGCATCACGAGCGTGCCGAGCGCCGTGCCCTCGAGGCCGTGCTTCAACATCGCGTCCAGCCGCCAGATCATGACCAGCGACGCCACGAGGAAAACCACGAGATACGTCCAGACGCTCGTGAACCCGAGCGTGTCGATGGTCTCGGTGAGCGGATTCACGCCACGCGCGCGTAGCTGAGAAAAACGGCTTTGGTCGCGTCGCTCATTTTATCGGCTCGGGCGCTTTCAGCCACGCGGCGAATCGCGGGTCCTTGCGCAGGGAATCGAACGCCGGATCGTAGCGCAGGACCGGCCACCTTCTCGTCTCGCTGGAAATGATGATATCGATGGCTTCGTCCGTGTGCCCGAGGGCGGCCTTGATGCGGACGAGGTCGGAGAAATGCGCCTCCGGCGTTCCACTGGTTATAACCAACTGTTCATACACGTGCAGAGCTTGCTCGCCCTCGGTGCGCTCGTCCAACGCCGCCAGTAGCAACGCACGCCAGCCGAGCAACTCGATCGAATTCGGCTGGGCCTTCAGTCGTTGCTCGACGACTTGACGCGCTGCTTGCCAATCGGTGTGTGCGGCGGCGGTGTTTCCTGTTAGCTGTCGGGCAAGGCCCGTGTAGTAAGCCTTGGGTCCGCTGAAGACGCCTTTCTCCAGATACTCCTTGGGCACCGCATTCGCCATCGCGATGACTTTTTCCGGCTCGCGTCGCCACAACCAGACTTGGAAGGCGTAGGCCGCGCCCCAGTCTTCGAGGAGCGAGGGGGCCGGCAATTTTTCGATCAACGCGCGCGCCTCGTCCAAATCGCCGCGATAGTGGAGCACGTAAAGCAGCTTCTTCAAGTAGCCCGCGGGGGTGGGACGCACTGCCAGCGCCTGATCGATCGCGTTTTCCCCCTCCGCCTCGCGGTCCAGCAGGCGCAACGCCTCCTCTTTGCCGAACAGCGCAATCGGATCGCCACCGGGGAGCGCGTTGGCGCGATCCGAGTAAATGAGCGACTCCTGATATTCTTTTTGTCCGCGCAACCCGCTCGCCAGCGTGCGCAGCACCCGCTTGTCGGTGGGCAACCGCTCGACCAGTTGACGTAGAATGCGAACGCCTTCGTCGCGCGTGGTGGTCTGGCGGCGGTAGTAATTTGCGAGGGCAAACTGCGCCTCGTTCGAATCCGGCGCGAGGCGCACGGCTCGCTCCGCCTGGGTCCGCGCCGCCTCATAGCGGGCCGCCGACGCATCAAAGCCAAAGATGATAAAGGCGAGCGACATTTGCGCCTGCGCAGCCGCTACGTCGCCATCCGTCGGATCGAGGCCGACGGCTTGCTGACACAGCTGGTCGGCGAGAGCCCAGTCGTCGCGCGTCGCGTCGTCCTGCTTTTCCCAAAGCGCCCAGGCCTTGGCCGCAAGTTGGCGGGCGTTGGATGCGGTCGATGCAGCGGATTTGATTGCGGCGGCAGTGGCCGGAGAGGGAGTTTTTTCCGTCGGTCGCAGCACGACGAAAGCCACAACGCCTGCGATCACGACCGCCGCGACCGCGGCCCCCGGCCACGGCGAATTTTTTTTCGGCGCCGCGCTGCTTGCCATGGGCGCCACGCCGACGCGCGTGGACGACGCGGCATTGCGCGGCGATTCGAGGAGGCGTTTTACTTGGTCGAGGAACTGCGGGGAGGGCACGCCCTGCGCGAGGCGCGTCCACTGATAGCGCATGAATTCCTCCGGCACCGCCGCATCGCTCTCGCGCGTGTCGTCGATGACGACCGGCACGATAAACGCGAGGCCGCTGGCCATGTCGCGCGTGCGATCGACCGCGAGCAACCATTCGCGGCGGAAGTAGCCTTCGGTGCGCGCCTGCGTCTGGGCGGAGACGATCGGGAGAAACAGTGCGCAGGTTTTGATCTGGTTGCGGATTTTCTGGTCCCAGGCATCGCCGCCACGCAGCTCGCTTTGGTCGAACCAGACCTCGACGCCGAAGCCGCGCAACGCGTCCGCGATGCGGCGGGCCGCGTCGGCATCCTCGCGCGCGTAGCTGAGGAAAATCGCACCGGCGGCGGGGCGAGTTGGGGAGTCGGGCGAGGAGCTGGCCATTGCCGCCGTGAAAGTGGCGGTCGTCGCGGGCGGAGACGAGGAGAAATGCGGAGGGTTGGGCGGCTGATCCTTAACTCGCCGTCTCAGCGGGTGCGCCGGTCCTGAACGGCGCGTGAGGGATAACGCGCCCTACCTTAGACTAAGCCACCGGCCGCGGCGCGCGAGCCGGAGCGGCGCGCCGAACGTCGCCGAAAGATTTTTGGTCGTGAGCACCGCGCCGCGCGGGCCGGCGATCACGACGCGACCGGCGCGCAACAGCAGCGCGTGCGTGAAGGCCGGCGTGATTTCCTCGACGTGGTGCGTGACGAGCACGAGAGCGGGCCCTTCGGCAGACTTAGCGCGCGTGCGCTTTCGCGCACGCGCGAGTTGTTCGACGAAGCGGAGAAATTTTGCGCGCGCGACCGGGTCGAGGCCGGCGCACGGCTCATCGAGAATGAGCAGTTGCGGTTTCGCCATCAACGCGCGCGCGATGAGCACGCGCTGGCGTTCGCCTTGCGAAAGGTAGGCCCACTCACGGTCGGCGAGGCGGGCGAGACCGACGAGGCGGAGAAATTTTTTCGCAGCGATCCGATCCGCGCGGGTGCCGGCGTGCCAGAGATCGAGTTGCGCGTATTTGCCGCTGATGACAGTGTCGAGCGTGGTCTCGGATGGCGGGATCGAGGCGGTGAACGCGCTGGTGACCACGCCGATCTGAAGCCGGAGTTCACGCCAGTCGCTCTCGCCGTAAACTTTGCCGAGGAGCGAAATCTCACCCGAGGTCGGCGAGAGAAAACCGGTGAGCGCCTTCAGGAGCGACGTCTTGCCTGAACCGTTCGCGCCGAGAATCACCCAGTGCTCGCCGGGCGCCACGCGCCAGTCGACGCCGCGCAGGATCATGGTGCGACCGCGTTCGACGCGCAGGCGCTTGACTTCGAGGACGGGGGGCATGCGCGCCGAGTCTGCGCGCGCGGGATTGCGCCGGTCAATCGCGGGCGTCAACGTTTGCGGGATGCTTCGTCGAATCTTCCTCCTCGCCCTGCTTGCGTTCGCCACCGGGCCGCGGGCGTGGGCGTGGGGCCGGCTCGGCCACGAGGCGATCGGGATGCTCGCGACGGAGCTGCTGCATCCCACGGTGAGGCAGCAGGTGAAGAAAATCCTCGGCAGCGACGAACTCGCCGACGCCAGCCTCTGGCTCGACGAGGTGCGCGCCGCTTCGCGCGGCTCGGGTCCGCTGCTGGGTGACAAGGAGGCGATGGCGTTCGCCAAGAAATTTCCCAACAACAGCAAGTGGCACTTCACGAATTTTCCGCTCGGCGCCGACGCCTACAGTGAAGCCAGCCGGTTCGCCTCGCCGGACGATGCGATCCACGCGATCCATTCGGCGGTCGCGGTGCTCGAGGGCCGCTCGAGCCGGTTCACGCCGGAGCAGGCGCTGCGCGTGCTCATTCACGTGGTGGAGGATATTCACCAGCCGTTGCACGTCGGCGAAGGATTCTTCGACGTGCACGATCCCGCGGCGCCGAAGCTCGTGACGGCGCCGGGCAGCGTCTACGGCAAGGCCGAAGACCTCGGGGGCAACAAGGTGCAGTTTGGCAAGGGGCGTTTCGACAGTCTCCACGCGTATTGGGATGAGACGATGGTGGCGCATCTGGCCTCGACCTCGAAGCCGGCGAAACTCGCGGCGTTTCTCCGGAAGGGCGTGAAACCCACGGCGTGGAAAACTCCCGGGGACTATCATGCGTGGGCCGACGCGTGGGCGACAGACTCGCTGCACGAGGCGGCGCAGGTCTACCACGGCATCACCTTCAACACGGCCAAAATGTCGCCCTCGGGCAAATCGGTCGAGTCGATCGACTCCGACCTGGCCACGGACTACGCGGCCACGCAAAAGGCGCGGGTGCAGAACCAGCTCGCGAAGGCGGCATTTCACCTCGCGGAACTGCTCAATACGATCGAGTGGAAGACACCATGAACGACCCTCTGAAAATCTACACCCTCGCCCAGTGCAGCACCTGCCGCGACGCGACGAAATGGTTGCGCGGGCACGGGCTCGCGTTCGACGAACGCGCCATCCGCGAAACGCCGCCGACCGCGGCGGAGTTGCGCGCGATGCTCGCTGCGCACGGCGGAAATATTCGGAAGCTCTTCAACTCCTCCGGCCTCGAATACCGCGCGCTCAAGCTCAGTGAGAAATTGCCGGCGATGACCGAACCCGCCGCGCTCGCGCTGCTCGCGGGCAACGGCAGTCTCGTGAAGCGGCCGTTTCTCCTCGGCGGCGTCGCGGCGCTGATCGGATTCGATCCGGCGAAATGGGCGGCGGCGCTCCTGAAGAAATGAGCGAGCCGAAACGAGGCCGGATCGAAGTGCGGTTGCGCGAACTCGCGCAGCTCTTCAACTCGATGGACCCTTCGCCGTTTCTCGACCGCGATCTCGATGCGGACGCGGAAGAGTTTATCATCGGCTGGGCGCGCGAGCATCCGGCCGACCATGAGTTCGACCTGGTGATTCATCTCGCCACGCCGCCGCCGCTCGATCGCGCGGCCGGTGTCGAGGAGGCTGTGCGTCACTATTTCGCGATGCGCGCGCAAATGAAGGGGCGCGAATTTCGCCGGCTCATGCGCCTCGGCCGGACGACGCTGCTCGTCGGCCTCGTGTTTCTCGTCTCGTGTCTGCTACTGGCGGGCATTGGAACTAAGTGGTGGACCGGCGCGTTCGGAGCCATCGTGCGCGAAGGCCTGACCATCGCGGGCTGGGTGGCGATGTGGCGGCCGATTCAGATCTATCTTTATGATTGGTGGCCGCTGCGCGACGACATACACATTCTGCAGCGTCTGGCCCGCATGCATGTGCGGCTGGTGCTGCCACCCACCGAAAAAACATGAACCCAGCTTTCACCAATCCGCTGCACGCCACCGTTTCGTGGCTCGTCTCGCGTGCCAATTTTCCGGCGAGCCGGCTCGAAGCACGCGCCGAGGCGCTGCTGTGCTTCGCCGCGCTCGCGGCGGCGGACGAGGCGGAGGAGCAACAGCGGCACCTCATCAAGAGCAGCGATGCCGCGCTGATGTCCGCGCAGCGCACGATGGCCAATCGGCGCAAGCAGGTCCACTTCAAGTGCGACAACAGCGCGAAAGTGTGAGGGCGCCTTCGCGGCGGTGTCGACGCGGCCAGCGCGATCACGGCACGTCGTAAACTTCCAACAGCGCGATGCCGGTCGAGCCGTTGATGCCGGAAACGAGCGCGGTGTAGTTGCCGGGGGGCAGCGTGACGAGAACGGCGGAATCCTTCGAGCCGTCGCTGAACGCAAACGCACCGGATTTCACCGCCGCCGCGGCGAGGTCGGCCTTGTTGGCGTTGGTGCCCCAGTCATCGTTGCTCGCGCGGGTTGCGCCGCTGCTGTTTACGACTGTGAGCATCGGATCGGCAATTGTGCCGCTGACGTTGAACGGTGCGAGACCAGGGCCCGCCGCGCGCACGAGGACTGTGCGCGGCGCCGAGCCGGCGATCACGAAGCCCGCGATGAGCGTGCGTTCGCCGGGGCCGCCTACGCCGCGCGTCGAGATGTTGAGCAGCCGGCGATCGCCGGGATAGACGTTGGCGTCGTAGACCTCGACGAGGGTCACGCCGGTAGGCGCGGACGGAGCGCCGGTGACCTGCACCGTGTAGTTGCCGGGCGCCAGCGTGGCGACGAGCGCGGCTTCGAGCGGCGATTGCAGCGGAAACGCGCCGACCCGTTCGCCGGTGCGGGTGATGTTGAAACCGACGTCAGGGATGAAAGAGCTTGGACGGAGCGGATTGGTTCCGGACCAGTTGCTGTTCGATCCGACGATGGCGCCCTGGGCATCGCGTAGCGCGATTGCGGGATCGGTCAGGGTGTTGGCGAGACCGAAGGCCGCGAGGGTCGGGCCAGTGGCGCGCAGGAGCACGGTCTTCGGCATTGTGCCGCCGATCACGAAGCCAGCGATGAGCGTCGTCCCGCCCGGACTCGTCTCGGCGCGCGTGGAGAGATTGAAGAGCAGGCCGGCGCTCGGCGAGGTCCCGGCCGGCAGACGCGCCACCGGACCGAACGGGAGATCATCGAAACGATTGAAGAGTCCCGCGGCGAAAATCGCATTGTCGGGCGCGAGCAGGATCGAGGTGATGACGGCGGAGGGCCCGGTGCCGACGTTGAAACTCGGATCGAGTGCGCCGGTCGGGGTGAAGCGTTGCAGATAGCGATGAGACGTGTCCTGGAATTCGGCGGTCTCGATTCCCGTGAAAGCGGCCAGCGTGCGCCCTTGCGGATCGACGGCGAGCGCCGAGACGTCGGCATTAACCGCGAGCCCGAAGGTGAACGCCGGATCGATGCTGCCATCGCGCGTCAGGCGGCGCAGGACGGAGAGTTGTGCGATGACGGCGCCGCCCTCGGGCGTGGCGGCCACCGCCTTGATCGGGTCGCTCGTCGAGAGGGCGGACGGCGCAAACGTCGCGTCGAGCGAACCGGTGCCTGTGAACGCGGCGAGATTGTTGCGACGCTGGCCAGCCACGGTGGAAAAGATGCCCGCCGCCAGAAACCCGCCGTCCGTGCGCGGTGCCAGCAGGCGCACCGGCCCGTTGATCGTGGCGCTGGCGAACGCGGGATCGAGCGAGCCATCGGGCTGGAGCGCGGCGAGATTGCCGCGCGCGGTGCCGTTGACGCTCAAGAATTCCCCGGCGATCACGGCATGGCTGTCGGGCAACACGAGGAGCGCGTTGATCACGCTGCCGGAGTTGAAGGTGACGTTAAACGCCGGATCGAGCGCGCCGTTGGCCAGATAACGCGTCACGCTGCTTCGCGGAGGGGCGCCGACGCCGCTGAAGCCGCTCGCGACGACGATGCGACCGTCGGCGAGCGAACCGACGCCGATGATGACATCGGTGGGCGCGACGGCTGGAGCGAAGGTGGAATCGAGGGTGCCGTCCGCATTGAGCCGGGCGAGTCCGGGGCGCGTCACGCCGTTGACGAAGGTAAACGCGCCCGCGATCACGATATGACCGTCGGGCTGACGGACCGCGGTCAGCGCGGCGGGCGCGCGCGGTTGGCCGGGCTGAAACGTGGCGTCGACCGAGCCGTCGGGGTTCAACCGCAGCAGACGGTCGGTGATGTTGTTGAGAGGATTGCCCTCGACGAAAAATATTTTTCCGTCGGCTTGGAGGGCGACCCGGTTGACTGGCACGTCACCGCCTGGGCTGACGAGGTTGAAGAGCATGGCGGCGTTCGCGTTGAAGGTGGCATCGAGCGAGCCGTCTGGATTGAGGCGGGCGAGATTGCGCCGTGGCGTGCCGTTGAAACGGGTGAACTCGCCTGCGATGAGCACGCGGCCATCCGGTTGGACGACCAGATCGTTCGCTCCTTGGTCCGCGGCGACGACAAGATCGAGTGTGCCGTCGGCATTGAGGCGAATGAGTCGACTGGTCGGCGGCCTGATGTCGAGTGCGAGGATTTTTCCGCCGGGCAACGCTACGATCGGTCCAACCGACTCCACCGGAGCCGTGGTTGGATAGTTGAAGGAGAGATCGACAGGTCCGTTGGTGTTCAAGCGCACGAGGCGGCTGCGCGCGACGCCGTCGAAGCTCGTGAAGAGACCGCCGACCAGGATTTTCCCGTCGGGCTGGACTGCCAGGCTCAAGCCGCCTCCGCCGTTCTGCGGGCCGAGGCCGGGATCGAAGGTGGTATCCAGCGAGCCATCGCGATTGAGGCGGGCGATGCCATTCCGGGTGACCCCGTTCAGCGCCATGGCGAATGGGCCGGTCAGGAGGATTTTTCCATCGGGTTGGAGCTTGGCGAGACTGGCGGCATTCGGAACCGCGGCGAGAAGCACGCGGCTGAGGCTGCCGTCGGGATTGAGTTCCTGCAGGATGTCGGCGTGGTCGGTTCGGCTCTGCACGATGATTTTCCCATCGGCTGCGACCAAGGCGGTGAAAACGACGTCCAGCGCTGGCCCCAGCTTGTAGGTCGAATCGAGCGAACCGTCGGCATTGTAGCGCACGCGGAGATTGTCCGCGAGAATCTTGCCGTCCGGTTGGAGCGCCATAAAGCGGCCGGCCGCGCGGCCATCGCTGATGACGGGCGAGAAACTTTGGTCGAGCTGCACGCCCTGGCCGCGCAGGGCGGCGGCGAGCGAGGCGACGAGAAGGGCGGAAATCAGGCGAAAGGATAACATGGGAGAAAAAAATGCCTCGCGTCGGCGCACCAGCGCCGGGACGAGAGACATGGGACATAGGACATGGGAATTGACTGGGAGTTACGACGGGCGTGCCAGCGCACATTGCGAATCCGTCGCTACTCATCCTTTACGACAAGCCACGCAGCGAAACCCTCCATCGCGCATGGCCGACTATCGGGCCCGGATAAGCCCGAAATAGTAGTAACTTTTTTTCCACCGCTGGGTTCTCATGCCACACCCCAAACTCCCGCATGAAAACCACTCCCCGTTACCTCCTCGCGACCGGCTTGCTGGCCCTCGCGCCGCTCGCGGCCCACGCCAAGATTGAGCGCACGGTTGAAAAAACCTTCACGGTCCAGGCCGGTGGCAAGCTGCACCTCGAGACGCAGGGCGGCTCGATTACTGTCACGCGTGGCAGCGACAGCGTGGTGAAAGTCGTCGCGCGCGAAAAAATCCGCGCCGACAGCGACTCCGAAGCGGACAATCTCTTGAAGAAACTCGATCTCACGATCGAGCAGAGCGGTAATGATGTGAGCGCCACCTCGAAATACGACAGCCAGCCGATCGGGTTTCACTGGGGCTCGTGGCCGCCGGTGCAAGTGGATTTTGTCGTGACGGTTCCGGCCAGTTACGGCACGGACCTTCATACTTCCGGCGGTGGCATCACGGTCGGCGATCTCAACGCGCCCGTCTTCGCGCGCACCTCGGGTGGCGGCATCAAGCTCGGCAAAATCGGCGCCGACATCGACGCGCATACTTCCGGCGGCAGCGTCTCGCTCGAATCTTCCTCTGGCGAAGTGAAACTTCGCACCTCCGGCGGCAACATCACGGTCGGTCGCGTCGATGGTCCCGCTTCGCTCGAGACCTCGGGCGGCAGCATCCGCATCGAGTCGGTCGTCGGTTCCATCCATGCCTCGACGAGCGGCGGCAGCATCCGCGCTGGCCTCAAAGGTCCGCTCAAGAGCGACTGCGTGCTCAGCACGTCGGGCGGCAGCGTGAACCTCGCGGTCGAGAAGACCGCTTCCTTTCAACTCGACGCTTCGACCAGCGGCGGCTCGGTGGACGCCGGCGGACTCACCATCACGCTGGAAAAATCCAATCGCAGCCGCAGCCGTCTCGCGGGCAGCGTCAACGGCGGCGGCCCGCTGCTGAAGCTGCGCTCAAGCGGCGGCAACATCGATCTCACGACGATGTGAGCCGCCGGCGCCGCGGGTTTCTACGAAGCTCCGCGGCGTAGCGTTACCGGGCGCGGCAAACTTGCGCTCGCGGGGGGCGTGGCAATCGTGGGGCGCTCCCGATGATTTTTCGCTTCCTCGTCGTCTTGTTCGTGTCGGTGCCGTTCGCGGCTGGCGCGATCGATCGCGACGAAGAGCGGACGTTTGCGGTGCAGTCCGGTTGCACGCTCCAGGTCGAGCTTTACCGTGGGAGCATCGACATCCAGGAAACCGACGCGGAGGAAATCACCGTGTCGGCGCGCCTCACGATGGCCGTGGCCACCGAGGAAAAAGCGGATCAACTGCGCGCCGCGCTGGGACTCGAGCTGCGGCAGGAGGGCAACACCGTCATCGTCCACGCCGCCGATCCGGGCGGTCGGGGGGTCAAGCTGAGCTGGCGGGACAACCCGCTGATCGATCTCGAGTGCCGGATTTTCGTGCCGCGCCGCTGTCACGTTGAACTGCGCACGCACGATGGCGGAATCACCGTCGGCAATCTCACGGGCAACGTGCACGCGCGCACCACGCGGGGAAACGTGTTTCTCCGCCGCATCGACGGCGACATTGACGCCGCCACCTTTGGCGGTGACGTGATCATTTCGCGCTGCAGCGGTGAGGTGGCGGCGAAGACCGAGCGCGGCACGATTCGCGCCGGCACGCTCGGCGGCCGGGCGGTGTTGAAAAGCGCGGGCGGGGACATCGAGGTCCTCGCGGCCCTCGCTGGGCTTGAGATCATGGCCGACGCCGGCGACGTGACCGTAGGGTTCCCGAGTGAATTCGCCGGCGATACGAAAATCCGCACTGCCTACGGCAGCATCTTCGCCAAAATCGATCCGGCGGCGAACTGCGCGGTGCAGGCCTCGTCTTTCTGGGGGCACGTGGAAAACAAGCTGCCCCTCGCGATCCAGTCGGGCGGCGACCGCAAGGGCAAACTCTCGGGCCGGCTCAACCAAGGCGGCCCGCTGGTCCTGCTGCACGCGAACGGCGGCCACGTTTTCCTCCAGCGCGGCGATACCTATTTCGACTAAGGCGCGCGGCGGAAAATTTTTGTGTCAACGCAGCGCCACGGCGGGGCGGAGATGAAAGACGACATATTCCGACTCCCACTCGCACCAGCGTCGTCCGGGCAGCAGGCCGAAAAGCAACCCGCGGCCGATGCCGCCGAGGCGCAGGGTGTCGGCGCGCCGCCACACGAGCCACGCGGCCAGCGCGAGCACGCCGGCGTCGAGCACGCGGAAATACCAAGCGCGAGTTCCTCGTGATTCGCGCCGGCCAGTGCCGTGCAGAGCGCGGGCACCAGCACACCGAGCGGAGAGGTGAAAGTGTGGACGCGTTCGCCGACGTTGAACACGAGGCCGTGCCCCTCGACGAGATTCCGGCTGGCGCGCAGCGTGATGAAATAATCCTCCCAAGCGTGTCCGGTGAACGCCGCGAAACCGATCGGGATCGCAAACGCGAGCGCCACGATCAGCCAGCGGGCGCGAAAGGGAAGGGTCACGCGCGGCACGCTGCCAGCCGGGTGGGGCGGTGCGAACCGATTCGCGCGCGACAACGCGCTCGCCTCACGGCGCCGGCGAAGTTCAATGCGACCGCATGACGATCGATGCGGCCTTCGCGGAATTGACCACCCGGGTGAAGCGCGCCCACACGCTGGGCCTGATCGGGGAACTGCTCGGTTGGGACGAGCAGGTCATGCTCCCGCCCGGGGGCGCGGAGCAGCGCGCCGCGCAGCATGCCGCGCTGGCCGAGTCGCAGCACGCGGCCGCAAGCGCGGCGCGGCTGGGGGAGTTGCTCTTGCTGCTCGAGGCAGAGACAAAAACGTTGCGCGACGATCAACGCGCCGTCGTCACGCATGCGCGGAAAGATTACGATCGCGCGACGAAGCTGCCGGCGGATTTTGTGCGCGAGAAAGCCGCGCAAGGCAGCCGCGGCTATCACGCGTGGGCCAAGGCGAAGGCGGCGGATGATTTCGCGGGGTATGCGCCCGTGCTCGAAAAAAATCTCGAACTCGCGAAACGCGAAGCCGCCTACCTCGGTCGTGGCGACGCGCCCTACGACTGCATGCTCGACAAATTCGATCCGGGGCTGACGGCGGCAGCAGTCGAAAAACTTTTCGGCGAACTGAAGCGTGACCTCGTGCCGCTCGTCCGCGCGATCACGGCGTCGCCGGTCGCGGCGCAGGCGAGGGCGGTGTCGGCGAAATTGCGGGGCTTTCCGCTGGAGGGGCAGCGAACATTTCTGCACGAAGTCACGGCGGCGCTGGGCTTCGACTACGCACGCGGGCGCCTCGATGTGTCGCTCCACCCATTTTGCTCGGGCACGGGCAGCGACGTGCGGATGACCACGCGTTTCAACGCCGACGCTCCGCTCGATGCGCTCTTCAGCTCCATTCACGAGACGGGCCACGGGCTTTACGAGCAGGGGCTGCCGGCGGGAGAGCTGGGCACGGCGCTCGGCGTGCACGCGGGCATGGCGGTGCACGAGTCGCAGAGCCGGCTGTGGGAAAACCAAGTCGCGCGGAGCCGCGGATTCTGGCGGCGCTTCGAGTCACGCTGGCGCGAGATTTTTCCGGCGCAAAGCGCGGGGCTTTCTTCGGAGGAACTTTATCTCGCGGCCAACGCCGTCGAGCCGACCCTGATCCGGGTCGATGCGGACGAGGTGACCTATAATCTTCACATCGTGCTTCGTTTCGAGCTCGAGAAAAAACTCTTCGCCGGCGAACTCGCCGTGCGCGATCTGCCGGGGGCGTGGCGGACGGCGTCACGCGAACTCATCGGCCTCGAACCCGCGAACGATCGCGAGGGGGTGTTGCAGGACGTGCATTGGAGCGACGGAGCCTTTGGTTATTTTCCGAGCTACTGCCTCGGCAACATGATCGCGGCGCAGCTGTGGTATCGCGCGCTGGTGCTGCGGCCGGCACTCGAGGAGGATTTTGCGCGCGGCGATTTCTCGTGGTTGCTCCACTGGCTGCGCACGGAGATTCACGCGCAAGGCCGGCGGTTCAGTGCGCTCGAACTCGTCCAGCGCGTGACGGGCGAACCGCTCTCCCCGCAGCCGCTCGTGCGTTACCTGCACGACCGCTACGGCACGATTTACCTGCGCTGACGTTCTCCGCCAGGAGGCGCTGCCGGCGCCAAGGCAAAGACGTTTTTAGTTTTTGCGCCTTGGGTGCTTTTTTGCGGCGATTCTTCTCATGGGCCTGATCGACACGCACACGCATCTCGAAACCTTCGCACGCGACGGCACGCTCGCCGCCACGCTCACGCGTGCCCGCGAAGCCGGCGTGGACGCGATGATCACCATCGGCACCGCGCCGGACGACTGGTCGCTCTATCGCGGCATCGCGAGCGAGCATCCCGGCTTCGTCCACTACGCGGTGGGCCTGCATCCGTGCTCCGTCGCGGCCGATTGGGTGGCCGCGGTCGCGCAGATCGAGGAGTTTTGGAAAGTAGCGCCGGCGCTACCCGGGCCGGTCGCACTCGGCGAGTGCGGCCTCGATCGGTTTCATCTGCCGAAGGACGCGGCGCAGGCTGAAATGATCTTCGCGTGGCAGCAGGCGGCGTTTGCCGCGCAGCTTGAGATCGCGAAGCGGCTGGCGTGTCCGGTGGTGGTTCACTCGCGTGGCGCATTTTCCGAGTGCGTCGCCATGATCGATGCGAGCGGACTGGAGTGGGGGCGGGTCGTGTTTCACTGTTTCACCGAAGGCGAGGCCGAGATGGCGGAGCTGACGCGCCGCGGCGGCTTTGGGTCGTTCACCGGCATCCTGACCTACAAGAACGCCGCGCCGATTCGGGCCGCCGCGAAGGCGCAGGGATTGGACCGGTTCATGGTCGAGACCGACGCGCCCTATCTCACGCCGTTGCCGCATCGTGGCAAACCGAACGAGCCAGCCTTTGTGTGGCACACAGCGGAGTTCGCGGCGAGGGAGGTTTTTTCGGTCAGCGGCGATGAATTAGCCGCCGCCTCGACAGCCAACGCGCGCAAATTTTTCAATCTCTGATCCGCCCGCGAATCACGCGAATTGACGCGGATGGTTCCGGACATGAAGAAAGCCGGCTTGAGACCGGCTTGATTCGCGGGAGAGTTAAGCCTCGTCGAACTTGCGGGCGAACAGCGCGTCGAGCTCAGCCAGCATTGCCGGGGCGTCGTCGCCGGTGGCGAGAAACTTGACCTTCGAGCCCTTGCCTGCCGCCAGCATCATCAAGCCCATGATACTCTTGCCGTTGACCTGCTCCTCGTCCTTTTCCACGAAAACCTCCGCTTTGAACTTGTTGGTGATGCGCACAATCATGGCGGCGGGACGGGCATGAATGCCCATCTTGTTCTGCACGACCAGCTCTTTGACGAGTGGTTGGACCGCAGGCGTGGCGTCGCTTTTGTTCATGGTTGCGGGAAAGTCGGCCAAACTCCGGTATGAGGCACTGGCTTGCAACCCAAAAACCAGCCGCCAGTGTGCCAACTGATGTCCGAAATCGCGATTATCGTCCCGTGCCGGCTCGAGTCTACGCGCTTCCCCCGCAAGCTCTTGCACAAGATTAAAGGTCGATCGCTGCTCCTCTGGGTGGCTGAACGCATCACGAGAGAGACCCCGGAGATCCCCCTCTGGTTCGCGGTGGACGATGAGCTTTTGCGCGAGTGTGTCGCCGGGGCCGGTTTCAAGGCGATCATGACCAGCGCGGCGCACCAAAGCGGCACCGACCGTCTCGCCGAAGCCAACCGCACGGTGCGGGCCGACCACATCATCAATGTTCAGGCGGACGAACCGCTGGTGTCGGGCGGACAAATCCGGGCGCTGGCGGCGTTGCTGGCCGGTGGCGCGCCGATGGCGACACTGGCGACCCCTTTTCGACGAGCCGCCGACTTTGCGAACCCGAACCAAGTAAAGGTCGTGCTCGCACCCTTCGGCTTTGCTCTGGGCGGGCCGGCCGCAAAGCGGGCGCTCTTTTTCTCGCGCTCCCCGATCCCGTTCGCACGCGATCGTGCCGGCGCCGTGGACGATGCCTGGGTGGTTGCCAACCCATGCTTCAAGCATCTCGGTCTCTACGGCTATCGCGCTGATCTGCTGGAAAAATTTGCGAAGCTACCGTTGGGAAAACTCGAGCAAATCGAAAAACTCGAGCAACTGCGCGTGCTGGAGAACGGCTACGAAATCGCCTGCGACATCACCACCGATCCGACCATTGGCGTCGATACGCTCGAGGATGCGGGGAAGTTCGAGGCTTGGCTGGGCTAGGCTCGAGGTCGGGACGGCTCCGAAAGCCGTCCTGAGTTTAAGCGGCGAAATACCGTGCAGACCAAGGACGCTTCGGAGGGTCGTCCCTCTCT
Source organism: Opitutales bacterium (assembly GCA_038231575.1). Classification (GTDB taxonomy): domain Bacteria; phylum Verrucomicrobiota; class Verrucomicrobiia; order Opitutales; family Opitutaceae; genus CAITWF01. The sequence continues at coordinate 4,164 of JBBRLB010000077.1, read as the reverse complement.
TAGATCTTCCCGGCCTTCCGCGCCTCGACCATTTTGTAGAAATCGACGAAGAGCGGATCGGCGTCGTTCGGGCCCGGCGCCGCTTCGGGGTGATACTGGACGCTGAACACCGGCAGCGTCGTGTGGCGCAGACCTTCGACCGTGTTGTCGTTGAGATTGATCTCGGTGACTTTTGCGCCGGTCTGCTCGAGCGATTTCGGATCGGTCGCGAAGCCGTGGTTCTGCGCGGTGATGGAGACTTTGCCGGTTTCGAGATTTTTCACGGGTTGGTTCCCACCGCGGTGACCGAACTTCAGCTTGAATGTCGTGCCGCCGAGCGCGTGCGTGAGCATTTGATGGCCGAGGCAAATCCCAAAAATCGGATAGTCCGGAAGCAGCGCCGTGACCGTCTTGTGAATGTAAGGCAGCGCGGCCGGATCGCCGGGGCCATTCGAGAGGAAGACCGCGTCGGGCTTGTGCTCGCGGACTTGCTCATGCGTGGCGGTCGCGGGAAACACCTGCACTTCGAAGCCGTGATTCACGAGCTTGCGGTAGATGCTGTGCTTGGCGCCGTAGTCGAAGGCGGCGACGCGGAATTTCTTCGCCGGCACGCCGGGCGCATTCATCGTCGTGCCGACGGGCAGGTAGGGCGTGTTGTGATTCGCTTGGTCGTCGGCGCGCCAGATAAACGGCGTCTTGCACGAGACGTCCTTCACGTAATCGGCGCCGGCCATGTCCTGCCACGACTTCGCGCGGCGCACCGCTTCCTCGTCGGAAATCGGGAGCGTCGAGAGGCAGCACTTCATCGCGCCATCGACCCGGAGCTTTTTTGTGAGCGCGCGCGTGTCGATTTCGCTGATGCCGGGAATGCCGTGCTTGGCGAGATAGTCGCCCACGGAAAGCTGGCTGCGCCAGTTGCTGACGATGGGGGAGAGCTCGCGGACGACGAAGCCCGAGCACTTCGGCACGGCGGCTTCGGTGTCCTCGTCGTTGACGCCGTAATTGCCGATCTGCACGGCGGTCATGGTCACGATCTGGCCGAAGTAGGACGGGTCGGTGAGAATCTCCTGGTAGCCCGTCATCGAGGTGTTGAACACGCATTCGCCCGCGATGGTGGCGTCGGCGCCGAAAGCGCGGCCGCGAAAAATCGATCCATCTTCAAGCGCGAGGACTGCGGGTTTCAGGGACATTAAAGCCGAACGAAAGAGCGTCGGATGGCGTGTGCCAAGGGTATTGTGCGCGGACGGGCGACTGTGACGCGAAAACCCGCCGGGTGCTGCCCGGGACTATTTTTCAGGGCTATTTGACAGCGGTGGTTAGCCCCCTAATTGTCCTCGAACCCAAATCATGCCCTATACCGAAGATCGCGCGACGTGGTTCGAAGGCCAGGGCCTCTGGCAGCACATTCCCGAGTCCGATTGGCGGGACTGGACGTGGCAGCTCAAGAACCGGCTGACCACCACGGCGCAACTCGAGCAGTTCATGACGCTGACCGCGGAGGAAAAAGCGGGCTGTGAGTATGCCAACCAGAAGCTGGCCCTCGCGATTACGCCTTATTTTTTCAACCTCATCGACCGCAACGACCCGAATTGCCCGATTCGCAAACAGGTCATCCCGCGCTCCGGCGAAATGATGATCAGTGAGGAGGAGCAACTCGACTCGCTCGGTGAGGACGAACACTCGCCGGTGCCCGGTCTCGTGCATCGCTACCCGGATCGCGTGCTATTTCTCGTGACGGATCGGTGCGCGGCTTATTGCCGCTACTGCACCCGCAGCCGGCTCGTCTCCAACGCGCAGGACTACAATTTCCATCCCGAATACGAGCAGGCGCTCCGCTACATCGAGTCGCACCCCGAGGTGCGCGACGTGCTCCTCTCCGGCGGTGATCCGCTGCTGTTGTCGGACAAAAAACTTGAGCACCTCCTCTCGCGGCTCCGCGCGATCAAGCACGTGGAGTTTATCCGTATTGGTTCGCGCATCCCGGTGTTTCTGCCCCAACGCATCACGCCGGCGCTCGGAGAGATTTTCAAGAAATACGGGCCGATTTGGATGAGCATCCATGTCAACCACCCGAAGGAATGCACGGCGGAACTGCGCGATGCGTGCGAGCGGTTGTCCTTCGCGGGCGTGCCGCTCGGCAATCAAAGCGTGCTGCTCGCCGGTGTGAATGATGACGCCGACGTGATGAAGGCTCTTGTCCACCGTCTCCTGCGGATGCGCGTGCGTCCCTACTATCTCTACCAGATGGACCTGATCACGGGCGGAGCGCACTTCAAAGTCGATGTGCGCAAGGGCCTCGAGATCATCAAGGCGCTGCGCGGTCACACGACCGGCTATGCGGTGCCGCAATATGTCATCGATGCTCCCGGCGGCGGGGGCAAAGTCCCGATGAATCCGGACTACGTCGAAGAAATCACCGAGGACGAAGTGATCTTCCGGAATTACGAGGGGCAGCGCTTCCACTATCCGCTCAAGAGCACGCCGAAGAAACTCGTCGACGGCGCTCCGATTTCCCCCACGGGCATCGAATCGATCGTCGTGCGCTGAGGATTGCCGGGGTGGGCGGTGCGCTCCGCGCGCGGCCTGTTCGTCGGCACCGCAATTCCCTCGTTCACAAAAAAGGCCGCGCCCGGAGTGCGCGGCCTACCTCGACGACTGGCCTGATTTTTACTGCAGCGAAAACGTCGCGCTGACCGTTGCGGTGATCGTTTTATCGAGGGACTTCGTGTCGTTGTTTCCCTCCCAACTGGTGGCGCTGGAATAGAGCGGATTGATCTGCACGACGCCCATGTGCGCGGTCTGAAGTTGTTTCAGCGTCCGGCCACCCTGCAGCGCGATTTGCTCAGCGCGCTGGCGTGCGTCCTTCGTCGCTTCCGCCATCATTTCGATCTTCGCCTCGGCGACCGGCGTGTAGATGAATTCAAAACCGTCCGAGGTAATCGACACACCCTGCTCGATCAATTCGGTGGCGTCGCTCGCGAGTCGCGGGATGCGTTCGACGTCGGGCGAGCGCACGACGATCGTTTGCGTGAGTTTGTAGCCCACGCGTTTCTCGCTGGTCGTGTGCAGCGTTTTCGTCTGCTCGAAGCGCTGGACGTTGATGTCCTTGATCTGCACGGGCAGCGAGGTGACGTCTTTCACATCCTTGCTCGCGAGCCACGCCTCAATCCGCGCGCGATCGGTTTTTAGGTTTTGCTGCGCCTCGAGCAGAGTCGGCGCCTCGACCGCAAAAATCGCGCGCCAGATCACGAGATCGGCGCGGACGTTTTTACGGGCGGAGCCGGTGACGTCGATGAGCTGGGTTTCGTGGACGCGCGTCCAGGCGCGGGCCATGGTGATCGAGGCGAAGGAAATTCCGGTGGCGAGAAACAGGCCTGCGAGCAGACCGAAGAGATGCGGACGGGGGGAGGGAGTATGCATGGGCTGAAAAGTGCGCGGTCAGCCCTCAGTGCCGCCTTGGTCATTGTCCAAAAAAAGTAATTCACAAAACGCTAGATATTCAAATACAGCAACTTGTGTAGCCGACAATCGGAGCCAAAATTCTTCGGCTTTTTTTGAATGTTTTGCTTTCGAGCCCGTCTACCTCCCCGTAGTCAGCACTGTCCTTGGTAAGACAGTGAATGTTTGTAGTTCTTACGGTTTGCTTGGTGTTAGGTCACTCGAGCCGCCCCTTTACGGGGGCGGCTCTTGTGTTTTTAGGCACCGACGAGCGACCGCGAGACATCGCGGCCGAGATCGTTTTGGAGGGTGAGGCTGAAACGTTGCTTCGGGAAATTGGAGGAGAAATTACCGCGCACGCTCATTGTGGCCGGCGTCGCGAGCGAGGGCGGGGTGGCGAGATTCGTAAAACCGCGGCCCGCGGAGGAGAACAAATAAAACCACGCGGATGACGGACGCCGTCTATCGCAAACGGGCCCGCCCCGTGGTTTATCAAGGACCACGACCGGCAGGTTGCTGGAAAAGGTGGTGGCCGTGTCCGCGAGTTTCACGAACTGCGATAACCCGTTTTTTTCTAGGAGACTTCCGAACCTTGTGGAACCAATCCGGCTTCGGAAGAACATCACTTTCCTGGCGCCCACGCCCTCCGAACGTGCGAATAGCAACGCGCCAAAGTTCCTACGTAAAAGGCGCGAATTCTTAAGGGCTTTTTCCTTGCTCCATGGGATTTCAAGCGGACCTTAATCG
>JBBRLB010000076.1:0-30522 GCA_038231575.1 Opitutales bacterium | reverse complement strand
GGTGGTGGTGCCGTTGGCGGTGACCTTGAGCACGCTGGCCTGCGTCATGATCCCGCCGCGGGGACTATCGGGCGGGAGCGCGACGCGGCGCATCGCGCTGCCTTTCACGCCGGGCACGCCGTAGTGAGTCGCGAGCCGCTCGTTGAGAAAGGTGTAGTTGCAATTGACGAGATTCCGCACCGGGACGTCGTGCTGCACCATGTCCGTGAAGTAGAGCTGCGTCTCGGCGAGGGCTGCTTCCTGGAGGGCGTCGTCGAGATAGTAGTCGTTGTAGAGCGACGACGAGGGCGTGGTGTCCTCGATCTTGCGCAGGTCGATCCAGTAATCGAGGAACGCCTCGGTGAAGCGGCGCGATTTCGGATCGGTGAGCATGCGCTCGGTTTCGGCGCGGAGGACGGCGGGCTTTTGCAACTCGCCGCGGGCAGCGTGCGCGCGCAGCGCTGCGTCGGGCGCGGAATTCCAGAGGAAGAGTGAGAGGCGGGTGGCGAGCGCGTAGTCGTCGAGCCGGCCCGGTTTCTCGTCGAGAAACACGAAACCCGGCGACGCGAGCACCGCGGTGTAGCCGGCGATCATCGCCTCGGTGAAACTGTGGCCGGCCGCCGTTTGTTGCGCGATCAGTTGGAGGAAGAGCTGCACCTCGCGCTCCTCGACGGGGCGCCGATACGCCTGCGCGAGGAACGCGCGCAGCAAGCGCTCCGAGTCCTTTTTCGGATCGGTCGAGACGACCTCGACGGCGGTTTCGTCGAGCGACTGGACGCGCTGGCCGGCGTTGCGGCCGCCTTCGCGGCGGTCGGCGCGGTCGACGACGGGCACGGTGATGCCGCTGCTGCCGCCGGGCGCGATTTTCTTGAGCGGCAGATCGCCGAAGAGGAGACGATAGCCCGCGGCCGTGGCCTCGTCGTAGAGCGGGCCGTCGACTTCCATCCAGCGGAACGCGACGCTCGGGGCGCCTTCGGGCGTCATGAGCGGATTGTGGAAATTATTCGGACGCGACCGGTAGAAACGCGACGCGTCGGGCACGAACGTTTCGTTCGCGAGCAGCCAGACCTCGCCGACGTCGTAGGTCGCGGGTGTCGGCGTGAGATCGAATTCGCCGACGCGGCGATTGAGCACACCGTTGCGCGTATAGACCGTGATCGGTTCTTCGCCGCGGCCGGGTTGTGGGTGATCGTAGTCGCCGACGTTCTTGTTCGGCGGGCGAGCCGTGCCCTTCTTGTCGTTCTCGCCTTTGAAACTCAGCTGGATTCCGCCGGGCGGCACCCAGAGCGTGTAGCCGCTGAAGCGCACGCGATAGCGCCCCGCGACCGGCGCCCGGAATTGATCCCAGCGATAGGTGAAGCCGGTGACATAGTTGCTCGAGACCCAAGCGACGGCTTCCTCGTCGCGGGTTTTCGGATCGGTGGCAGGCGCGCGCAACCACCGGACGTCGGGCTGCGCGGTGTTCAGCCCGACGACGGGATAAGTCATCCGGTCGGGCGAGCTGTTGAAAATGTTGCCGGTAAACTTGCTCGTGAGCGTGCGCTGGTCGCGGGCGTAGTAGCGCTTCGTGGTGGTCGGCGGCTGCTCAAGCTGGACGCTCAACACCTGGCGAATCGCGTAGTCGGCGGCGTTCATGTAGCGCGCCATGTGCACGTGCGAGACATCGAGCGCGTCGCCGATTTTGTTGAAGCGAAACGCCTCGCCGTCCTCGGGAAACAGCCCGCGCACCTGCAGCCACGGCGCCGCCAAAAGATCGCGGAGGGCGTTTTCGTATTCGTAGCCGTTGAGCCGGCGCTGGGTGGCGCGGCCTTCGCGGACGACGTTTTGTTTCTCGTAGCTCGTGAGCGACGCGGCGAGATCGGTGGCGAAGGCGGTCATCTCTGCGGCGTCGGGCCGCGGCTTTTTCTTCGGCGGCATCTCGCCCGCGAGGAGGAGATCGTGGACTTTGATCCAAAGCGAAAAATTGCGCGGGTCGCCGGGTTTGAATTCCAGCGACGTCAAATCGAGATTGGCTTCACTGCGCACGTCGTTGTGGCAGCCCATGCAATGGCGATCGAGGAAGTCGACGCTCGGCGCGGAAGTTGGCGCGCTGCGCAGGGGCGAGGCGAAAGCGAGGAGCGCCGCCGCGATGGCGAGGTAGGGCGCGTGATTCCGAACCCGCCGGGTCCGCGTGGGCGAGCGTCCTGACGGCGCGTTAAGGAGAATGTGCCCGACCTGCGGTGCGTCGACGCTCATGCGAGGTCCAGCCCGCGCATCGTGCCGGTCGACGAGGCAAAACGATCGGCGTCGATGCCCATGCGCTGGAGCATCGAGACGAAGAGATTGGGCAGCGGATAATTCCGCTGCTTGTCGAACGCGAGGTGCTGGCCGTGCCGGAAGCCGCCACCGGCGAGAATCGTCGGCAGGTTGAAACACGTGTGCGCGTTGGCATCGCCGAAGTTCGAGCCGTAGAGCACCATCGTGCGATCGAGCAGCGACTCCTCGCCCTCCTGCGCGTTTTTGAGATCGGCGATGAGATTGCCGAGGAGCTTCATGTGGGATTGGTCGATGACCTCGAGCTGCGAACGCTTGGCCTCGGATTTTCCGTGGTGCGAGAGATTGTGGTAGCCGTCGGTGATATTTGCGCCGGGGATTTCGAGGGCGGGTGCGCTCAAACCGTCGAGCATGAGCGTGATCGAGCGGGTGGAGTCGGTCTCGAACGCCAGCCGCGCGAGATCATACATCACCTTCACCTTGTCCATGTAGGCCGCCGGGTTGGTCGGATCGATCGGCACCGGGGCGTGGACGACGGGTTTCGGCTTGTTTTCCCAGCCGCGCGACGCCTGCAACCGGTGCTCGAGGTCGCGCACGCTGGTGAAATACTGATCGAGCCGGTCGCGATCGCGCGCGCCGACGCTGCGCTGCAATTCCTTCGCCTGTTCCCCGACGGTGTCGAGGATGCTGCGGCCGGTGTCGAGTTTGCGGATTTGCGCCGCGATCTGCGCGGGGGTCCCTTGGAGAAACATCTGCTTGAAGACCTCCGCGGCTTTGTTCTCGGGCGGAATCGCGACGCCGCTGCCCGACCACGAGAGACTCTTGGGGGAATTGATGCCGAGCGTGAGCGAGGGGAAACGCGTGAGGATGCCGATCTGTTCCGCGATGTGCTGGTCGAGCGAAATGGTGTTGCGGAACGAACTGCTGCCCGGGTGCGGCGCGGCGGTGAGAAAGCAAATGTCCGCCGGATGGCCGCCGTCGACGTTCGGATGCGACACCCCGCTGAACACGCTGAAGTCGTTGCGATGCGCCTTCAGTAAATCCAGATACGGCGACGCCACGTAATCGCGGCCCGCGCCGGTGGGAAAAAACTGATCGGAGAGCAGGCCGAGATTGTTGCAGATGCCGAACATCCGGCGGGGCTTCGCGCCGGGCGCGAGCGGTGACGACGCGGCCGCGGCGCGGGCGAAGGACGGCAGCATCGAGTCGAGAAAGGGCAACGACAGCGCGATGCCCGCCCCCTGCAGGAAGCGCCGGCGCGAAATCGGCCGGCGGGTGGTGATAAAGGGTCCGGAGGGCGGCGGAGCGGGGTGGGGGGGCATGAACGGGGAACCGGACGGCAAGACGTTGGCGGGGCGGGCGGGGTTTCTGTCCGAGGGAATAATCCCGCGGTAAACGTTTGGCGCTGCACGTTCGGCCGCGACCGCGGTGAAAGCAAGTCCGCCATATTTTTGTGCGGTTTTCCGTGGTGGCGGCTACTAGAGAGTATTCGCCATGCTGGACAACCCTGCTTCGTCCCGGCCCGGCGGGTCTTCGCCGGGCGCAGCGCCTAACTAAAATCCATGATCGACGATTCTGAATTACTCCGTCGCTACGCCGAGGAGAAATCCGAGGCGGCGTTTGCCGGGCTGGTGCAGCGTCATGTGAATTTCGTCTACGCGTGTGCGTTGCGCCGGGTCGGGGGTGATGCGCATCTTGCGAAGGATGTCACGCAGCACGTGTTCACGGCGCTGGCGCGCGACGCGGCGGTGCTGGCGCGGCGCGAGGTGTTGAGTGGCTGGCTTTTTACGACGGCGCGCAATGCGGCGGCGCAGGTCGTGCGCGCCGAACGCCGGCGGCACGTCCGCGAAACGGAAGCCCAAATCATGAATGAACTCACGTCTTCTTCCGCGCACGATGCCGAATGGGAGCGCCTGCGGCCGGTGATCGATGACGCGCTTGATTGTCTGAGCGACGACGACCGGCAGGCCGTGCTGTTGCGTTTCTTCGAGGGGAAATCGTTCGCCGACGTCGGCGCGAAGCTGCGACTGTCGGAGAATTCCGCCCGCATGCGCGTCGAGCGCGTGCTCGATAAATTGCACGCGCTGCTGGCGCGGCGCGGCGTGACCTCGACGACGGGAGCGCTCGCCCTCGCGCTGGCGAATCAAGCCGGCGTGGCGGCGCCGGTCGGCCTGGCGGCGTCGGTCACGGGCGCGGCGCTCGCCGGGACCGCGGGCGCGGCTGGCGGCTGGGCCGTTACAATTATGAGCATTAGCAAACTTCAGATGGGAATCGTCGGCGCGCTCGCGGTGGCGGGCGCAGCGGGTTACGTGATGCAGGCCAGGACCAATGCCGAGCTGCGGAGCGAGATCATGGCCGTGCAAGCGCCTCTGGAAACCGTGGCTGCCTTGCGCAGCGAAAACCGGCAACTGGCCGTGAACGTGGCAGAAGTTGAGATGTTGCGTCGCGACGATGCCGAGCTGAAGCAGCTCGAGCAGCGCGTCGAGGAGATCAAGCAGACGAAGGCCAGCGATGCACGACTCGCCCAAGCTCGCGCCGCCGGTCGTCGCCAGCAGCTCGAGGCTTGGCTCGGCGCGAGAAATCTCGCGGCCAATCAAGAGGCGGATCGTTTGAATCGCGAAGGGAACAAGCTCGTTGAAGAATATAAGGCGATCGCGGAGCAGGCGAAGAAGGCGGAGTTGACGCCGGAAGGGAGGGCGCAGTTCGAAGCCGCGGCGAAAGTTAAATTAGAGGAGATTAGAGCGAAGCAGGCCGCGGTCCAGGCGCTTATCGCCAAGACCCGCGAGGAATTGGCGCAGACCCCGGAATATATCGAATTGCGGAGTATCGCGCCGGAATGGCAGGCGCCGTCCACGCCCGGCCGGCTTGAACTGCGGCGTTCGCCGCCCAGCGGAGGCGGATCGAACGGCGCACCGCCGGTCTCGGTGCCAGGAGAAATCAAGTTCGTGCCGCGTCCCTGACCCGGTGCATCGCGATACCATCGATCAAACATGAAATCTCATTCCTCTTTTGGTTTTGTCGTCATCGTTGTGATTTTGATGATCGGTGGTGGCGTCGGCTTGGCCGCGCAGTGGCGGCAAACGATGATGTTGCGCGTTGAACTGGAGGATGCGCGTGCGACGACCGACGAACTCAAGCGTCTGCAGGCCGAAAACCAGCGGCTGCGTCGTCAGCAAATCGCCCCCATGGCGCTCGAGGCCCTGCGCGCCGACCACGCGGCGCTGCCGCAATTGCGGGCGCAGGTGGAGGCGTTGAACAAGCCGGCCGCGCGTTGATGGGTGCGGCTCCATTCGCGGCCGGTCGTTGCACGCATTGAGGCTCGATTGCCCCTTGCCACGCCCGCGGGCGGGCCGGCACGCTGTCGGTTCTGCCGCTCGTGGAAAATTTTCCCGCTTCCCCTGCACCGGTCCGGCCTACGCTCGTGCGCTACAGCGTGGTCGGGTTGATGGTGTCGCTGGCGATGGTGACCTATCTCGACCGCGCGTGCATCGGCAAGCTGGCGCCGGACATCTCGCGCGATCTGGCGCTGAGTAAGGAGCAGATGAGCGTCGTGTTCAGCGCGTTTGCGCTGGCCTATGCGCTGTTCGAGGTGCCGACGGCCTGGTGGGCCGATCGGCAGGGCACGCGGGGCGTGCTCACGCGCATCGTGCTGTGGTGGTCGGCGCTCACGATGATGACGGCGGCGGCGTTCAACTACGTCTCGCTCGTCGCGATCCGTTTCCTGTTCGGCGCGGGCGAGGCGGGCGCGTGGCCGTGCGTGGCGCGGACGTTCTCCAAATGGATCCCGCCGCGGCAACGCGGGCGCGTGCAGGGAATTTTCTTCGCGGGCGCGCATCTGGCCGGCGGGCTCACCCCGATCGTGGCCGCCGCGTTGAACAAAGTGATCGGCTGGCGTTGGGTGTTCGTGGTGTTTGGTGTCACCGGCGTGGTGTGGGTGGCGGCGTGGCGTCGCTGGTTTCGCAACGAGCCGTCGGAGCATCCGGCGACCAACGCCGCGGAACGCGCACTGATCACTGCGGGCCGCGCGCCGGTGGGCGTCCAGCATGAAGGGTGGCCTTACTGGCGGCGGCTGCTGGCGCATCGCAACACCCTGCCGCTGTGTCTCGGCTACATTCCGAATAGCTGCGCGTTTTATTTTTGCATCACCTGGCTGCCGACTTATCTGGCGGAGAAGCATCATTTCGCGGCGCTCTCGCTCGGGTTCTTTTCGGGGCTGCCGCTGCTGACCTCGGTCGCGGGCGATTTGTTTGGCGGGGCGGTGACAGACTGGGCCGTGCGGCGTTTCGGCCTGCGCTTCGGGCGTGCGGGCGTGGCCGGCCTGGGCAACCTGTTCGCCGGTGGCGCGATGATCGCCGCGACGCTGGTGCACAACCCGCATCTCGCCATCGGGCTCATCTCGCTCGCGGTGTGCGGGACGATGTTCACGCTCGGCGCGACGTGGGCGACGTGCCAGGACATCGGTGGCGCCCACGTCGGCGTGGTGAGCGCGGCGATGAACACCGCCGGGCAAATCGGCGCGATCGGCGGGCCGCCCATGGTGACGTTTCTCCTCGCCCGCTACGGCGACTGGAACGCCCCGCTCCTGGCGATCGGGGCGCTGTTCCTCGGCGGCGCGTTCTGCTGGTGCTTCATCGATCCACGCGAGCGGGTGTTTGAGTGAGGATGGTTGTGCAGGGCCTCTGGTTTGCAGACGCCAGGTTTTTTTGAGGGGAGACGAGGAACGAAGGCGTCTGCAAGATAGACGCCTGCAGGGGCCGGCACCGCGCGGGCGCGCGACACCCGGGTGGTGCCACCGGAGAAATTCACGTTCGCTCGGTGCGTGAACGCGCGTTCCCGGAAACGCCTCCTCGTCCGGCCATGAGGGCCGACCAACGACTCCGCCAAGCCATGGCCGATCCCGGGCTCGTGCAGGTGATGGCGGCGCACAGCCCGCTTTCCGCGCGGCTCGCGGAGGAGGCGGGCTTCGCTGGCGTGTGGGCGTCGGGCTTCGAATTGTCGGCGCTCGACGGCCTCGCGGACGTGAGCCTGATCAGCATGACGCAGCATCTCGAGATGACGCGTGCGATCGCCGGCCAGTGCGCGCTGCCGACCGTCGCCGATCTGGACCCGGGTTCGGGCAACACGGACAACGTCGTTCACGCCGTCCGCGAAGATGAGCGCGCCGGCGTCGCGGCGGTCGTGATCGAGGACAAGACGTTTCCGAAAGTCACGAGCCTCGTCTCCGACGGCCGACAGGAACGGGTGCGGGTCGAGGAGTTTCAGGGCAAAATCGCCGCGGCCGTCGCAACGCGCCGCGACAAGGGATTGATCATCGTGGCCCGCACCGAGGCGCTGATCGCCGGGCTGGGCGAAGCCGAGGCGCCGCGCCGCGGCCGATGAGGCGGCCGGCGCCGACATGATTCTTCGTGCACTCGAAGCAAAAGACGCCCGACGAAATCGAGTGCTTTATGCGCGCGTGGAAAGGCCAGGCTCCGCTCGTGATCGTCCCGACGGCTTATCCCGAGATGATCGCGGAGCGAACCAAGGCGCTCGGGAAATCCGGATCGTGTCTTTCGGCAACCACGCGATCCGCGGCTCGGTCACGGCGATGAAGCACGTCTTTGCGCGCATCCGTCGGGACGGCGGCGTTCAGCAGGTGACCACCGCGATCGTTTCCGGGGAGGAAATCTTCCGGTTGCAAAACCTGGACCGCGTCAAGGCCGACGAGAACCGCTTTCTGCGCTGAGCGTGGATGCTTTCGCGGTTTCGCGACGCGACCGGGCGGCGAACGACGCACCCTCCCGATCGTCCCGGGCGTGTCTCGGGCCCTGAGATCGCCGATTTCAGCCGCCGGCCGCGGCGCCCACTTGTAACGTATTACGTTACATTCGATGAGCGCCCTCCCTCTCCCTCCCTCCGGCGGGTTTGTAACGTATTACGTTACAAACGGAGTGGAGGGTGCGCGGCAAGGTCGGGCGTGAGGCGCGGTCGTTCCGGAGGTTGCTTCCGGGGGGGGGGGGGAATCGGCTTCCGTTTTCGCGGCCCGAAGATTGGATGGCGGCATGGCCCGCCCCAGCCCTGTCCCGATCCCGCCGGAAGAGCTTGTCGGTCTCGCGACCGCCGTGATGAAGTCGGCGAAGTTTCCCACGCTCGCGTCAATCGATGGCGACCAAGCGCGCGTGCGGCCGGTATCGCCGGTGCGCACCGAAGGCTTCACCGTCTACGTCGCGAATCTACGGATGTATCACAAGACGGTGGAGATCGCGGCGAACCCGAAGGTGGAGCTGTGTTACCTCGATGATAAGCACGATCAGGTGCGCATCACCGGCGTGGCCGAAGTGCTGGCCGACCGGGCCGTGTTGCAGGCGATCTGGGATGCGAATCCGCTCCTCCGGCAATATCTCGGCACGATCGAAAATCCCGCGCTCATCGTCTATCGCATCGCGCCGGCGCACGTGCGCTACATGAAGGAGTGGGCGCTGGAATATCACGAGGTGCCGCTCAACCACGGCGACACTTGATGCGGTGAGGCGGATCGGAATTTTTTGCGCGGTTTTCGGAACGGCGGGTGTTAGAGGGAAAGCACCATGACCGATGACACCGAACTACTGCGCTGCTACGCCGAGGAGAAATCGGACGAGGCCTTCGGCGAGCTCGTGCGGCGCCACCTCGATTTTGTCTACGCCGCGGCGCTCCGGCAGGCGCGCGGCAATGCGTCGCTCGCGCAGGACGTCGCGCAGGTCGTCTTTACGGATCTCGCGCGCAAAGCGGGCACGCTCGCGCGTCACGAGGTCATCGTCGGCTGGTTGCACACCGCGACGCGGTTTGCCGCGGCCAAGGCGATTCGCACCGAGAGCCGGCGGAGCGCGCGCGAGCAGGAGGCCTTCGCCATGAACGAGGCGCTGGGTGAGCCCGAAGCGCCGGTGGACTGGGCGCGGTTGCACCCGGTGATCGACGAGGTGCTCGGCGAATTGAAAGAGCGCGAACGAGCGGCGGTCCTCCTGCGGTTCTTCGAGAAGAAACCACTGGCGGAGGTCGGCGAAAAACTTTCGCTCACGGAATCGGCGGCGCGTTCGTGTGTCGATCGCGCGCTCGAAAAAATGCACGGCCTCCTGGCGCAACGCGGCATGACGTCGACCGCGGCGGCGCTCTCGGTCGCGCTGGCGAACCAAGCCGGTGTCGCGGCCCCGTCCGGGCTGGCGGCGAGTATCACGGGCGCGGTCCTGACGCAGACGGTCGCGACGTTGACGATCGGCACCAAACTTGGGCTGGTCCTGGCGGCGATGATCCTGATGCTGGGTAGTCTCAGTTTTGAGCAACATCGGCGAACCAACGCAATGTTGCGCGGCGAAGTCATCGCGCTGACGGCGAGAGCCACCGAGCTGGTCCGTCTGCGGGGGGAGAACGGGCGGCTGGCGCGCGAAAATGCGGAGGTTGCGATATTACGCGACGACGATGCAGAGTTGACGCGTCTGGAAAGGGAAGTGGTGGAACTCAGACAGCGGCAGCCGGAGGCGCGACCTGCCTTGGTGGCCGCGGGCGCTGTAACCATCTCGGGGATGATCAAAGCGCCCGGTAATCTGAAGATGCCGGCGGCAGGGCAAACGCTCACGTTACGTGAAGTCATCGACCGGGCTAATGGGCTTACCGACACGGCCAACCAGGCTAAGATTCGCGTCACGCGGATCATGGCGGACGGCACGACGAAGATTTTCACCCTGGATTACGTGACCGACGGCGCGCGATTCACGGTCGAGCCCGACGACATTGTCTATGTGCCCGAGCGAATCCTGTAAAATTAACCGGGAGCACTGACGATGACGCGCCATTTCCTTTCACTCACCGTGACGCTGACTTTGATCAGCGTTGTTGTCGTGCTCGCTTGGCAGAGGCAGGAAGCCCACGTGCTGCGGACGGAGATCGAAGTATTACGCGTGGGAACCCGAGACTTCCAGGAAGCGCAGGCAGAAAATGCGCGACTACGGCGAGAGCACATTGCGGCCGACGAGTTGGGGAACCTGCGCGCCGATCACGCCGCCATCGCGCGCTTACGGGAGGAAGTCGAAAAATTGAAAGCGGGCGCGCGGTGAACTCCAGGACCGGGCCCGAAATGCGGTGTCATCCCTCCACCGCGAAAATCTCCACGTGCTCGGCGCGGCCTTTGACGGGGACAGTGCCGAGCGGGCGGGAGGAGATTTTCCGTGTGCCACGCAACGCGGCGAGCGTTGCGGCACTCGTGATGATGTTGGTGCGATACTCGACGGTGCGCGTGAGCGACTCAAGGCGGGCGGCGACGTTCACGCCATCGCCGATCACCGAGTAGTTGAGGCGCCGGTGGGAGCCGATGTTGCCGGCGACGACGCGCGCGGTGTTGACGCCGATTCCGATCCGGAGCGGCGGGCGGCCCTCGGTTGCGAGCTCGGCGTTGAATCCGACCAGCGCGCGCTCCATCGCGAGCGCGGCGGCGAGCGCGCGGTCGGCGGAGTCGGCCTGGTCGACCGGCGCGCCGAAGAGCGCCATGATGGCGTCGCCGACGAATTTGTCGATCACGCCGCCCTCGCGTTCGATCTCGGCGCTCATGCGATCGAGGAAGCGGTTGAGCAGGGTGAGGAGATCGCGGGGGGAGAGTTTCTCGCTGAGCGTCGTGAAACCGCGCAGGTCGGCGAAGAAGATCGTGACCTCACGCTCTTCGCCGCCGAGGGCGGAGCCGTCGCGCATGAGCTGGGCGGCGATTTCGGGCGAGACGTTCTTGTCCAGGAGATCGCGCACTTGATCGCGCTCGGCAAGGCCGATGGACATGGAGTTCATCGCATCGGCGAGCTGGCCGAGTTCGTCGAAGCGGTTGAGCGCAATGCGCGAATCGTAGTCGCCGTGCGCGATGACTTGCGTGTGCGCGGCAAGTTGTTGCACGGGCTGGCTGACGCTGCGGGCGATGATGAGCGCGAGAATCGCGGCGGCGGCGAGCGCGGCGGCGGACACGACCATCAGGAAATTTTCCAACTCGCGCGCGGGTGCGAGTTCGGGGCTGAGGGGAATTTGCAGCACGATCGAAATCGGATCCTCGGCGACCATGTCGTGGGTTTTGATCAGCGTGACGTAGTGATCGTCCGGGAGATCGAGGCCGGTGATTTGGGTGCGGGTGCGGCGGCCGAGGGCGACGGCGGCGGCGACGAGGTGCGCGCTGGCGTCGGGCAGCGTCGTGGCGAGCACGCGCGGTTTCGCGGGATCTTCGGTGGAGACAAACGTCACCTCGATGCGGGCGGTCTCCTGGAGTTTGTCGGCGAACGCGCGATCGATGGGAAAGGCGAGGCCGAACCAATACGCGATGTTGGGGTAAGGCGCGTAGAGCGGCGCGACGACGAGCACGTGCAGCAGTTTGTCGGCGCCGAGATAGGAGAACCCGTTGTTCTCGGGCATGTCTTTTTCCATGGCGCGCCCGATCAGGTAGCCGAAGGGCCCGGCGGTTTCCTCGGTGAGATCGGGCCGGGTGTTGCCGAGGAGGTGGCGTTCGAGATCAAGGAGCGTGACGACGGGCGCGCCGACGCTCTGCGTGTAACTTTCGAGCGTCGAGTTTAGCGTGCGCGTATCGACGGGATCCTCGCGGAGCACCTGCTTGATGGCGTCGTCGCCGCTCATCACTGCCGCGCTGCCAGCGAGAAATTCGATGCGCTGGCGGACGGCGGTGTCGAAGAGGCGCACGCCGGCCTCGAGTTGGGAGCGCGCGTGTTCGCGGGCGTTGGTGGCGTTGGCGCGCGAGACGAGCGTGTAGGTCGTGGCGAGGGTGGCGAAGAGCAGGCCGAGCAGCAACGCGAGCACGCGGATGCTGAAGCGGCGGAAATGAAAAACGCGAAGCAGGCTCACGGTTGGGCGAAACTCACCGCGGTCGGTCGTTACTTGTAGCCGCCGGCGCTGCTGCCGGGCGTGCGGCGGATCCGGCGGTCGGGCTTGAGCAGGAGCGTGAACTCCTGCGCGGGCGCGCCGGCGCCCTCCGTGAGCGTGAGCTCGCGCGTTTCCACTTTCGCGAGGCGCGGATGCCACACTTCGGCACGGTAACGGCCGGGCGCGGCGTTCGCGATCGCCGCGGTGCCGTTGGGCGCGGACTTCGCGAACCACGGCGTCTCCAGCACGACGACGTAAGCGAGCATCCAATCGTGGATGTTGCAGCCGAGCGCCACGACGCCCGGCCGATCGAAGAGGACGGTGCCGGAGCTGCCGGGTTTGTAGAGCGGTAGCGTGAAAACTTTGGTCGGTTTGGAAAGCGAGTAGACTTGGTGGCCGACTTTGTCGGCGTTGGGAAAATTCACCGTCGTGCCAACGACCAGCGGCGTGACGAAGGTGGAAAATTCCTGGCCGGACTGCGCGATTTCCAGCGGCTCGGCGGGCGGCGGGAGTTTGGCGCCATTCGACGCACTCAGGGCCGGCGGCGCATCAAGGGACACGAGCGAGACGACGGCGTCGACAATCGGCGCGCCCTTGCTGTCGGTGAACTTGAAGGTGACCTCGGCCGCCTCCGCGCGGACCACCGCGAGAACGGACAGACAGACGAGGGCGAGGGGACGCATCACGTCCTAGAACTGGCGGGCGACCGCAGCGGAGACAAGATGGTTCACATAGCGCAGTGGCCCGCGCTCGGTCTGGCGCCAGTCGTAGCGAAACGTCAGCGCGGTGGTGTCCGCGAGTGCCCGGGTCACGGCGAGGCCACCGGAGAGCGAGCGCGCCTCCAGCGAGTAAACGACGAACGGGCGATCGAAGGTCGTGTTCGGCACGCGCACGTGGGCCAGCGCCACGAGATCCGCGCGCGGCGGAGTCGCATACGAGAGGACATCGCCCTCGCGCCAGCGCGCGGTGAATGCGAGCGACCAGTGCTCATCGAGATCGCGGACGAGTTCGGCGGTGGTTTCCGCGCCGGTGCGATCGAAGACGAGCTCCCGCGCATCCTCGCGGGCGCGCGTGTGCGTGAGCGAGACGCGCGTCGCTGCGTCGAAGCGTTTGCGCAGCGCGAGCGTGACGCTTCCGGCGCGGGCAGTGCGCGCCGATTCGCGGGCGCCGATGACGTCACCGGCGAGTTCGAGGTCGAAGACAGGCGCGAGCGCTCCGACTCCGAACTTATGCTGCCAGGTCAACCGCGGGCCGAGCGCGGCGCGGTCGAGTCCATCGAAACGCGGCCACGCCTCCGCGCGGATCGCCGCGCCGGCAAAAAAAGTGTCGTCGGGTCCGAACGGGAAGCGCGCCGCACTGGTGACGTCGGCGCGGAGCGCGAGCGCGCCGATCGTGTCGGCGGAGCGGCTGGCGTTGGTGGCGTTGCTATCCCACGTCGCGGTCGTCGTGAGATTCGGCGCCCAATCGGCGGGGCCGGCGCCGAGGGCGAGAGCCGGGGAAAGCAAGCAGAGGCGGAGGCCGGAGAATTTCACAGCAGCGGCGCGAGATATTTCCACACGGTTTCCGCGACGACCGCGTGGCCCTCGGCGGTCGGATGGATGCCATCGGGTTGGTTCAGATCGGCGCGCAGCCCGACGCCCTCCAGCAGAAAGGGCACGAGGGCGAGCTGGTTTTTTTCTGCGAGTGCCGGGTAGATCGCGGCGAAGTCGCGCGTGTAGTCCGGCCCGAGCGAGGGCGGCATCTGCATGCCGGCGAGCAGGATTTTCACCGCGGGATTTTTGACACGCACGCGATCGATGATGCCCTGAAGATTCTTGAGCGAGACGGCGGGCTCGATGCCGCGCAGGCCGTCGTTGCCGCCGAGTTCCAGCACGAAGACGTCGACCGGCTGCCGCAGAATCCAGTCGACGCGGCGGAGTCCACCGGACGTGGTTTCGCCGCTCGAACCGGCGTTGACCACGCGCCATGGCCGGTGCGCGGCGGCGAGTTTCTTTTGAATCAGTCCCGGAAATGCCTCTTCGGCGGGCTCGGCGAGCCCGAGGCCGGCGGTGAGACTGTCGCCGAAAAACACAATCGTGCGGGTGGCGGTTTTTTCGATCGGAGGCGACGGCGAGTCGCTCCGACCGGGAGTGGCGGCGACGAACGCGACGATGCAGGAAATAAAAAACCGGACGGTCATCGGAAAAAATGACCGCTTAAACTAGCTTTCGGGCCGATTCGCGTGTTGTGTGCCGGAATTCTCATCCAGTAGCCATGAGTGACCAGACAATGCTGAAAGTCGAGCGACTCACAAAAACTTACAAAGCGGCGGGCGGACCGCTGACGGTCCTGCGCGATGTCAGCTTCGAGCTGACCCCCGGCGCGAGCGTCGCGATCGTCGGCCCCAGCGGCAGCGGCAAGACGACCCTGCTCGGCCTGTGCGCCGGCCTCGACCGCCCGACGACTGGCGAGGTGGTGCTCGCCGGCGAATCGATTGGCAAGATGAACGAAGATGAGCGCGCGCTGGTGCGGAACCGGCACATCGGGTTCGTGTTTCAGAATTTCCAACTCGTGCCGACCCTGACCGCGCTGGAAAACGTGACGGTGCCGATCGAGTTGCGCGGCGAAGGCGGACGCGGGGTGACGGACGCCGGCCGCGAGTTACTGGAGCGCGTCGGGCTCGGCGAGCGCAGCGATCATTATCCGGTGCAGCTCTCGGGTGGCGAACAGCAGCGCGTGGCGCTGGCGCGCGCGTTCATGAACAAGCCGAAGATTTTATTCTGCGACGAACCGACCGGCAACCTCGACGGCGACACCGCGACGGCGATGGTCGAGCTCATCTTCGGCCTGAACCATCAGATGAAGACCACGCTCGTGCTGGTGACGCACGATCTCGAACTGGCAAAAAAATGTCACCGCCTCATCCGGCTCAAGGGCGGATTGGTGATCAGTGATGAAATCATTTAGCCCGCGACGGGTGGGCCCACGGAACACACGGATGACACGGAAGCACAACCATTATGAGCAAGCTCATCTACGAAGAGGAGACCTACAAGATCCTCGGTGCCTGCTTCGAAGTGTATCGGGACAAAGGCTGCGGTTTTCTCGAGGCAGTTTATCAGGAATGCCTTGGGATCGAGTTTGCGCTTCAAGGAATTCCCGCGAGGGCGCTGGTGCCGCTGGCCCTGACCTACAAGGGAAAACCGTTGGAGAAGATCTATGTCGCGGATTTCATCTGCTACGAGAAAGTGCTGGTCGAAGTGAAGGCGGTCTCTGCCTTGGTCGACGAACATCGCGCGCAGGTTCAGAATTATCTTCACGCGACCGGCTTCAAGGTTGGGCTGCTGGTCAATTTTGGCCACCGACCTAAGGTCGAACACGAACGGTTCGTCCTATGAAAATTTCTTCCGTGTATTCCGTGTGTTCCGTGGGCCAACCATGAGCTTCATCCTAAAAATGGCCTGGCGGGATTCCCGGGCGTCGCGGGCGCGGCTGGCGCTCGTGTCCGTGTCGGTCGTCCTCGGGATCGCGGCGCTCGTCGGCATCGCTTCGCTCGGCGATAATTTGAAACACGCGGTCGATGAGCAGACGAAAGGACTCCTCGGCTCCGATCTTACCGTGACAGCGTCGAAGGCGTTTCCCCCGGCGACGATGGCGCATTTCCAGACGCTCGGCGGCGAGATCGCGCGCGAGGTCTCGCTCGGCTCGACGGTGAGCTTTCCGACGCGCGGCAATCCCCGCTGGCGCGGCCAGATTCGCGCGCTCGAGGGGAATTTTCCGTTTTACGGCGAACTCGTCACGAGTCCCGCCGGCGCGATGAAGCTGCTCGCCGCCGGCCACAACGCGGTCGTCGAGGATTCGCTGCTCGTCCAGTTCGGCGTGCAGATCGGTGACGAGGTCAAGGTGGGCAAGCTGACCCTGAAAGTCGTGGGCGCGTTGAAAAAAATCCCGGGCGAGGCGGCGGCCATCGCGATGCTGTCGCCGCGCGTCTATGTTTCCATGGCCTCCCTCGAGGCGACCGACTTGCTGAAAGTGGATCGCTTCGCGCGGCATCGCGTGCATTTCAAGCTGCCGCCGACCACCCAAGCCGAGGCGCTGGCGAAGGAGCTGGGCGAACGCTTTCGCGATCAGCGGTTGCGATTTGAAACCGTCGAGGAACGCAAGAAGCAGCTCGGCGACGCGCTGAAGGACGTGTTTTCATTCATGAGCCTCGTCGGGTTTGTCGCGCTGTTTCTCGGCGCGGTCGGCGTGGCGAGTGCGATGCACGTCTACGTGCGGCAAAAGATTTTGACGGTCGCGACGCTCCGCTGCCTCGGCGTGAAGGCGCGGACGGCGTTTGCGATTTACCTGACCCAAGGATTTGCGATCGGGCTGCTCGGTGTGGTGCTGGGCACGGCGTTTGGACTCTCGGTGCAGGCGTTGCTGCCGAGGGTGCTGAAGGATTTTCTGCCGTTCGAGGTCGACTTTTTCATCTCGTGGGCGGCGGTCGGCAAAGGCGCGGCGGCGGGGCTCGTGATCTGTGTGCTGTTCACGTTGCTGCCGATGCTCGCGGTGCGGCGCGTCTCGCCCTTGCTCGCGATTCGATCGGCGCAGGGCGCGGAACACCAACGCGAGGATCCGGTGCGGCTCGCGCTTTATTTTATCATCGCGGCGGCCGTGCTCGGCTTCGCGATCCTGCAGACGGGACATTGGAAGGTCGGGCTCGGCTTCACGCTCGCGATGGCGGTGAGCTTCGGGACCCTGGCGGGGGTCGCGCAGTTGGTGGTGCTGGCGTCGAAGCGGCTCATTCCGCGCCAGCCGCTGCCCTATGTGTGGCGGCAGGGCCTCGCGAATCTCCACCGGCCGAACAACCGCACGCTGCTCCTGCTGCTGTCGCTCGGGCTCGCGACATTTTTGATGCTCACCTTGCTGCTGACGCGGGCGACGCTGCTCGGAAAAATTGAGAGCATCGGCGGCGGCAACCGTCCCAACCTGATGTTCTTCGACATCCAGGATGACGAGATCGCGCGCTTCGACGAGATCGTGAAGGCCAACGGTTCCCCCGTGATCGCGCAGGCGCCGATCGTGACGATGCAGATCTCGTCGCTCAAGGGACGCGGGGTGGACGTGATGCTGAAGGAGGGCCACGCGGGCATTCCGGCGTGGACGCTGACGCGTGAATACCGCTCGAGTTATCGCGCGACGCTGATGGACACCGAAAAAATTACCGCGGGAAAATTCGTGGGTCGCGTGACGCCCGGTGAGTTGCGCGTGCCGATTTCGATGGAGGAAGGCCTCGCAAAAGATCTGCAGCTCACGCTCGGCGACGAACTGGGGTTTAACGTGCAGGGCGTGCCGCTGACGGCTTATGTGGCGAGCTTGCGCGCGGTGGAGTGGCAGCGTGTGGCGCCGAATTTCTTCGTCGTGTTTCCCGAGGGCGTGCTCGAACCGGCGCCGAAAACGTTTGTCGCCGCACTGCGCGCGGCGAGTTCGGCCGACACCGCGCGAGTGCAGCAGGCGGTGGTGAAGGAATTCCCGAGCGTGTCGTCGCTCGACCTGTCGCTCATCATGCAGACGATCGACGGGATTTTTTCGAAGGTGGCGTTTGTCGTTTCGTTCCTCGCGCTGTTCACCGTCGTGACGGGCGTGATTGTGCTCGTCGGCGCGATTCTCACCGGCCGGATGCAGCGCATCCGGGAGACGGTGCTCCTGCGCACGCTTGGGGCGACGCGACGCCAGCTCCGCCAGATTCTGCTCGTCGAATACGCCGTGCTGGGTGTGCTCGCCGCCGTGACGGGCGGGCTGCTCTCCATCGGGAGCACGGCCCTCGTCGCGAAATACCGCTTCAACGCCACCGTCGTCGTGCCGCCGCTCGTGCTGCTTGGCTCCATCGCCGGCGCCATCGCGATCACGTTGGTCACGGGTCTCATCACCAACCGCGGCGTGGCCAACACGCCGCCGCTGGAAATCCTGCGCGAAGAGACGTGACGCGGGCGCGCCGCCCCGTGACGAATGACCTGGGCGGAGAGGGGAGCCGGATTGCACTTGTCACTCGGCACGCGCCGCTCGTCACTTTGTGCGATGCCACGCGTAGTCGCCTTTCACTACACCCTCCGCGATCCGTCGGGCCGCGTGCTCGATTCGTCCGCCGGCGGCGATCCGGTCACTTATCTCGAGGGTGCGGGACAAATCATCGACGGGCTCGACCGGCGGCTGCGCGGGGTCGAAGCAGGCGCGAAGTCGCGCGTGCAGGTGCCCGCGGCCGAAGCCTACGGTGAACGGGATCCGGCGCAGATCCAGCGGGTGAAACGCGCGGTGCTGCCGGTCGAGGGCGAGGTGAAGGTCGGCGACAGCTTCCAGGCTGGCCCCGATCGCTTCGCGCCGACGGTGACGGTGGCCGCGATTGAAGGCGACGCGGTGCTGCTCGACGCGAATCATCCGCTCGCCGGCGTCGACCTGACGTTTGAGGTGGAGATCGTTTCGGCGCGGTTGGCCAACGCCGAGGAACTGCGCCACGGTCACGCGCATGGTGCGGGTGGTTGCGCGCATTGACCCCACCAAGCCCCCCGCCAAGGGCGCAGCGGTCGCCAAGGGAGTTTCGGCCGCGATGGTTTTAGTCTTTGCGTTCTGGGCGACCTTGGCGTGAAAACGTTCCGGATGAAAGTCCTCGGCATCGATATCGGCGGCTCGGCGGTGAAAGGCGCGCCGGTGGACACGAAAACCGGCCGGCTGCTGGCCGAGCGTTTTCGCATCGCGACACCGGAGCGGTTGTCTCCGCTGCAAATGGGCCGCGCCATCGCGAAGATTGCCGGGCAGTTCGACTGGCGCGGCCCGATTGGGGTGGGATTTCCGGGCGTGATTCACGGACCGAAGATTCTCACTTCGGCCAATCTCCACCCGAAGTTCATCGGCTGCGATGCGGTCAAAGTTTTTTCCCAGGCCACCCACCGCCGCATCGCGCTGCTCAACGACGCCGCGGCGGCCGGCCTCGCGGAGATGAAGTTTGGCGCAGGCCGGGGTTTCCGGGGCAAAACGCTGCTGCTCACGCTGGGCACCGGCGTGGGCTCGGCGCTGGCGTATCACGGGACGGTGATCCCGTGTGAATTCGGCCACCTGCCGCACGATGGGAAGTCCTATGAGAAATTCGTGGCGGCATCGGTGCGCGAGCGCGATGACCTGACGTGGAAAAAATGGGGTCATCGCCTGAATAAATATCTCGGCGTGCTGGAGCAGGCCCTCTGGCCCGAGTTGATCATCATCGGCGGCGGCGTGAGTGCGAAACACGAAAAGTTTTTCCCGGGCCTGAAAACGCGCGCGCGGCTGGTGCCCGCAGAGTTTTTCAATCAGGCCGGCATCGTCGGCGCGGCGCTGTGGGCGGAGGAGAGGGAGGAGCGCCGATGATGTTCCGACTGGCAGCGGTGATTTGCTTTCTCTTCGCCGGGCTTCGGGCCGTTGGGATTGCGATGGAGCTTGCCCGAAAACAATGGGGAGCCGCCAGCATTGATGGGCTGATTGCCGGGCTTCTGATCGGAATGGGAATTTTCCTTTGGAAGCTATATCGCAGGCTGATCGAGTAATTATCTGAGATGGGGCGCCCCGACATTCTCATCGTTGGTCAGGGACTGGCGGGCACGCTGCTAGCCTGGGAATTGGAGTGCGCGGGAATTTCCTTCGCGATCGTAGAGGCCGGTGGCGGCGGCACGGTCTCGCGGATGGCGGCGGGCATTATTAGTCCGATCACCGGTCGGCGGATCGTGAAGAGCTGGGGCGTCGACGAATTCTTGCCCATGGCGCGTGCGACGTATCGGGAGCTCGAGGCGGCGCTGGCGGTGTCGTTATGGCGGGAGGTTCGGGTCCGGCGATTGTTCGTCGATGATCGCGACCGGCGCGTGCTGACGGAAAAGCAGGCGAGGGGAGAGCTGGTGCCGTTCGCTGGGAAGGCCGACGACGCCGGCTTTTGGATCGAGGGCGCCGCCCGCGTGGATCTGACGGCGCTGCTCGAGGCGGCGCGTGCGCGATGGCAGGCGCGAGGACAGTGGCGCGAAGCAACGGTGGTGATCGCGGCCGAAGCCGCGCAGCATGCGCTCGTGATTGATGCGACGGGCGTGGCTGGCGCCCGTTCGACCGGCTCAGGGCAGGCGCGGAGCGGCGCGTTTGATTTTGTGCCGTGGGAATTTTCGAAAGGAGAAATCCTCACGCTCGCCGTGGATGGCCTGGCGCCCGACGTGGTGCTCAATCGCGGACACTGGGTGCTCCCGCTGACGCCGGGAGTCGCCGCGGTCGGCGCGACACACGAGCCGGACATCGCAGATGTCACGCCGACTGCCGCGGCGCGTAGAATTCTGGAAGCGAGTGCCGCCGCGCTGCTCGAACGGCCGTTCACGGTCACGGGTCATGCGGCGGGCGTGCGCGTGAACCTCCCCGACAAGCGCCCCGTGGTGGGCCGGCATCCCGCCAACGCCCGGCTCGGCACCCTCAACGGTCTCGGCGCGAAAGGCGCGTTGCTCGCGCCCTGGCTCGCGCGCCAGTGGGTGCAACACGTCGCCGCCGGCGCGCCGTTCGACGCGGCCGTCGACGTCGCGCGGTTTTCCGCCGGCCATTCGTCGCAGGCTTTGTCGCCTTGAATTGCTGTTCGTCGCGGAAAAGCGGCCGTTCGTCGCAGAATTGGCTTTATCCGCTTGAACCGCGCCGAGGAGAGGCGGATGAACCCTTCCGACATGCACAACCGCTGGATCAAATCCGCCGCCTTCTTTGCCGGCTGGGTTTTTCTAGGGCTGGTCCTCTCGATCGAGGTTTACTTCAACAGCCGCGTCAACATGCGGTCCGAGACGGTCGATTTTTTCGAGATCGCCGTGCCGCAGTTTGGGCGCGCGTGCATGTGGGCGCTGATGGCGCCGCTGATTTTGCGGATGCGTGAGCTGCTGCCGTTGAGCCGCGGGCGCTGGCTCGGCGGGGTGGGGTTTCACTTCGCGATGAGTTTCGGGGTGATGGCGACGTATTACCTCGGGCGCATCCTCGCCTACGTGATCTTTTTCGGCGAGCCGCTGGAGGATTTCTGGTCGATGGCGCTGAAGAGTTTCTACGGCCGCAACATCATCGACATGGCCTATTACTGGGCGGTGCTCGCGTTCGGCTACAGCCTGGAAATCTACCGGCGCTACAAAAACGAGGAGCTCAAGGCGGCCCAGCTCGAGGCGCGGTTGATCGAGACGGAGCTGAAAGCGCTGCGCGAGCAACTGCGCCCGCATTTTCTTTTCAACACGCTCAACACGATCGCCGTGCTCGTGCGCGAGCAGAAGAATGACGACGCGGTGAACCTCATCGCGCGGCTCAGTTCGCTGCTCCGCATGGCGCTCGACAACCGCGGGGTGCAGGAAGTCACGCTGCGCCAGGAAATGAATTTCCTCGGGCACTATCTGGACATCCAGCGCGTGCGTTTTTCCGACCGGCTCCGCGTCGACATCGAGATCGAGCCGGAGGCGTGGGAGGCGCGCATCCCGAACCTGCTGCTCCAGCCGCTCGTGGAAAACGCGATCCTGCACGGCATCGCGCCGAAGTCGGGGCCCGGTTGCGTCGCGGTGCGCGGGCACGTCGCCGAAGGGCAGCTCCACCTCGAGGTGCGCGACGACGGCCCCGGCCTCGGTGACGGTTCGAAGCGCGCGAAGGAAGGCGTCGGCCTCAGCAACACGCGCGAGCGCCTCACCAAAATTTACGGCGTCCACGGCCAGCTCTCGCTGCGCAGCGAGCCGGGCCGGGGCGTCGCCGTCCAAATCATTTTACCCTGCCGTCTATGAAAACGCTCCCACTTGCCCCCCCCACCGCCACGCGCGTTCGCACCCTCATCGTTGACGACGAACCCGCCGCGCGCCGCGGCGTGCGCCTGCTGCTCGAGCGCGATCCCAGCGTGGAGATCGTCGGCGAGGCGGCCGGCGGCGCCGAGGCCGCCGAGCTGATCAAGCGGGAGAAACCCGACCTCGTGTTTCTCGACGTCCAGATGCCGGGCTGCGACGGCTTCGAGGCGCTCGAGATCGTCGGCAACGCCGCTTCGCCCGCGGTGATTTTTGTCACGGCCTACGACGAGCACGCGCTGCGCGCCTTCGAGGTCAACGCCGTCGACTACCTGTTGAAGCCTTACGACGACGCGCGTTTCTCCGCGGCGCTGCAACGCGCCAAACACGCCGTGCGCCAGCGTGAGTCCGACAACGTCAACAGCCGCCTCACCCAGTTGCTCGACTACCTGCAGCACGATCCGGCGCGCGCCACCGCGAAGGACGAGCTGCCGGGCGATCGCATCCTGCTGAAATCCTCCGGCGAGATTTTCTTCCTCAAGGCCGAGGAGATCGACTGGATCGAGGCGGAGGGCGACTACATGAAGTTTCACGTGGCCGGCCGCGCGCACCTGATGCGCGAGACGATGGCGCGCCTCGAAGCGCGGCTCGATCCGAAGCGTTTCATCCGCATCCACCGCTCGACGATCGTGAACATCGATCGCATGCGGAAACTCAGCCCATCGTTCGCCGGCGAGTATGCCGTGATCCTGCACGACGGCACGAAGCTCAAGCTCAGCCGTGGCTATCACGAGCGGATCGGGGCGCTGTTGAAACAGGCGTTGTAGGTCCGGCGGGAGGGTGGGGTGGATTGTCCTTACTCCGCTGCCAAGGCGCGGGCGATGGTCGGGGGGCGGTGCGTTAAGGATAACGCACCCTGCCTCTTTGCGCCGAACCGCGCGATTTGCGCGCCGAAATTTTTCCATTTCCGGGATGCGTCGTCCCGCGCGTGAAACGAAAATTCCGCCCCGCTGCGGTGTGATTTTCCATTCGGCGCGCGCCGGGATTTCTCCGGCGCGATCGAGCGTCGGCTCGTCGCATTTCCAAAACTTTGGAATGCGTGAGGCGCTTCTAGGGCGTGTATCGGATTGTGACAGTCGTAGTGGTCTGTCTGGTCGGCGCCGCGTTTGCGCGCGGCGCCGACTCCTCTCTCACCTACGCGCGACGAGCGCAGGCGGAGCTCGGCCCGGAGCTTTGGTCGCAGGTGATCCAGATCGACAGCACGTCCACCGCGGGGCGCTATCCGGCCTCGTTTCACGCCCTCGTCTTTGAGCTGGCCGACGTCCTGTGGTTCTACACGGACTCCGCTGGCACGGAGAGTTTGTCGCTCCGGCGCGGTCGCGTCGCCGAGGATAAAGCCGATCTCGCGCCGCTCCTCCGCGCGATTGATCCGGGATTCACGCGGTGGCGCGTCGTGACGCGCGACGGGCTTGGTGCGGTGGCGCCGCGCGGCGAGTTGCCGAACGGGTGTTTTATCGAAAGCCTCGCGGCGTTGCGGGTGCGGCGTGAGCAGGGCGACGCGGCGGCAGACGCTCAATTGCTTTCTTACTACGTCGACACGCGGGAAGGTCGTCTTGGCCACACCGTGTTGACCTACGCGGTGGATGGCGGGATGGAGGTGCTCGATCCCTTGGAGCGGGGGCGCGTGCGGCGATTTCCGGCGGGATTTTCAGGCGACGCACTCCGCCTCGCCCGCGCGCTCGTCGGCGCCGCGGTCGCGAAAGCGCGCTGGGTGCGCGTGGATGATGCGCCCACGCGCGGAGGTTTTTTCGGGGGTGGGGCATTCGCGGCGAGCGGAGGTTTGGGTGACTCGAACGTGTGGTGAGGCTGAACCGCGCGCCAGCGGGGTTTCGCCGCGAAATCCGCCGGATTCATCGCGGGTGAAATCCGGGTCCGTCGCACGCGGCGAAAAAGGTTGGTCGCTCGATTCCCCGAGCCTGCCGCGCGGGAGCGTTGACTGGTCGCAATCACGTTGAGCGCCCAGCGAGCAGCACAGTTCTGTCATATCAAAGAAACAGAACTGGTGCCGCGTGCGCGGCCGCTGCTTCCGAAATCCTGACTGCCAACATGAAAAATCATCCACTGCTCCGCGGGGCGACCCCCCTGGTCGCCGCCCTCGCGCTCCTCACCCACGCCACGGGCTTCGGCCAGTCCGCGACCGCCCCGGTTGAAACGCCGCAGAAACTCGAGGCCTTCACCGTCACCGGCTCCTACTTGCCCGCTTCGGCCGAGGTCAGCGCGAGCCCCATCGTCACGATCGAGCGCGCGGAGATCGGCCAGAGCGGCACGACCGATGCGCTGCGCCTATTGAAAGATCTCTCGCCGAACTTCACCGGCAACGGCAACACCGGCAATGAAGTCGACAACGGCGGCTTCGGCGAATCCTACGTCGCGCTCCGCAATTTGCCGACGCTCGTGCTCCTCAACGGCCGCCGCTTGGCGAGTTCGCCGTTCAGCACGAACAACTCGGCGGCGACGTTTCCGAGCGTGGACTTGAACACGATTCCCCTGGCAATGGTCGATCGCATCGAAGTGCTGAAGGACAGCGCCTCGACGATCTACGGCTCCGACGCGATCGGCGGCGTGATCAACATTCTCCTGCGGAAAAATTATAACGGCGCCGAATTCGGCACGCGCTACGGCCGCGACCGGCACGGCGATTACACGACGAAAGATGCGTGGCTGACCGCCGGCGTGGCGAAGCCCGGCGCGTCGCTGCTGGTGGGCGCGCAGTATTTTGAAAACACCACGCTCGGCACGCTCAACCGCCCGCTCTCGACCCTCAGCATCGTCGGGCTCAACGCGCTCGGCCAAAGTCCCTCCACGCTGCCGAGCTATTTCAGCCTCTCGTTCGCGGGCCGCAACGGCAACTTCCTCATCGCCGGTTCGCCGCTCGCCGTCGGCGCGCCCGGCTACAACGCCGCGATCAAGACGCTGCCGCCGAAGACGAATCCCACCGCCGCGCCGCAAACCACCGCGCAACTCCAGGCCGCAGGCTACTACCTTCCGATCACCTCGACGGTGAGCTCGGTGCAGGCCGGCGGCGCGACGAACATCATCAACACGTCGCTCTTCGACAATCCGCTCGTGCTCCCGAACCAGCGCAACCAGGCCTTCGCGTCCGGCGAGAAGGAGCTCGCGGGAAAAAACTTCGTCGCGTTCGGCGATTTTCTGTTTTCGAAGACGACCAACGGCGGCAGCGGCCTCGCGCCGGCGCCGCTCTCAAGCGTCGGGGGCAACAACCTCACGATCCCCGCGAACAATCCCTATAATCTTTTCGGCGTCGCAATCGGCGTCGGCGGCGCGCCGGGCGCGCCGGGCCTGCGCACGCGTCTCGTCGACATTGGAAATCGTTTCGCGGACAACACCGTCGACACGTATCGTTTCGTCCTCGGTTTCCGCGGCGAGATCAACGACCGCTGGAATTGGGAGACCGCGTTGAACTACGACCGCGCGTCCGGCGAGCAGCACATCTTCGGCGGGGCGAACGGCGCGGTGATGAACCAGGAACTCATTCCGCTGCTCAACGCCGCGGGCACCGGTTACGTTTACGATGCGCAGGGCCGACCGCTTTCGAGCTACTTCGACACGCGGGCGAACCTCAACGTCCCGGTTTACGACTATTTTGGCATCGGTGGCACCAACGCGCAATCGACGCTCGATGCGTTGCGCGTCACGCTCTTCAAGGCCGCCCAAGTCGACCAGCGCAGCATGGATTTCCGCGTGACCGGCAAGCCCTTTGAGCTGCCCGCCGGCGATATCGCGATGGCGATCGGCGGCGAAGTGCGCCGCGAGCGCCTCGCGAGCCAGGCTGACAGCAATTTCACCACCGGCCTCGCGCTCGGCTACAACGCCGCCAACAGCTTCCAGAGCGGCAAGCGCTCCATGCGCGCGGCGTTTCTCGAGACGAACTTTCCGCTGACCTCGCCGAAGAACGCGGTGCCCTTCGCGTATCGCACCGACGTCACCGCGGCCGTGCGCGTCGAGCGCATCTCGCCCGGCGGCAACGCGACCACGCCGAAGTTCGGCGTGCGCTGGCTGCCGTTCGACCAGCAGTTCGTCGTGCGCGGCACGTTCGCGCGCGGCTTCATCGCGCCCTCGATCTTCGCGCTCTTCGGGCCGCCGACGCAGAACTCGCCCACGCTTTCCGTGCTCGAAGGCAACGGCAGCACCAGCGCGGGCGGTTCCACCGGCCGCACGGTCAACGGCCAGTTCATCAGCCAGGACAACGAACTCAGCAATCCGGGACTCGAGGCGGCGAAGTCCGAGTCGTTCACCGGCGGTTTCGTTTATTCGCCGAACCGAATCAAGGGCCTGAACTTCACCGCGGATTATTATCACGTTCGGCAGGGCAAGGTCGGCGGCTTTGACTACACGTTCATCGCGGCCGATCTGAACGCGAAGGGCGCGGCTTCGGCTTACGCGCCGGCGTTCAAATTCACCGATGGGTCACGCTTGACCAGCACCGCGCCGAATCAGGTCACGTCGACCAACTTCGGCTTCCTCAACGTCGTCTATAATCCCGTCGGCGATCAGTGGACGGATGGCGTCGATCTCGGGACGAGCTACCAGTTCCGCACGCCGACGATGGGCTACTTCGCGATGGGCGCGGATGCGAACGTGCCGTTCAACTTCAAGGCGCGCACCGCGCCGACCGGCAAGTATTACCAATACGCGCGCAACTTTACCGACAGCGCGAACGGCAAGGCGAATCAGCAGGGCGTGATTCCAAACTACGCGATTAAGGCGCACCTCAACTACGCCTACAAGGACCTCACCGGTAACTTGCAGCTCAGCTATCTGCCGGCGCTCAACGCGCCCGGCACGGCGTTCGGTGAAGTGCCCGGCACGAAGAACACGCAGCGTGCCGACGGCAAGGCCTACACGGTTCCGAGCTACCTGACCGCCAACCTCTCCGCCAGCTACCGGCTGCCCGGCCTCGGTCGCGATTGGACGAAGGGCTTCGTCGTGACCGGCGGCGTGAACAACCTCTTTGACAAAGCCGCGCCGTTCGTGCCCGGGGGCGGCAGCGGTGGCGGGACCGAGGCCAACACGGCGAAATACGCCTACGATATCATCGGTCGGTTCATGTTCATCGAGCTGAAGAAGGAATTCTGAGCGCCGAGAAGTCCTCGTGCCCCGACGGGCGCGCCGCGCGAGCGGCGCGCCTTTTTTCCGGCCACTGATCGTGAATCCCAGTTCATTGGTCGCGCCGGGCGCCGCGGTTCGTCGCGGGCGTGACATAAACGCGACAAATCTCGTCGCAGGCAGGGCGGGGTTGGTCGCGCGGAGCGCCGTGTTGGTCGCATTGGCGTTCCGCCGCGTGAGGGTGGGGGTTTGCTGCGCTCAAACGAAACGCGCGGCCGCTCCGCGACCGGCGCCGTTGAACTGCAACCAAGTGCAACTACCACCCATGATTACCACATCCCGATTCCATTGCTTGCGCGCGGGCGCGCGCGCATTGCTTGCGCTCGTCCTCGCCCTGCCGTTCGCGGCCCTCGCGCAAACCACCGAGGCGAAAAAGTCCGAATCGACGCCTGTCGAAAAACTCGCGACGTTCGAAGTCACCGGCTCGCGCATCAAGCGCATCGACGCCGAAACGCCGAGCCCCGTCATCCGCCTCACCGCCGCCGATCTCGAGGCGACGGGATTCACCAACGTCGACGATGCGCTGCGCGCGATGCCGATCAACAGCGGCCAGTCGGTCGTGCCCGAAGGCTCCGGCAACGGCTTCGGCTCCGGCAGTTCGACCGTCAATCTCCGCGGCCTCGGCAACAACAACACGCTCGTGCTCATCAACGGCCGGCGCGCCGTGCCGTCGGGCGCGGGGTTGTTCAACGGGTTTCAGTCGGCTATCGATCTGCGCCAGATTCCCACCGCCGCGATCGAATCACTCGAAGTGCTGAAGGACG
This sequence comes from Opitutales bacterium, assembly GCA_038231575.1. Lineage (GTDB taxonomy): Bacteria > Verrucomicrobiota > Verrucomicrobiia > Opitutales > Opitutaceae > CAITWF01. The sequence continues at coordinate 2,735 of JBBRLB010000076.1, read as the reverse complement.
GCGCCTCGGCGATCTACGGCTCCGATGCCGTCGCGGGTGTCGTGAACATCAAGCTGCGTCGTAACTACACCGGCCTCACGACGGAAATTTCCGTCGGCAACACCTTTCGCAAGGATTCGTTCGAACGCACGGCGTTCGCCATCGCGGGCGCCGCGGCCGGGCAGACGAGCATCCAGGCCTCGGTCAATTATTCGCACCGCAACATGACCAAGGATGCCGACTTCGCGTTTTCCAACACGGCCGACCTCCGCTACGACAAGACGAGCGCGGGCCAGCTTGAGGCCGATGCGTCGGGAAATATTCTCGTCGGCGCCGATCTGCGCAGCTCGAACACGTTTCCCGCGCGCTACTTCGTCCCGGGCACGGCGACGGTGCGGACATTTCTCAATCGCACCGACAGCCCGCTCGTCGCCAACGGCACCGCCGTCTCGCGCGTCACGGGCGCGGGGCTCTACGATTTTCAGAAAGACACGACGCAGCTCCCCGAGGTGGACACGCGCGGCTTGAGCGTCGTCATGCGGCACAATTTCACGGACCGCATCTACGGCTTCGCCGATTTGTTCTACAACAAAGTGCAGGCCGTGAGCCAGTCCGCGCCGTCGCCGTTCACGACGACAGACAAAGGCGCCGGCACGAACGGCCGCCTCATCGTGGCCGCGGACAATCCCTACAATCCCTACGGCACGCGCTACTTTGGCGCGGCGGGACAGGCGATCGAGTTGAGCACGTTCCGGCTCGTGAACGCCGGCCCGCGCGTGAACGACACGCGATCGGATTATCCGCGCGGCATCTTCGGCCTCGGCGGCACGCTCGGCGGCGACTGGTCGTGGGAGGGCGCGTTCATGACCGCGTCGGGCTCGTTTGAAAATCTTTCGCCCAATGTCTCGTTCGACTCGCAGGTGCAGCAGGCGTTGCTCGGCGTGACGATCGACGGCCAGAAACTCTACGCGAATCCGTTCGGCCCCGAGGACCGGCGCGTGACGTCGTTTTACTCCGGCAAGAATCCGACGAAGACGGAGTTCAACTCCAACCTCTACGATCTCTCCGTCAACGGCAGCGTCTACGAGACGCCGTGGCATTCCGGCGCGATCGGGCTCGCGGCGGGTTTTGAATTTCGCAAAGAAAATCTCACCGACACGCGCACGGTCGAAAACGAAACCGGCAACATCGTCGGCGGCAGCGAGGGCTTCGGCTACTCGGGCCGGCGCCAGGTGACGTCGCAATACGTCGAGTTGAAGGTGCCGTTCCCGTCGCACCTCGAGCTGCAGCTCGCCGCGCGGCACGAGGAATACTCCGATTTCGGCAACACCACGAAACCCAAGATCGCGCTCGGCTGGAAGCCCGTGAACTGGCTGATGCTGCGCGGCTCGTATTCGGAGTCGTTCAAGGCCCCCGACCTCGCGTTCCTCTACACGAAGGGCAGCGTGAGCTTCACGTCGGGCCAGGTGTTCGATCCCCGCCGGACGGACCAGCCGTCGAACCAGCTCAAGACCGTCGGCCGCGGCAACCCCGGCTTGCAGCCCGAGGAGACCAAGACGACCTACCTCGGCTTCGTGCTCGATGTGCCGAAGGGACCGCTCAAGGGCCTCGGGTTCGACGTGAGCTATTTCAAGTTCAACCAGAAAAATCTGATCACGCGCGACGGCTCGACGTTCACCCTCACCAACGAGCTGAGGCTCCCGCCCGGCCGCGTCGTCCGCAAGACGCTTACGCCCGCCGAGGCCGCCGCGGGTTTCACGACCGGCATCATCGACTACATCGCGACCGACTGGTTCAACGCGAACAAAGTCCTGCTCGACGGCTGGGACTTCGGCGTGAGCTACACCTACAAAGCGGAAAAGCTCGGCCAGTTCCGGGTCGGCGCGAACGCCACCTACACCGCCAACTACGAGCGCACCTCGCTCAACTCCCTCGGCGCGCTTTCCGTCATCGATCTCGGCGGCGTCGACAATTTCCCGCTCGTGCGCGGCAATGGCACGCTGTCGTGGCGCAAGGGCAACCTGGCGGCGTCGGTCTTCGTCAGCATGGTCGGGCACTTCCCGCCGGGCGGCGTCACCGCGAATCCCGAGCCGCTCTACGCGAACCAGTGGCGCGTCAACCCGCAGGTGTCCTACAATGGCCTGTGGGGCTCGAAGGTCACCGTCGGCGTGCGCAACGCGCAGGACAAAGCGCCGCCGCGCTACCTCGACAACAGCACCGGCTACTACAACGGCGTCGGCAGCGCCGAGCCCGCGTTCTGGTATATGCGCGTGAGCCGGGACTTCTGAGCGACGCGCCACGTCGTCCAAGACTTCAGGCGCGCCGGAAAACCGGCGCGCCTTTTTTTGCGCCGCGCGAGGTCTCGCTTTCCCCGCCACCACCGCGGCTTGCCGGGCGTGTGTTCACCGCGATGCCACCCGTTCATCCGCCGCCCCGCCCGCTCATCAAAACTGAGGTGTAACTTTTCCGGTGCGGGGGTGTTGTGATGGCATGCCCGCTGTCCCGCCAGCCCTGAGTGCGTCGAATCGCTCCGCCAGTCTGAGCGCCCTCTGCTCGCGATTCGTCGCGAACCAGCCGCACTTGGTCGCAAAGGCGTTTTCTTTACCCGGCGCGCGGCTTTTTCCCCTCTCGTTCGTAGTTATCAGTTGTGTTGTGGGCGGGGCGGTGTGGGGCCGGCCACAAATTTTTGGGCGCAACGGCGCGACCGGCGGGGTGCGGTAAACCCCCCCGGCCGCTCCCAACAAAAACGCGTTTTG
>JBBRLB010000075.1:0-30667 GCA_038231575.1 Opitutales bacterium | reverse complement strand
CGCAGAAAGCGATCGCAGCGCTGAGCCGCGCGCGAGCGGCGAACCAGCGCCTCGTCAACGGAGCGGATGCACTCAACCCGGTGCACGAAGCTCCCGGCGTCTCCACCAACGACGCCGCGCAAACGAGCCTCACGTTGATCGAAATTCTCGAGCTGTGCGGCGATGCGTTGCCGAATGAGCTTCCGCCCGCGCCGCCGGAAGGCGCGTTCGGCGGACGCGGCGGGCGGGGCGGTCGCGGGCCGGGTGGTCCGGCTGGCGCTGAAAAAGCTGGCGCGAAGCAGTAATCGTAACGCAGGGCGTCAGTCTTGCCCGTTCGGCAAGCCCCGGGCTCCGAGCCTGTCGAGGAGCGGGCGCCCTACGATGCGGAATGCTTCACACGCGCCGGCCGACGATGATCAAATCGCGCTCGATGCCGTCGAGCACGGCGACGCGCGGGAGATGCGCCCAACGCGCGAAACCGTGCGCCTCAAAGAGGCGCAGGCTCGGTTCGTTGTGACCAAAGATAAATCCGAGCAGCGAGTGCAGCTTGAGCGACGGCGCGCGTGCAATGGCCTCGCGCAGGAGCTGCTGACCGAGTCCCTGTCGCCGCCGGCTTTCCGCAACGTAGATGGCGATCATCGCCGTGCCATCGTAAGCCGCCCGCGCATAAAACGGATCGAAGCTGATCCAGGCGGTGACGGCGCCGCGCTCATCGACCAGCACCCAGAGCGGGCGGTTCGGCACCTCATGAGCTTGAAACCAGCCGCGCCGGCTTTCGACCGAGACGGGTTCCAAATCGGCGGTGACCATCCGGCCAGGAATGATGCTGTTGTAGATTTCGACGATGGCCGGAAGGTCGGCCTCGGTCGCGGCGCGGAGCGTCATGCGCGGAACGAGTCGCGCGAGCCGTTACTTCTTCGGCGCCGCCAGCAGGGGCGGCGGTGTGGCCGGGGGAGCGGCGGGTGGTTTGGCGAACTGAATTTTTTCGACGATGTCGTTGAGCCGCTGGCGGAGAAGATCGTCCTCCTCGGCCGTCGTCTTCTTGTAGGCCTTGCCCTCGATCACACGTTCCGCGAGTTCGGTGCTCACGACAAAGATGTGACCGTTTCTGATGAAGAGCAGATTGCCGCGCTTCGCTACCGCCACGCGGCCGTCGTCATACTGCGGCACTTTGTCGGCGAACATCGAGCCGCCGGGGAGGAGAATGTTGGTGATGAGCGCGCCACCGAGCTGGCCGGGACTAAACTTCGCGCTCTCGATCTGCGTGCCTTCGAAGGACTGCTTGAAATCGGTCAGCACGAAATTGCTGAAGAAATAAATGAGATAGTCCTTCAGGCCGCGGGTGGACATTTCCCAGCGCTGCGTGGCGTCCTGCGAAAACGCCGCGATGCTGACGTGCGTGTTGAACTCATCCTGGAAGGTTACGACGTTGGGCGTGTCGTTGATGCTGCCGCCGAGTTCAGGGAGCACCGGAATGGCGACTTTGAAAACGCCGGTGGGCGATACATAGGTCTTGCCCTCGACGCGGCCGGCGAGCGTGGGTGCCGCGGCATCCTGCGCATGAGCGACGAGGACGGTGGAGGCGAGGGTGAGGAGGAGCAAAGCGCGCGACATAACGGAGTGAAATAGAATGATCGGTGGCCGGCTTTCAAGCCAAGGCTGGAAGTGCAGCGGCGAGTCGCTGCCAGCTCGCAACGGGAATGGCCTCCGGCCGGGTCAGTTCTGAGAGGCCGTCGGCGCGTAGAAGTTCCCGCCAGATCGCGCCACCGCCGGGCACCCGGGCGCGCAGGAGCGCCCCGATCTGCTTGCGGCGCTGCTGAAAGCATGCGCGCACGAGCGCTTTGAACGCCGGCGGAAACACGGCCGGGACGGGGCGGCGCACGAGGTTGAGCAGGTGAGATTCAACGTCGGGCCGCGGGTGGAAGCACGCCGCCGCCACCTTGTGCCCCGGGGCGATTTCATAGGCGGCCTGGAGGAAAACCGAGATGGCGCCGAACGACTTGCTGCCCGGCGCCGCGGCATAACGTTGCGCGGCTTCCTGCTGGAGCATCAGCACCAACCGGGCCGGCAGCGGTCCACCCAGCACGGCGTCGAGCCACGGCGTGGCGATCGCGTAGGGAAGGTTAGCGACGACTTTGAAATCGCGCGCGGCGATCTCCGCGGGGAGGTCGGCGAGCGGGTGTTCGACGGCATCGCCCTCAAGGAGGTGAAACGTGTCCGAAAATTTCTTCGCGAGTGTTTCGGCGAGATGTTCATGCAGCACCCGATCCTTCTCGATGGCCCAGACGTCGGCGCCGGCCTCCAGCAACGCGGTCGTCAGCGTGCCGAGCCCGGGGCCCACCTCGATCACGGTGTCGCCCGCGGTCACGCCGGCGAGTTCGAGCGATTTGCGGACGATGTTGCCGTCCACGAGAAAATTTTGGCCGAGAAATCGCTTCGGCTCGTGGCCGAGCGCGGCGAGCAACTCGCGGGTGGCGGTGGGAGAGAGCGGCATGGCGAGAGACGAGGAACTAGCCGGAGTTGACCGGCGGAAACGAAATCCCTCGGCCCTTTCCCTCAGCGGGTTTCACGGCGCGCGGCCCTCGTCGACCTCGTAGTAGTCGAAGAACGTCACGAGATCTTTGCGGTGCGCGAGACCGCTGTTGGCTTTGTCTTTCTCCAAGCCCTCGGTCACCTCGTCGCGCCATCCGCGCTTCCGGGAGAACGTGCTCCAGATCGTGATGTCCTCGTCGGTGAACTTCCGTCCATTGGCCCGGCACCACGCGAAAATCTCCTCGTCGGTGCCGCCCGCGAGCGTGCGCGTCTTGACCGCTTCATACCCGAGCCCGAAGAACCGGCAGCAGCGTCCGTCGAAGCCCCGGGCGATCATTTCGAGGTAATCCTCGCGGAGTTCGCCGCGCGCTTGCTTGCGGATCTTGTCCAGCATGCGGGGAAAATAAACCAGGCCGCCGACGGCGAGCAAAGCGCTGATGGGGGTTTGTTTCATGGAGAAATCAGGCGCGGCGAAACTCGGCGATGAGCGCCGCCGGGTCGGCGGCCTTCATCAACGCCTCGCCAACGAGGACCGCGTGCGCGCCGGCCGCACGGACGCGAGCGGCATCCGCGCCGGTGAAAATCCCACTTTCACTCACCGCGATGACCTCGCGGGGAAATTTCGGAATCAACCGCTCGCTGAGCGCGAGGTCGGTTTTGAAGATCGCCAGGTCGCGATTGTTCACCCCGATGATCTTCGCGCCGTGGCCGACGGCGCGGGCGATCTCAGGTTCGTTGTGAATTTCGAACAACGCGTCGAGGCCCACTGCGGACGCGGCGGCGGAAAGGATTTTGATTTCATCGTCCGTGAGCGCCCGCACGATAATCAGGATCGCGCTCGCACCGGCCTGGCGGGCCTGAAGCACTTGAATGGGGTGGACGAAGAAGTCCTTCCGGATGCACGGGCGCGCGGGTGCCGTGGCCGCGAAGTGCGCCGCCACACCGCGAAGATCCTCGAGGGTGCCGCCGAAGAATTTTTCGTCGGTCAGGACTGACAGGGCATCCGCCCCCGCCGCTTGATAACGCTTGGCCTGCTCAACGGACGAGGCGCCCGCCTTGATGTCACCGGCGGAGGGCGAGCGGCGCTTGATCTCCGAAATGACGGCGAGCTTGCCGTCGGCCCGCGTCAGCGCGGCGTGAAACGACGGCGGCCGCGGCAGGCTCGCGTTGAGTCTCGCCAGCTCCGACTCCGGGACAGGCCGGACGAGCGAAGCAATCTCGCTCCGCTTCCACGCCATGATCTCGGTGAGTTTGTCGGCCATTCGGAAAATAGCCGCAAAGCGGCGCCAAAGTCGCAAGAAACAATCCAACGCAGTGTGGCGTTTTCTTTTGCGCTTTTTGCGCCTTCTTGCGGCCATTTCGCCATGAGCGCGATCGAGGATCTGAAAACCACCATGGCGCGGCTGCGCAGCCCAGGTGGGTGTCCATGGGATCAGGAGCAGACGCACGCGAGCCTCGTCCGCTGTCTGATCGACGAAGCGAGCGAGTTGATCGACACCATCGACCGGGGCGATTACCCGCACATGCGCGAGGAACTGGGCGACGTCTTGATTCAAATCGTGTTCCACGCGCGCATCGCGGAGGAGGGGGGGCATTTCAATTTCGAGGACGTCGCCCGGGAGATTAACGACAAACTGATCCGCCGGCACCCGCACGTCTTCGGCACCGGCAAGCTCGAAACCTCCGAGCAGGTCATCACCGAGTGGGAAAAAATCAAAGCCACGGAAAAGAAGAATGGTCCTGTCGCCACGGGCCTCTTTAAGGACCTGCCCCCGCGGCTACCGGCGCTGATGTTTGCCGAAGCCGTGTGGAAACAGATCGAGAAGCAGCAACTGCCGGCGGAAGGCGTGGTCGACGCCGCGCAAGTCAGCGCGCTCGGCCGCCAACTCGATGAAGCCACGCTCGGCCGGATGCTGTTTGAATTGACCGCGGCCGCCCGGGCGAAAGGGCTTGATCCGGAAGCGGCCTTGCGGCTGCACGCGACGAAGGTGATGCGCGATGTCGAGCAACGCCTCCAACCCGCGGCCCGCTGAGATTCCGCCCGCGCTCGTCGCGGAGTGGTGGACGCCGTTCGAGGATTTCCTGGCGAAGGAGCGGCGCTATTCGGCCTACACGGTGCGCAACTACCGGCAGGCGTTCGAGGACTTCGTGCGCTGGCGGAACGGCGCCGCGGATTTCGCGGCGCTCACGCCACGGGACATGCGCGATTTCGTGATCGAAGGGCAGCGGCGCTTCGATCGCCGCACCCTGCACAACCACGCCTCGGGCCTGCGCACGTTTTTCAAGTTCTGGATCCGACAGGGAACGTTAAAACACAACCCGCTCGCCGGCGTGCCGCTGCCGAAGCTCGAAAAGCGTCTCCCACAATTTCTCACCGAGGAGCAAATGAAGCTGCTCCTCACCGGCCCCCAACGGCTGCTCGAGAACGAGTCCCTCGCGCCCGCGACCGCGTGGCGCGACCGGCTGGCGATGGAGCTGCTCTACGGCGGCGGGCTGCGCGTGAGCGAACTCGCCGATCTCACCTACGGTGCCGTCGATTTTGAAAGCGGGGTGGCGCGCGTGATGGGCAAGGGCCGGAAGGAGCGGCTCTGCCCGCTCGGCAGCGTGGCGCTCGCCGTATTGAAGAAATTTCGCGCCGAGTTCGCCCAGCGCACGGCACCGGCCAGCCCCGTGCTGGTGAACGCGGACGGCAGCCGAATGCCCGTGCGCGCGGTGCAGATGATGTTGAAACGCTATCTCACGCTCGCGAGGTTACCGCTCGACCTCACGCCACACAAACTCCGGCACAGCTATGCGACGCACCTGCTGAACGCCGGCGCCGATCTCCGGCTCGTGCAGGAATTGCTGGGCCACGCGCAGCTCGCGACCACGCAGGTCTACACGCACGTGAGCGTCGCGCGGCTGAAAGAAATCTACGCGAAGGCGCATCCACGCGCGTGACCGCGCCGCTGAGGCGCGACAATCGACTTGTGTCGCAGGGGTCGCGCCGCACGCTGCCGAGCCCCGATGAAATTAAGAATTACCCCTCGTAGCTTGTTTCTACTCGGACTGTGCACGGTCCTCTTTTCCACGTCACTGGTCGCGGCGGATATGTCGGCAGCGGCCAAAGCGCTGGCGAAAATCGACGACGAATGGTCGGCGGCGGCGCTCAAAAAGGATGCGGCCAAGGTGGCGTCCTATTACGCCGAGGATGCCATCGCCTATCCGCCAAACGCGCCGGCCTTGATCGGCCGGGAAGCGGCTGGCAAGGCGTGGGCCCAGATGCTGTCCGACCCGAACTTGGTCTCAATGTCCTGGAAGACCATCCACGCCGAGATCGCGACGAGCGGCGAGTTCGGCCTTACCACCGGTGCCTATGAAGCCACGGTGAAAGGCGCGGACGGCAAGCTCGCCACCGACAAGGGCAAATATGTTTGCGCGTGGCGGAAGGGCAAAGACGGCACTTGGAAAGCCGTCCACGATATATGGAGCTCCGATTCGAAGTGAACGCGACCGCGCGGGTCGCCTACCACGTCACGCGCTTCGACACACTATTGCCCGCCGCGTCGTAGAGCGTGACCTCGGCGGACGTCGCGCCGGCGACTTTCGCCAGCGGCACTTCGAGGGAGAAGCGTTCTTCGCGACTGTCGCGGACACCGTCGTTCGGCTGCTCGGTCTCCTCGTGGAGGCCGTTGTTGAAATTCACGTCGATGCCCTGCAGCAGCGAAAGCGCGTCGCGCCCGTGCACGCTCACCACCAGTCGGCCCTCGACGCGGGCCGCGCTGACTTCGAGAATTTGCGGCGGCGTATGGTCGACCACGAGATCGTCGGTCTCGAAGGTAGCGCTCAGTCGCTCGGCGGCCAGGCGTGGCGCGGCTTCCGTTGAAACGATGCGCGTAAAATAAACCCCATCGGCCATGTGCGCGGTGTCGAACTGCGCGTAGCTGTCGCGGGTATTGACCGCGAGATCGACCCAGTTGGTTTCGCCTTCGCGACGGATCGAGAAGGTGCTCGTCACCGTGTCGCCGTCGGGATCGGTGACATTCCAGAATACAACCTGCGCGCCCGGTGAGGGCACGATCTGGCTGCGGAGAAAATTCTCCCGGCGCTTGGCGTCCTCGTCGCGCGGGCTCTGCGTCATGAGCTGACTTAACGTCGCCGTCTGCGGCGCCGGCTGATCGACGGCGGGAACGAGGCCGAAGTTCGGCGTGATGAAACGAAATTCCTGCAGCACCGGTCGGCGGTTTTGCGGCAGCATGAACAACGTGCCCTTGTCGAGCTCGAGGGCGGCGCCGGTCGTGCCGGCCAGTTTCAGGCGTAGTTTCACATAGCGGCCACGCAGCCCGGCGGCTTGCCAGCCCGCGCTGGCAGACGAGCCGGCATCGCTGAGCTTGAGCGGTGTCCACGGACCCCAGCCCTCGACTTCGTCGCTGCCGTTGCTGAGGCGCGCCTCGAGCGCGAGTTGGCCCTCGGTGAGATTGCGGAGCCGGTTGAAACGCAGCGCGCCGAGCAACGACGGCGTGTTGAGATCGAGGCGGCGCGTCTCGGCTTCGCGTGGACCGGCGCCCGTGAAGTCGAGCAGCGCGAGTCCGGGCGCGTTGTTGCGCAGCAGCAGGAATTTTCCCGGCGAGCCCGCGATGGGCGCGAAACCGTTGAGCTGCGACGAAATGCTCCCGGCAAACGTGAGGGCGAGCTTCGCCTTAAGGTCGTAGCCATAGAGTTCGCCCTGCTCACCGCCGGCGAGAATCAGCAGGTCGCCGTGGCGCAGCACGCGATAGAAGGCGCCATTCGCCCGCGAGACGAGCGTCTCGGGGAATCCCTCCGCGGGAAACAGCACGACTGCACTGCGCCCGCCAAATTTTTCCGGCTGCGCGGCAGGAGGCAAATCGGGCGCGGGCTTGGTCTCACCGGCATTCTTCGGCGGCGTGATGCGAACTTCGCCTGTGGAGCCAGAAAAAACGATCGTGGCAAAGAGATCGCCGTTGGGCTGGGGCAGGAGATCGGTGACTTCGCCGTCGCGGTTTTCCTGCAGGATGACTGCGGTGCCGCCGTCACGCGGAAATGTGTAAAGGTTGCCCTTGGGCGCGGAGCCCGCGACGACGGTGCCGTTCGCGAGCAGGACGATGCGGCGGATATTCCGATCGCGGATTTCACCAAACGACGTGATGCCGCGATCGGCGAGGAGCTTGGTTTCGGAAATTTTTTCCGCCGCAATGCCACCGGCGGCAAACTTCGCCAAGTCGACGCGATAAATGCGGCCGGGATTTCCCGTGGCAACCAGGGCGGTGTGTTCGTCGAGCAACACCAGATCGAAAATCGAATCGACGGGGAGCGCGACCCGCGCGGTGACTTTGCCGTCCCGCACGAGAGAGAGCGCGCCCTTCGGCGAGGTGCCGGCGAGGATGGCGCCGTCGGCCAGACGCTTGAGCGCGAAGACCTGCGGATCGTCGAGCTTCGCCACTTCGCGCGAAGCATAGGTCGCGTCCGTGGGGTTGAAGGTGATCTCCAAGATTTTTCCATCGGGGCCAGTGCCGACCAGCCAGTGCGTCGCGTCGGCGCCGGGCTCGAGGCACCACAACAAATCCGCCGGCGGCGGTGCGGCGATTTCACTCAGCGTGGGGCCGGCGACGAGACGCCCGTCGGAACGGGTGGCGAGTCCCTTGAGATTGCGACTCGGGACGTCGCGGAAAAAATCGACCTCGGTCTTTTTCGAAAGGGGATCCGCCAGAACGTGGCCCGCGACTGACGCGAATAAGGCGAAGGAAAAGACAACGGTTACACGTCGGGAAAGGGCTCGAGGCATGATTCGGTTGGAGGAAATTCGCGGAGATTCGCGGGCCGTCACTCCACGATCCGGAGCGGACGGCGGACGACGATGCCGGAGAGTTTGCCGGCGAGCACGTGACGCTCCCACAGCGGCAGGACCGCGGCACGCGTTTGAAAACGGGCTTCATCGGCCGCGCGGGCGATGCGGGAAATCGAACCGGGCGCCTCGGGCGTCGCGACGGTCTGGTCGCTGAACATTTCCGTTTGCTCGACGACGGCGAGGCAGAGGCCGTCATTCGGGCGGTCGTCGCGCAGCGCGGCGAGATAGGCGTCGAAACTGCGGAGTTCGGACGCCGCGATCATTCGCGGGCGGCCGGTGAGTTCGTCGAGGGCGCGACCCGGGGCGAGAATCACCTCGAGGCGTTTGCCGGTCCACGCGGCATCGATGGGAAGATCGATGGTCTCGCGGTGCGCGGCGCCCTGGAAGTCGCGCCACGCGAGCGAGGCCTGCACGACATCGCCGCCGCGCGCGCTCGTGCGCGAAAGTTGGAAGAGATCGATCGTGACGCCGGGATTTTCCGCGAGCGGCTCGACGGAGAACGAGACGTTATCGGGAAATGTTTTGGCGTAGGGATTCTGGAGATTGGCGGCGAGGCTCTGGACAAAATCGTTGAGGCCCTGCTGGAAACCCTGCGGGCCGGAATAGACTGTCTTGGTCGCGAGCTTCGCGGCCGCGGGGAAGGTGATGTTGCTCGTCAGACGGAAACCATTCGCGAGGCCGGCATCGTTCGCGCCGAGGATCGCCTGTGTGACGCCGGCGGCAACGAGCATCGGCGTGAGCTGCTGCTGGCGCGCGACGGCGAAGTGCAGCGTGCGGGAAGTGTGGTGCGGGGCGTTGACGATGACCTCGACGTTGGTCATGGCGGGTCCGGCGCCCAGCGTGCCGGAGACGGCGGAGAGGCGGTCCTGCGAAATCGTGCCGATGACCGCACCGGTGTTGGCGACCTTGATCGACTGCATCGACGACGGAAGAATCGTGACGATCTCGGCGGCGCACATCGGGAGATCGACATCGCCGAGCGAGAGCATCGGGTGGCCGAAGGCAGTGACGCGTTGGCCGGAGACGCTTGAGACCGTGCCCGTGCCGGCGAGCGTGATGTCGCCCGTGGTGAGCGCGACGGCGACGGCGGAGCCGGCGTGCAGCTCCGAATTTTGAATTTTTGATTTAGGATTCTCGCTGGAGGCATTCGTGCTGCCACCGAGGGCCGAGGCGGTGAGACCGATCGCGGCGAATTGCGGAGCGAACAGTTCGGCGACCACGGGACTGAGGCCGCTGAGCGTGAAGACGGGTTGGAGGGATTTATAAGCCGAGTCGGTCGTCGACGTGACCGGGATCGCGTTGATCGTCGTGCTCGCCCGGGCCTGGACCTCGGCGAGATCGGCCGCGGGGGTGAAGCCGGCGTAGCGGACGGTTTCAAAACGCTGGATTTGGTAGCTGAGCGCGCCAGCGAGCTTGCCGTCAATGTAGAGCGGGCTGCCGCTCATCCCGGCGACGGCACCCATGTTTTGCACGCGCGGATCCGTGAGCTGGCAGAGGATGAGCGCCTTGCCGGGGCCGAGGGCGTTGCGGATGACGCCGGTCACTTCGACGGCGAAAGGCTCGGGCTCGGTGCCGCGAAAGACGGTCCACACTTCACCATGCTGGCCAGCTTTCAAATCATCGAGCGCGATCGTCCCGCCATCGGTCGGTGCACCAGGCACGGCGTGAGCGGCAGTCGCAAGTAGCGCCAAGAAAATGAAGAGTCGTGACATCACCATAACAACGGACGAACCATCGCGATCTTTGGGAGTTTTGCGAGCGCTCAAAGTTCCTGGATCACGGCGGTAAATATTTCGCAGGCACGATCGATCGCGGCGCCCTCGTGGGCGGTGCTGATGAACGCGGCCTCGTAGGCACTGGGGGCCAGATAGACGCCGCGCGCAAGGCACGCATGGAAAAACTTCGCAAAAAGTTTCGCGTCACCGGTCAGCGCGGTCGCGTAATCGCGGACCGGCGTCGCGGTGAAAAACAGACTGAACATCGAGCCGCGCTGCGGCACCTGCGCGGCGAGGCCTTTTGCACGACACGCCGCGAGGATCGCATGGCGGAGTTTCTGGCCGAGCGCATCAAGGCGGGCGTAGGGATTCTGTTCTTCGAGCAGGCGAAGGCCGGCGATACCCGCGGCCATGGCGAGAGGATTGCCACTGAGCGTGCCGGCCTGGTAAACGGGACCGAGCGGCGCGAGGTGGTCCATGAGATCGGCGCGTCCGCCGAACGCACCGACGGGGAGGCCGCCGCCGATGATTTTTCCGAGACACGTGAGATCGGGCGTGATTTTTTCCAGCTCCTGCACGCCGCCTGGCGCGAGCCGGAAGCCGGTCATCACTTCGTCGAAGATGAGAATCGTGCCGTGCTTCGCAGTGATCTCGCGGAGATATTGGAGATAGCCGGCGTCGGGCATGATGAAGCCGACGTTGCCGCAATACGGCTCGATAATGACGCACGCGAGCTGGCCGGGGTTGGCGGCGAAGGCGGCGTCGAGCGCGCCGCGATCGTTGTAGGGAAGGACCACGGTCTCCCGCGCGAACGAGGCGGGCACACCCGCGCTATCGGGGTGGCCGTGCGTGAGCGCGCCGGAGCCAGCCTTGATGAGGAGCGAATCGGAGTGACCGTGGTAGCAGCCGGAAAATTTAATAATCTTGTCGCGCTGCGTGAACCCGCGCGCGAGGCGGATGGCGGACATCGTCGCCTCGGTGCCGCTGTTGCACATGCGGACCTTTTTGATCGACGGCACGAACTTCACGATGAGCTCGGCCATTTCCACTTCGTAAGGATTCGGCGTGCCGAACGACGTGCCGTGCTCGAGGGCCGCAGCGATCGCGGCTTTGATGCGCGGGTGATTGTGTCCGTGGATCGCCGGACCCCACGTGCAGACGAAGTCGATCAACTCGCGGTCGTCGGCGGTGATGAGCGTCGCGCCGCGGGCGGCTCTCACGAAAAACGGCGTGCCGCCGACGGAGCGGAAGGCGCGAACGGGAGAGTTTACGCCGCCGGGGATAAGTTGAAGCGCGCGGGCGAAGAGTTGGTCGGAGACAGGGCCGGACATTGGGCGGGGCGCGAGTGGGGTCGTGAGGTGGGCAGGCGAGAAGAGGACGAACGGTGGTTCAAAAAGTGTCCCACGCAAACCGCCGTTGGCAAGGCCGCGGGTTTCGGCCTCGCGCACGGCATGCCCACCGAGGCCCGCGGCGCGCTCCGTGGGCGTCGAAGAACACGAACGGAGAGGGCGGGCCCCGCTGGGCCCGCGACGAGGCTTTCGCCCTCCGGCGCGCCCAGTGGTCGCGCCCGACCTTTTTTAAAGCCGCCTTAGAAGCTGCCCTTGATGCCGGCGGTCCAGAGGGAGCCGCCATAGTCGTCGCGCTGGCGGAATTTCGCGTAGACCGGGGTGTCGGGGCCGTAGCTTTTCTGGTCTTCGGTCGCGCCGTTGAAATTGCGCAGGGCGACGAAGAGCCCCAGTTGCTTGCGCAGGTAATACTCGCCGGTGATGTCGATGTAGAGGCGCTTGGGTCGGTAGTTGTAGGTGCCCGGCTCGAGGCTCGCGCCGATGAGGGCCGCGCGGCGCTGGAGGCCGCGGTAATTCTCGTTGATGCGGAGATTCCACTTGGGCCGCGTGATGCTCAGACCGAAGTTGGCCACGAAGGGATTCATGTCCTGGAACTGATCGTAGGACTCTTTCGCGCGTTGGGAACTGGCGTTGAAGAAGAATCTCAGGCCGCGGGCGAAATTCGGCAGGAAGGTGAGCGGCTGCTGATAGTCGAACTCCCAACCATACATGCGAACGTTCTTCGGATTATTGTAATTAGTGGACACATCGTATTCGTCGTAGGTGTCCGGATCGAGGGCGTAGGTCTTGAGAAACTCGGCCGTGGGCCGCGCCACGGTGGCGAGAAAGGCGTTCTTGTAGTCGCGAATAAAACCGCCGACGGAAATCTGGCCGCCTTGCGCGAAATAGTATTCGAGGCGCGCCACGTAGCTCCCGGCCTGCCACGCTTTGAGGTTCACGTTGCCGAGGGTGATGCGGTTGGCCGAGCTGTTGGCCAATTCGGTGTTCGGCAGCGTGACGCCGCTGACGTAATTGGTGTAATCCGGGCGGCCGATGGTCTGGTAGTAGGCGGCGCGCGCGATCAGGTTCTCCGTAATATTATAGTTGAGGTTGATGCTGGGAAAGAGGCGGAGGAATTCCTTCTTCGCGTTAAACCCGCGATCGCGCTGCGTGAGCTTCAGGGCGCCGAGCGGGTCGGTCGTGCTGTTGATCACCTGGAGGGGCGTGCCGTTGGCGGCCTTGAGCACATTGCCCGCGGCATCGTGCTGGAAGTTGCGGGTCGGATCGTTGAGGACACCCTGGGCGTCGATATTGGTCTGCTCGGCGCGAACGCCGGTGGTGACCTTCAGCCGATTGGCAAAGAAGCCGGCGTCCGCCCGGAGATAGGCGGCAGAGATCATCTCTTTCACGATGTTCGAATTGTTCGTCTCGTTGGTGTAGTCGGCCGTGGCGGAGCGCGTCCAATAGTTGGGGTGGGCGCGGTAGCCCTGCCAGAGTTTGCCGTTGTCGACCTGCTGCTGTTTCGGGAGGCCGAAGTCGGGCACGCGAGTCGAGTAAACATTGTCGAAATACGGCAGCGGGCTGTCGTCATTGATCAGTCCGGCCGTGGTGGCGGGGGTGGTGCTGGCGCGACCGTCGGCGCCGACATAGCTGTAGAGTTCGCCCGAGGTGCCGCGGCGGTCGCGGAGCACGGTGCGCACATCGACGCCGCCTTTCAACCCCAGCGGAATATCGCGGACGACGAAATCGCGGCGGATATTGCCGAACGCCTGCCGGCGGGTGTCGTAGGCCTTTTGCCGGATGCTGTTGGCCGAGACGACCGAGTAGCTGTTGAGGTCGGAGGGATCAACTTTGTTGCCGGCCGGATCGGTGACGGTGAAATTGCCGGGACGAAGATAAAAAATGTTGTCGAAGTTGATGGTCACGTTGGTGCGGCGGCCGATGAAGCTGTTGAACGCACCGTCGTCGATGTCCTGATAAACGATGCGCGAGGTCGAGTAGGAGAGGCCGGACTCCATCTTCCAGAGCGGACCGTCATGGCGCCAGGACAGCGAGGGCATGATGGTGCGACCGGGGCGAATGCGGCCGTTGTTCACCAGTTCGATCTGGCCGGCGTTGATGCTGGACGCCGTGTTGAAGACACTGGGCACGCCATGGGTGAACGTGGGACCCCAATCGCCCGGCGCCACGCGGTTGATGATGATGTTCTGCGTGCGGGTGGCGAAGTGCTCGCGAAGATAGGCGTAGGAAAAGCCGAAGGAGAGCCGGTCATTGCGGCCGAGGCGGTAATCAATGGTGGTGGCGAAGGAGTAGCGGGTGGTGTCCTTGCCGGAATCGCGCCACGAGTAGTTGGTCAGATAGGGTTTGTCGGGTGTGGTCGCCGGATAACCGGTGTTCAGATTGGCCGCGACATTTGTGGCCACGGCGGCGCCGCGCCATTGGGTGGCTTGGTTGCTCTGCGGCGTGTATTGCATCGAATAGCCAGCCGAGAAGGTGAAACCGAAGTTCTTGTTGACGGGCACGACCGCGGAGACGTCGAAGCCGGGGTGGATCTTGTAGCCTTTCTCACCCCAGCCGGGACCGGGGGACTGGTGCAGGAAGGAACGCTCCGCATCTTTCATCAACCACTGGACGCTGTAGGTGTAGAACGGACGGTTGCGCTCGAACGCGCTGCGCGGCACGAAATTCACGGAGCCGGCGAGCGCCGAACCGGGCTGCTCCGGCGTGGGCGAGCGGTTGATCTCGACGCGCGATACGCTGTTGATGGAAACCTGATCGAGTTCGACGGCGCGACTGGTGCCGGCGCCCGAGGCGCTGGCCATGTCGAAGCCACCCATCGAAATCGGGACGTTGCCGGCCGGCACGCCGCTGATGGAGAAGCGGCGGGCGTCGCCCCCCGTGTAGTCACTGGTGATGCCGGGGAGAAATTTCATGAACTCGCCGATGCTGCCGTCAGCGATGGTGCCAAACTCGTCGGCCGAGACGACGTTCGTGATGTTTTTGGCAAAGCGCTGTTCGTTAATCGCGAGAGCGTTGGCGTCCATCTGCTTCGAGGATTCAACCGTGAACGCATCGAGTTTAACGGTCTCGCCCAAAGCACCGTGGTCCGGGCCGGCGGCGCCGGAGAGAGTGATGTCGCGCTGCACCGTCTGCCCGGCGGAGACGCCGACGACCTCAGTGTGCGAGCCAAGGCCGGTGTAGAAAATCTTCAGCGTGACGGTGCCGACCGGCACATCCAAGAGGCGAAAGCCACCGGTGCCGTCGGTAAACGTTTCCTGGCTTGAACCATCGACCGTGATGCGGGCTTTTTCCAAGTAAGTGCCGCGGCGCGAGTCGAAGACCCGGCCCTCGATAGTGCCCGTGGCGGCAGTCTGGGCGTGCAAGCTGAGCGCGAGGCAGGCGAGGGCCGCGACGACGAGGCAACGGCGGACGAGTGAAACAAACGGGGGCAGGACGTTCATAGGGGGAGGGTTGCTCGCTTTCGCTGCGCCGGAGCAACGCCGTCCGAACGTGGAGGACATCACTGGGGCGCGGTGAACGCGCAGGGTATAACAAACGACGGGGGGGGTAGTGTCCGGGAACCGCATCGAACGCGGAACCAGCAGCGGATGAGTGACGAGAAACCACGAGCCCCGGCCTCACAAGAGAATATTCCGTGGCCGTGCCGACTAACCAACGAATTCTTTATGTGACGATTTATTCCGTCGACGGCCGGGTGTCCGGCCGCGTCGCTTGCTGGCGCCGGACCTCGAGGCGGAGCGATCGTCGCGAGAGGGACTCGCAACCCGCGCGACGCGGGGATGCTCAGCCCACGTATTTCTGCACGATCGGGATTCGGCGTCCGACACCAAAAGCGAGCGGCGTGATCTTAAGACCGGGCGCGGCTTGTTTCCGTTTGTATTCGTTGAGATCGACTTTGCGGACGACGTCGTTGACGACGGGCTCCGGGAAGCCGTTGGCGACGAGGTCGCGGCGGGAGAGACCTTCTTCGACGTAGCCTTGGAGAATCGCGTCGAGCTGATCGTAAGGTGGGAGGCTGTCTTGATCGGTTTGGTTGGGGCGGAGCTCGGCGCTCGGGGCCTTGTCGATCGTGTTGAGCGGGATGATTTCCTTCTCGCGGTTGATCCAGCGGGAGAGGGCGTAGACCTGCGTCTTGAAGACGTCGCTGATCACGGCGAGGCCGCCGCACATGTCACCATAGAGCGTGCAGTAGCCGACGGCCATTTCACTCTTGTTGCCGGTGGTGAGGAGGAGGGAGCCGAACTTGTTTGAGAGCGCCATCATCAGGACGCCGCGCACGCGGGCCTGGATGTTTTCCTCGGCGACATCGCGTTCGGTGCCTTTGAACAAATGCCAGAGCACCTTTTCCGATTCGTTGACGACGTCGGCAATGCGGATGGTTTCGAAGCGAATGCCGAGAGTTTCCGCGAGGAGGCGGGCATCGTCGCGCGAGTGTTGCGAGGAGATCGCGGAGGGCAGGGAGACGCCGGTGATGTTTTCCTTGCCGAGCGCCGCGGTGGCGATGACGGCGACCAGCGCGGAATCGATGCCACCGGAAAGCGCGACCAACGCGCGCTTGAAACCGGTCTTTTGCGCGTAGTCGCGAACGCCCAGCACGAGGGCGTGATAGATGTCGGGCAGCTCGTCCTGCATGAAGCCCGGTGAAACGGCCGCGGTGCTCGGCACGAACGGCGGCGTGGACGCGGGCGAGTGGGGGACGCCGCGGCCGACCGCGACCACGCGCAGTTCTTCGACAAACGCCGCGAGTCCGGCCGTGAGATTGCCCTGCGCATCGACGACATGGCTGCGGCCGTCGAAGATGAGTTCGTCGTTGCCACCGATGGCGTTGACGTAGGCGACGGGACAGCCGAGCGCGCGGGCGGCCTCGGCGACGACGAGATTCTGCCGGACACTTTCCTTCGCGCTGTGCCACGGGCTCGCGGAAAGGTTGACCATCAGATCGCATTTTTGCTCGGCGAGCTGTTCGACCGGCAGCCGGCCGCTGTAGAGCCGACGCGTGCTGATCATCGGGTGCGTCCAAATGTCTTCGCAAATCGTGACGCCGATGCGCAAACCGGCGTGGTCGATGACGGCCGGCGCGGTCGCGGGCTCAAAGTAGCGATCCTCGTCGAAGACGTCGTAGGTCGGCAGCAGGCATTTGCGCGCCATCGCGGCGACGCCGCCGCGGTAGCAGAACGCCGCGCTGTTGAAAAACGGCCGGCCGCGGCCGCTGGTGTTGGGCTCGACCGTGCCGATGAGCGCGGGCACGGCGCCGACCGCGGCCGCGATTTGCGCGAGCGACTCCGCGACATCCGGCACGAAGCGGCGCTTGAACAGCAAATCGCGCGGCGGATAACCGCACACGGCCAGTTCCGGGAAAACGACGAGCTCCGCGCCTTGCGCGACGAGCGTCGCGTAGGCGGTGAGAATTTTTTGCCGGTTGCCGGCGAGGTCGCCGACGGTCGGGTTAAGCTGGGCGAGGCCGAGGCGCATGGGAAAGAGGCGGCAACGTGAAGGTGTTTTAAGGGGCTGACAACTCGCAACGCGGGCTTGCGCTGCACGTCTAGCTGGCGATTTCATCTTCCTTCCCACGAACCATGTTCAGATTCCAGCGCATCATCCTCGGCGGCGTTATCACTCTCGGCCTCGCCGTCGGCTTGAGCCGGGCGCAGCCCACGACGATCACGCTCGAGCAGGCGATGGCATCGGCGGAGGGCGTCAATCTCACGGTGCTGCTCGGCCGCGAAGCCGCCGCGCAAGCGGTCGAGGTCGCCAACCAATCCCGCGTGGGCATCCTGCCCAACATTTCGGCCAGCGCGGCGCAGCGCCGCACGGACGGCGTGAGTATTGCGAACGGCGTGGCGCAGTCGGGGGTGATCAGCAACCGTTTTGACGGCAAGTTCAGCGGCACCTACAATCTCCTCAACGCGCAGCTCATGTCCGCGGTGCGATCCGCAAAGGCCGGTGTCGAGGTCGCGCAAGCCGACTACCGGGCGACAGTGCAGCTCGTGCTCGCGAGCGTAGCGCAGTCCTATTTCACGCATCTGCGCAATCTGCGGCGCCTCACGGTGCTCGACGCCAACATCGTCCGCGCCCGCACCCTGCTCGAGCTCGCGCAAAACCAATTCGCCGCCGGCGTCGTCACCCGCATCGACGTCACCCGCGCGCAGAGCCAACTTGAGCTCGCCGTGCAGGCGCGGTTGCAGCAGGAGACGGTCGATTTTCAGAGCGAGCTCGCGCTCAAGCGACTGCTCGATCTCGATCCCACGCGGCGGGTGCAGCTCGCGGATTTCACGGTGCAACGAGTCGACCCCACCAAGCTCGGGGTCGGCGCGGAGGCGTCCACGTTCGAACAGCGCGCGGACTGGCTCCGCGCGCAAAAGGCCGTGGCACAAGCGCGGCTCGATGTGCGCACGGCGCGGTTCGAACGACTGCCCGCGCTCGGCGTCAGCGGCGAATACGGCCTGGCCTCCGCTAATTTCGACGACGACCGAAAGAAAACGGCGTGGTTTTTCGGTGCGACCATCAGCGTCCCGATCTTCGACGGCCTGCGGGCGGGCGCGGACAAACGCCTGGCGCTTTCGCGGCAGCGCGGGCAGGAGCTGCGACTGCACACGCTCGAATTGCAAATCTCGTCCGAGCTGCTGCTCGCCCGCCAGGATGCGAGTTCGCGCAATGCGCAAATCACCGTCGCGGACAACAATCTCAAACTCGCCCGCGAGCAACTCACCCTCGCGCAGGAGCGTTACCGGCAGGGCGTGGCCGACAACCGCGAGGTCGTCGAGGCGCAGACCAGCCTGGCCATCGCCGACGACAACTACGTCGAGGCCGTCTATCAGTATAATCTGAGCCGCGTCGAACTCGCGCGCGCCAAGGGCGACGTGCGCACCGTGCTGTCCGAAAAAGCGCCGTGAGCGCGGCTGCGCCGCCGCGCCTCATCCTTGCTTCCGCTTCGCCGCGCCGCCGCGAGTTGCTCGAGCAGCTCGGCGTCGCGTTCGAAATCGTGACGGCCGGAGTCACCGAGCACGAGGAGGCTTCGACCGATCCGGGCGTGATGGTCGCGCACAACGCCGCGCTCAAGGCTGACTGGGTGGCGGCTCGTCATCCCGAGGCCTTCGTGCTCGGCGCCGACACCACCGTCGCGATCGACGGGGTCGCGCTCAACAAGCCGCGCGATCTCACCGAGGCGCGCGCGATGCTGCGGCAGTTGAGCGGGCTCACGCACCGCGTGTTTACCGGCCTCGCGTTGCGCCGCAATCGCACCGGGCTGCGCCTCGACGAGACCGTGGTGAGCGAAGTGACTTTCAAGGTGCTCGATGAGGACCTCATCGCGGCCTACCTCGCCAAGGTGAACACCCTCGACAAGGCCGGCGGCTACGCGATTCAGGAGCACGGGGAGCTGATTGTCACCGGTCACACCGGCTCGTTCACCAATATCATCGGGCTACCCCTCGAATCGACGAAACAAATTTTGACCCGGGCCGGTCTCCTGACATGACTTTTCGCCCAAGACCGCGTCCTCCTTTCCCGCCACGACATGGAATCCACCCTCGCTAAACCGCCGCCCGCGAATTCGCTGCGCGGTTTCGCCGCGCGCGTGTGGGACGACCCAGAGTCGCGTTCGACGCTGGTCGGCCTGATTGGCGTCATCATTTTCTACCTGCTTCTGTGGCTCGTCGCGCCGTATCTGCTCAAGTTCCAATCCGTGGGCTCGGTCGTCCGCCCGCACGCCTCAGCGAAGCAATTCAACATCGAGATCGCCCCGGATACGTTCGTGAAACCGCCGCCGAAGCCGCAGCCGACGAAGTTCGTCGAGACCAATCCTGACGCGCCGGAAAACACGCCGGACAAGACACCGAATTTCTCCGATCGAAATCAGCAGGTCGCCCAGGAAAAGCCCGCCACCGATCAGCATAACGACCGGCCGGCCATCGAAGGCCAAAAAGAAATCCAGACGACGCAGATTGTCACCGGACAGTTGCAGCAACCGATCGAGCAGGTCGAGGCGGTGCCGCCGCCGACCGAGGCCAAGGAAGCCGAGAAAACCACCGCCCCGCCAAAACAGGAGCAGAACCCGCTGACCGGTTTCGAAAAAAAGGAGGGTGACAACAAGGACGGTTTTGCCAGTAACCTCTCCAAGCCCACCGAGAACACGAAGCCGATCGCGAACCGCATCGACGGCGCGAAAACCGGCACCCCGATTCAAGATGCGCCCGCCGTGGAGCCCGCGATCGATCCGGCGCATCCGCGCCCGCGCCCGCAGGTCGTGAAGCAGCAGAAAACCCGCCCCGCGATTTTCACGGAAAACAAATTCGGCACCTCCAACATCGGCCCCGTCTCCATCGATGCACGCTGGAGCAACTACGGCGCCTATCTGCAGCGCCTGATCGACACCGTGCAGGTGCAGTGGGAAAACATTCTCATCTCCGGAAAAATTTATCCGCCCGGCGGCAGCACCGTGACGGTGACGTTTGTGCTCGATTCCGAAGGCAAGATCGCACGCATCGTGAACGTGGAAAATAAATCCAGCGAACAAGCCTCGCACGCCTGCGTGAGCGCCATCACCGATCGCGCGCCCTACGGCCCGTGGACGGACGACATGATCGCGCTGCTCGGCAAGCAGCAGGAAATGACGTTTACGTTTTACTATCAGTGAGTGCGCCCGCGGAAAGCTTCTGGGCGAAGCTGCCGCTCGGCCGCGACGTGACGTTGCTGGCCCACGACGCCAACGGCCTCGCCGCCTTCGCCAAACCCGCCGGCGTTCTGTCGCATCCCAATGAAGCGGGCGACGAACCGCGCGCTTTGCTCAACGCGAGCTATTCGATGGATGGGGAGTTTTTCATGTGGCCGGCCAGTGCCGGTGGCGCACCGCAAAAACTCTGGCTGCTCAACCGGCTCGATTCTGCGACGTCCGGCGTGATTCTCGCGGCGGCCGACGGAAAACTGGCGGACGAGGTGCGGGCGCAATTTAAGAAAAAGCGCGTCCGCAAAATCTATCACGCGCTCGTTTTCGGTGTGCCGCCGCGCCCCCTCGAATTGTGGCGCGACCTCCTCGCCGTCGACAAACGCGGTGGAAAAGTGCGCACCGCCACGCACGCCGGCCACGTTCCCGCCGAAAGCCAGATGAGCGTCCTCCGCACGAAGCGCGCCGAGCCGCGGCTGACGCTGGTGAAGCTGGAACCACGCACCGGCCGCAGCCATCAACTCCGGGTCCAGTGCGCCAAGCGGCACCTCCCGATCGTCGGCGATCAAACTTACGGGGATTTCGCGCGCAACCGGGAGTTCGCGAAACTCGCCGGCACGAAGCGGCTGTTCCTCCATTCGCTCGAAACGAGCTTCACCTACGAGTGGCAGGGGAAAACTTTTTCGTTCGCGGCCAAGGCTCCACTACCGTCGGAGTTCGAGAAGTTCCTTTGACAGGCGGCGCGGAATGCGCGGAATCCTTGAGGTCGCCGCCATGATTCTTCCGAAAACAAACCGCCTCACGCCCGAACAGCTCGCCGAGATTACCGCGATCGTGACGGAGTTTGGCTGCAAGATTCAGCCCATCGTCGGCGCCGTGCGCACGATCTACGCAATCGTTGGCGACGAGCGCGAGGAGCTGATGATCAACCGGCTGGAGGGCCTCGACTACATCGACCGGATCGACCGGATCCAGTCGCCCTTCAAGCTCATGGACAAGCGCTCGGATCTCGCGAGTCATCGCATCACGCTCGGCGGCGTGACGCTCGGCGAGCAACTCGTCGTCATCGCCGGCGCCTGCACGATCGATCCGAAGAATCCGAATTATTTCTACGAGACCGCCGCGGCCGTGAAGGAGGCCGGCGCGCACGTGCTGCGCGGTGGCGTGTGGAAGCCGCGGACAAATCCCTACACGTTCCAGGGCGACGTGAAGTCGCTCGATATTTTGCTCGAGGCTTCGCGCCGCACCGGTCTGCCGGTCGACACGGAAGTGATGGAGGAGGCCCACATCCCGCTCGCGCTCGACGCTGGCGTTCACACGTTGCAGGTCGGCGCCCGCAACGCGCTCAACTATTCGCTGCTACGCGCGATCGGCCGCGCGATCGCCGAGCGCGACGCCTGCGTGCTGCTCAAGCGCAGCATTCATATGGGCTCGGTGAATGAATTTATCTCGGCCGCGGAATACATCGCGGCGTTCGGCAACCCGAACATCATTCTCTGCCCGCGCGGCACAACCCCCACGCTGGACGGCTATCGCAATCATCCCGACGAAAGCATCACGCCGCTGCTCAAGGAAAAAACCTGGGCTCCCGTCGTCGTCGATCCGTCTCACTCGGTCGGCAAGGCGAGTTATGTGCCCGCCGCCGCACTCGCCGCAGTCGCGTATGGCGCCGACGGACTTTGCATCGAGGCCCATGTCAGCCCCAATCACGGCATCGGCGATGATCCGAAACAGGCGCTGACGCCGGATGTGCTCGCGACGACCATTACCCAGGCGAAACAGCTTTGGGCGATCCGGCGAGGGCAGTAGGTCGGGTGAATTGATGATTTTCGGAGGTGAAGACTTGACGCTGGCTCGGTTGTGGCCAATCGTGGCCACATGAAATCGAAACGCGTGTTAGGAGCACTGGCCGACACTAAACGAGTGACCCCGGGGATGGTCGAAGACGCCGCCACGCAGATCCTGCGCCGACGCACACTCGTCTCCGTGCGCGAAGCCAAGGATCAACTCTCGACCTTGCTGCAGCGGGCAGCGTCGGGCGAGGAAGTCATCATCACTTCCGATGGTGAACCGCGGGCGATGCTGGTGCGCTACCGGCCAGTGGTCGGGGGTAAACCGTGGACCTCGCTTGAGGCTTTCAGAGCCACCCAGCCCATGACGCCCAGTTCCACTCCGGACATTCGGAAGATGAGGGACGCGGGATACTAATATGTATCTCGACACCTCGGTGGTCGTTAAGCTCTACACGCGGGAGACAGATTCCGCGGCCTGCGAGCGCATCGTCGCCGGCCACAAACTCGTTTGTTCCGAGCTGCTGTATGCCGAGTTGTGGTCGGCGCTTCTCGCCAAGGAGCGCGCGGGCGTGTTGAAGCCGGAACTCAGGTTCCAAGTTTGGCAAATGTTCGAAGCCCATGTGCTCGATGACACGATTGAGCTGATGCGGCTTGATGGATTGATCGTTCGTGAAGCGGCCGAGATCATGGCCAAGGTCCACCCGCAGGTGCCGCTGCGCACGCTCGATGCACTTCATCTGGCGACGTTCGCGAGCATCGCATCGGGGCCGCTCTTTAGCACCGACAAACGCATGATCGATGCGGCCCGGTTGCTCGGTTTCACCACCGTCCAGTAGGAATCAGCCGACCAACCCGCAGCTACAGCAGATTAAGCTGCGAAGCGTCGGCGGGCGTGACCGAAATTTTTTTCTTCGGTTTCGCCTGCGGCGTGGCAGCGGGCAACGTGACGCTCGTGTCGTCGCTCTCGAGTTTTGCCAGGATGGTTTTCGCGCGATCGATCACGGTGAGCGGGAGGCCGGCGAGACGGGCGACTTGGATGCCGTAGCTGCGGTCGGCGGCACCGGGCACCACGCGACGGACGAAGACAATGTCGTCGTTCCATTCCTTCACTGCGACGGAGAAATTGCGCAGACGGAGGAGATGCTGATCGAGCTGCGTGAGCTCCTGATAGTGGGTCGCGAACAACGTGCGCGGTCCGCGAGTGGCAGCGCGGTGCAAGTGCTCGACCACGGCCCACGCGATCGACAGACCGTCGTAGGTCGAGGTGCCGCGGCCAATTTCATCGAGGATGATCAGCGAACGGTCAGTGGCGTTGTTGAGAATGTTGGCGGTTTCATTCATCTCGACCATGAAGGTCGAATTGCCGCGCGCCAGATCGTCACTCGCGCCGACGCGGGAGAAAATCCGATCGACGAGGCCGACGCGGCACGACTTCGCTGGCACCCAGCAGCCCACTTGGGCGAGGAGCGTGATGAGCGCGACCTGGCGGATGTAGGTCGATTTGCCGGCCATGTTCGGACCCGTGAGCAACGCGATCTGCGCATCATCGCAGGCGAGGAGCGTGTCGTTCGGCACGAAGGCGGCGCTGGCACCGCGCGCGAGCGCCGCATCGGGGACGCGGAGCATTTGTTCGACCACGGGATGGCGGCCCTCGGTGATTTCGAGGACGTCGCCTTCATCCAGCACGGGCTGATGGTAGTCCCATTCGCGCGCGAGCACGGCCCAGCCCGCGAGCACATCGAGTTCGGCGAGGGCATCGCCCGTGTGCGACAGCGCGATCGACTCGTCGAGGATCGCGGTGACGAGCGCGTTGAACAACTCGTGTTCACGGGCGAGGGCGTTTTCCTCCGCGTGAAAAATTTCCTTTTCCTTCAACTTGAGCGCCTCGGTCACGTAACGCTCACCGCCGACGGTCGTCTGCCGGCGGATGTAGTCGGCGGGCACGAGGTGGAGGTTGGCCTTGGTGACCTCGATGTAATAGCCAAAATTATTCGTGAAGCGCACCTTCAGGCTGCGGATGCTCGTGCGCTCCTGCTCGCCGCGCTCGAGATCGGAGAGCCAGGTTTTGTTGCCGCTGGTGAGCGTGCGCAGTTCGTCGAGGCGCGCATCATAACCGGCGCGGATGAAATTTCCCTCGGCGAGATCATTCGGCAGGCTGTCGGCGAGCGCGGAGATCAGCAGGTGGCGCAGCGTCGGCAATTCCTGGAGCTGACCATTGAGCGCCGCGAGTGAGGTGCTCGCGATCCCGAAGCTCACAAGTTCGGCGCGCAGGGTGGGGAGCTGCGCAAGGGTGTCGCGGACACCGCCGAGTTCGCGCGGATTGCGCAGGCGGTTTTGGAGCCGGCCCAGAATGCGCGGGATGTCGCGGACCTGCCCGAGCGTCTCACGCAGCGCGGCGAGCCGCGACGGCTGCGCCAGCAACTCACCCACGACTGACTGGCGGCGATTCAGCTCCGCCAGATCGAGGGGCGGAGCGGAAAGCCAGCGCTCAAGCAAACGCGCCCCGGCCGCCGTCGTCGTGCGATTGATCGCCCAGAGGAGGGTGCCGTCGCGTGCGCCGCGGGCGGAGGAAAAAATTTCGAGATTCCGGAGCGTGGCCGGATCGAGCAGGAGCGTGCGCGTGCTGCGATACTCCTGGAGTCCGCGGAGATTTTCGGGTTTCGCGCAGAGATTTTCCGTTGCGTAGTAGACCAGCGCACCCGCCGGGCCGAGGGCCGGGTGCGAGTTGGCCAGGCCGAAGCCTTGCAGATTCAGAACCCCCAGCGTGTCGATCACGGTCTTTGCGCCGGTGCCGGTCTCGAAGTTGTAGCCGGAGAGCTCGCTCACGAGGCGCGTCGACGCGAACGCGTGCAGCGCGTGCACCGCCGTCTGATCGTGTGGCGCCGCCTGCCAGCGGTCGCGTTCGCCCTCGATGAGGAGCAGCTCCGCGGGATCGAGGGCGGTGAGGACGGGGAGGAGATTCGCGATGTGAGCGTCGGTGGCGATTTTGAATTCGCCGGTCGAGAGATCGAGCCAGGCGGCGTGGAGGCCGGCTTTGTCGAGCGCGAGGGCGCAGAGGTAGTGGTTGCGCGCGGCGTCGAGTTGGTTCGCGGAGAGGGTGGTGCCGGGCGAGAGAATGCGCGTGAGCTGGCGGCGGACGAGTTTGCCGGCCACGGCGGCTTCGGCCTGATCGCAGATGGCAACTTTTTTCCCGGCGGCGAGGAGCTTGGTGACGTAGGTATCGAGGGCGGCCGACGGCAGACCGCACATCGGGTGATCCTGGCGTTTCGTCAAGGTGAGGCCGAGCAACCGGGAGCCCGCGAGGGCGTCGTCGAAAAACAACTCGAAGAAGTCGCCGAGCCGGAAAAGCAGCAGCGTGTCCCGCGGCAGCCCGCGCTTCACCTCGAAGTATTGCTGCATCATCGGGGTGACTTTCGGCTCGGTGCTCATGGACGAAGCGGCAGAGGCTCACGCAAAGGCGCGGAGGCGCAAAGAAAAAAGCGGCGGCGGCGGGCGTGGTTTGACTTGGCGCGAGGGCGACTTTGGCTGAGACCAGCCGCATGACTCTCTTCCATCGCGATCTCGGCGGCGCCGGCCGACCTCCGCTGGTGCTCTTGCATGGGATGCTCGGCTCGTCGCGCAACTGGCAGTCGGCGGGCGCGGATCTCGCGGCGAATTTTCACGTGCTTGCGCCCGACCTGCGCAATCACGGCCGATCGCCGCACGCGGTGGAGATGACTTATGAGGTGATGATGCAGGACGTGCGGGAGTGGCTCGACGCGAACAATCTCCCGCGCGCCACGTTCATTGGTCACAGCATGGGCGGGAAGACAGCGATGCTGCTCGGGTGCCGCCATCCGGAGCGGGTCGAGCGGCTCGTATGTGTCGACATCGCGCCGAAGGACTATTTTTGGCCGGGGCATCGGCAGAATTTCACGGCGATGAACGAGCTGAACCTCGCCGATCTCAATTCGCGCACCGAGGCGGAGCTGCGCTTCGAGGCCCGCGTGCCGAGTTTCCCGATGCGGAAATTTCTTTCGACGAATCTCGAGCGCGATGAAGCCGTGGGCGGCTGGCGCTGGATCATCAATTTGCCCGTCGTCACTGCTGCGCTTCCGACGCTGGAAAGAAATCCGCTCGCAGCGACCGACACCTTTGCCGGCCCGGCGCTTTTCATCGCGGGCGGCAAATCGATTTACATCGAACCGGGCGATCACGCCGCCATCCACGCGCATTTTCCCGCGGCACATGTCATCACGATCGCCGACTCGGGTCACAACCCACACATGGAAACGCGCGCGGCGTTCGTCGCCGCCGTGCTCGCCGGTTGATTGGTCGGGATAAATTAAAACTCGGGTTGCTTTCTCGCCCGCGCGATCGTCAGAGTCCGTCGTCGGCTTCACCCCTTTTTCTCGTTATGCCCCTGATTACTTCGAGCAAGACCCAACCCGAATACGACGTGATTGTCGTCGGCTCCGGCGCCGCTGGCGGCCAGACCGCCTATACGCTGACGATGGCCGGCGCGAAAGTGCTGATGCTTGAGGCCGGCCGGAATTATGATCCGGTCAAGGAGACGCCGATGTTCCAGACCAACGGCCAGGCGCCGTTGCGCGGGCAGGGCACGCCGGAAAAACCATTCGGCTTTCACGACGCGACGATCGACGGCGGCTGGCAGGTGCCCGGCGAGCCCTATACGCAGGCTTCGACGGAGCCGGGCCGCCAATTCGAATGGTGGCGCGCGCGCATGCTCGGTGGCCGCACCAACCACTGGGGCCGCATTTCGCTCCGCAACGGTCCCTACGATTTCAAGCCGTATTCCCGCGACGGCCTCGGCTTTGACTGGCCGATCAGTTACGAGGACATGGCGCCGTATTATGACAAGACCGAGATGCTCGTCGGCGTGTTCGGCGAAAACTGTGGACTGGAAAACACGCCTGATTCCCCCGCCGGCTGCCTGCTGCCTCCGCCCGCGATGCGCGCCGGCGAACGCTACGCGCAGAAGCACGCCAAGAAACTCGGCATCCCGGTCATGCCGATCCACCGCGCCGTGCTCACCACCAAGCAGGACGCCGACAATCTCCCGCAAAAACTTCACCCCGGAAACCCCAGGGCCCAACGCATCATCGCGCAGTCGATGCGCGATCGCGCCGCGTGCTTCTGGGCGACGCCGTGCGGACGCGGATGCTCGATTCGCGCCAACTACCAATCGACCACCGTCCATTTGCCGCCCGCGATGGCGACGGGCAATCTCGACATTCTCCCCAACGCGATGACTCGCGAGGTCACCGTCGACGACAACGGCAAGGCGACGGGCGTTATCTACATCGACAAGACCACCGGCCAGGAACACCGCGTGAAGGGCCGCGTCGTCACGCTTGCCGCGAGCTCGGCCGAGTCGGTGCGCATTCTGCTCAATTCAAAGTCCGCGCGTTTCCCGAACGGCCTCGCCAATTCCAGCGGTCTCGTCGGCAAATATATCATGGACACGGTGGGCGCCGGCTTCGGTGGCCAGATTCCCGCGCTGGAAAATCTCCCGCTGCACAACGAGGACGGCGCGGGCGGCGGTCACGTTTATGTGCCGTGGTGGCTCTACAAGGATGCGTCGAAGCTCGGCTTCGCGCGCGGCTACCACATTGAGTTCGAAAGCGGACGCCACATGCCGGGCATGGGCGCGGCCGCGGGCCTCGACGCGCTCACCGGCGGCAGTTATGGCCGGCAGTTCAAGGAAGACGCCCGCCGCTACTACGGCTCGACGATCGGATTTGCGGGTCGCGGTGAAATGATCCCGAACGAAGACTCCTTCTGCGAAATTGATCCGACGGTGAAGGACAAGTGGGGCATCCCGGTGCTGCGCTTCCACTGGAAGTGGTCGCAACATGAAATCGGCCAGGCCGCGCACATGGTGAAAACCTTTGCCGAGCTCATCACGGCAATGGGCGGCAAATACAGTTCACCGCCGCCCGCGGACGGCGCGACAGTCATTCACGCCGGCGGCAATATCATCCACGAAGTCGGCGGCACCATCATGGGCGCCGACCCGAAGAAATCGGTCGTGAATCAATGGTGCCAGACGTGGGATGTGAAAAATCTCCTCGTGACCGACGGCGGCGCGTTCTGCTCCAACGCCGACAAAAACCCCACGCTCACCATCATGGCGCTCGCGTGGCGCTCCTCGGATCACCTGCTCGATGAAATGAAGAAAGGAAATCTCTGACATGACCTCACCCATCTCTCCCCGCATGGATCGTCGCGACGCGATCAAATGGATGCTCACGGCCGCGGCCTCGCTCAGCGTGTTGAACCGCGCGGGCCTCGCCGCCGAGGCGCCGGCCACGTCGGCCAAAGGCTACGGCACCGATCCTGATTTGCTGAAGGAGTATAAGCCTGGCGATCTGTGGCCGCTCACGTTCAACGACGACCAGCGCCGCGCCGCCGCCGCGTTGTGCGATGTAATCATTCCCGAGGATGCGAAGTCGCCCAGCGCGTCCGCGCTCCACGTCCACGAGTTCATCGACGAATGGATCAGCGCGCCGTATCCTGATCAGGCGAGCGACAAGCCGACCGTCATCGAAGGCCTCGCGTGGCTCGACGCGGAGGCGCAGAAGCGCTTTAAAAACAATTTCGCCAATCTCGTCCGCAAGCAGCAGACACTGATCTGCGACGATATTTGCTACACGCCGAAAGCCGCGCCCGAATTTCGGAAAGCCGCGCAGTTCTTCAAACGCTTCCGCGATCTCACTTCGGGCGGATTCTACACGACGCCGGAAGGCATGAAGGACATCGGCTACACGGGCAACGTGCCACTCGACAAGTTCGAAGGCCCGCCGCCGGAAGTGTTGAAGAAGCTCGGGCTCGCTTGAGCGCACGCCATGCCCGTCATAACTGCGAGCAAGACGCAGCCGACGTATGATGTGATCGTCGTGGGCTCGGGCGCAGGCGGAGGGCAGGCGGCCTACACCTGCGCGATGAGCGGCGCGAAAGTGCTCATGCTCGAGGCCGGAAGGAATTACGATCCGGTGAAGGAGACGCCGATGTTTCAGACCAACGGCATGGCGCCGCTCCGCGCCCAGGGCACGCCCGACAAGGTGCTCGGCTTCTACGACTCGACCGTGGGCGGCGGCTGGGACGTCCCCGGCGAGCCGTTCACCCAAAGCTCCACCGATCCGAACCGGCAGTTCACGTGGTGGCGCGCGCGCATGCTTGGCGGTCGCACCAATCACTGGGGCCGCATCGCACTCCGGAACGGTCCCTACGATTTTAAGCCGCACTCGCGCGACGGCCTCGGCTTCGACTGGCCGATCAGCTACGAGGACATGGCGCCGTATTACGACAAGGCCGAGATGCTCGTCGGCGTTTACGGTTCGAACTCCGGCAGGGAAAACACGCCGGACTCGCCGGAGGGCTGTCTGCTCCCGCCACCGAAGGCGCGCGCGGGCGAATTGCTCGCGCAGCAACGCGCAAAAAAACTCGGCATCCCCATCATGCCGATCCGCCGCGCCGTGCTCAGTGCGAAGCAGGACGCCGACAACCTGCCGCAGAAACTTCACCCGGGAAATCCCAAGGCCCAGCGCATTCTCGCCCAGGCGATGCGCGAGCGCGCCGCGTGTTTCTGGGCGACCTCCTGCGGGCGCGGCTGCTCGATCAAGGCGAACTACCAGTCGACGACCGTTCACCTGCCGCCCGCGTTGGCGACGGGCAATCTCGACCTGCTCACCGATGCGATGGTGCGCGAAGTGACGACCGACAGCAACGGACGCGCCACGGGCATCGCCTACGTCAACAAGCACACGGGCGAAGAAGGCCACGTGAAGGGTCGCGTCATCATGCTCGCCGCGAGCTCGGCGGAATCCGTGCGCGTGTTGCTCAATTCAAAATCGACGCGCTTTTCCAACGGTCTCGCGAACAGCAGTGGGCTGCTGGGCAAATATATCATGGACACCGTGGGCGCGGGCCTCGGCGGCCAGATTCCGCTGCTGGAAAATCTCCCGCTGCACAACGAAGACGGTGCCGGCGGCGATCACGTTTACTCACCGTGGTGGCTGTATCGAGAGCAGCTCGCGGGGAAACTCGATTTCGCGCGGGGCTATCACATCGAGTTCGCGAGCGGCCGGCACATGCCCGGCATGGGCACCGCGAACATCGACGGCTACACGCAGGGGAGCTATGGCCGGCAATTCAAGGAAGACGCGCGCCGCTACTACGGGTCGATGCTGAACTTCAGCGGTCGCGGCGAAATGATTCCGAACGAAGATTCCTTCTGCGAACTCGACCCGACTGTGAAGGACAAATGGGGCATTCCCGTGCTGCGGTTCCACTGGAAGTGGTCGTCCCACGAGTTGCGCCAGGTCGCGCACCAGCAGGAAACCTTCAAGACGATGATCCAGGCGATGGGCGGCAAGGTCCGCGAGCAACCCGCCAAAGATCCGCTGAAAGCGATCCGCCCCGGCGGCAACGTGAAGCATGAAGTCGGCGGCGCGATGATGGGCAACGATCCGAAAAAATCCGTCACGAATCCGTGGTGCCAGACGTGGGACGTGCCCAACGTCTTCCTCACCGATGGCGCCCCGTTCTGCTCCAACGCCGACAAAAATCCGACGCTCACCATCATGGCCCTCGCCTGGCGCACGGCCGACTACGCGCTGGAGGAAATGCGGAAGGGAAACGTGTGAGGACTTTGCTAGTATCCCGTAACGTCTATAATTTCGGATAGAGGCGAGAGAGTTTGATCCGCGCATCTTTGGTAGTGAAGCGCCAGTTTACTGGAGCGCCGCGATGGTTGCGGTCAGATTGCCAGGCTGCGATTTCACGTCGCATCT
>JBBRLB010000074.1:0-31162 GCA_038231575.1 Opitutales bacterium | reverse complement strand
CCCATGACCGCCGCCAAATCAATCCCGCGTTACGACCTGCTCGTCTCGCTCGACCGTTCCGACCGCACCGCCGCCCTCGCGCTGTTCGACTGCACCGCAGGCGTTTTCCTCCTTGTCCATGGCCGGACAGTTGCGCGGCGATAGCTGAGCGAGTGTGCGCCTACTTCGGGGATCTACGGAATTCCGCACAGTTACGACGTTTGCCGAATATCTGACCGAAGCCTTGGGCTCCGAGATTCCGGGTCGCAGAAAATGAACGGCTTGCTGATCCATAAATGGATTGTTTTTCACGCAAAACGATACCGAGAAAAACCTCCGGATCGTTGCGCTCTGGAAACAGAGACTCTGAGACCCACCGGCACCGAAAGCCCGTGGGTGCCCTCCACCGCGGCTACCGGGGAGGGGGGGCCGAAAAGCGTGCGCCAATGGCTTAAGTCGACCTAAGATACACGATGCCCTCGTAAGTCACTGATGAATGGGAGCTTTTAACAAGCGATAATCGGGCCACGATTACGCTCACACCTCTGGCAGCAGCGCCGACCTATACCCGCCTTTATACCCACGGCACCCCGAAACCTCGAAACCGGGGTTCCTAGAGTCGCAAGCCGAGAGTTTTGGTTACCCGCCGGAGTCCTCGGTGGGCGCTGTGCCACGCCGTGCGGGTGGCGAGAATGACGGTATGTCGGGTAGGTCAAAGACCCACCCATCCTTCTGCCGACTGCAAGGCCTACCCTACTCAATTTTCTAACCATCAAATTTTAGCGCCCCAAAAACCGTCATCTGTCACTGAATCGGTCAGCCGTGCCCCGCAGGTCCGTGACGGCAGTCGGCAACGAACCGTTGACGTGCCTAGAGGTCGACCGCGCGGAGAGCACAATCAACGCCCTTGTGCCCCGGAAACCGGGCTCCCTGGAGCCAATGTATCCATACTACGGTTTCATCTGACCAATCTCGTTAATACATACCAACCCTTCCCGTGGAGCCGAAAACCTTTCAGACCGTTTCTCATGAATCCTACCAATCTTCACGAAGAACAAAATTCAACAGCGAGCGTTACTGGATCACCCGGGACGCTGACTCCCCTCGGCACGGTCCACCCAGTCAGCGCGTTCTTCATCAAAAATCATAGCCACAAAGAACTGTGCCAAACGAACGTCACGACGCTTCCCACACTTTCAACGCGCCCGCACTTCTCGAACAAACCCGACTTCACCAAGTGGTGTCACGCAGCCACGACGGAACACGTATTCTACACCCTCGCCGAGCCGGAGCAGCCCGCGTTGCGCTCCTCGTCGCAAAACAAAATCAAGTTTCTCCACGGCATCGTCGCCGACTACGACGGCGCAGCAGCGTCGATCCAAGCAGCGATTCCCACGCTTGCGTTCGCCGCTGGGCTGGCGCCGGCTTGGGTCACAACAACTTTTTCCGGCAAAGCGCGCCTACTTTGGCTATTCGAGGAGCGAGTCCCAGTCTTCTCTCCCGAGCTATTTACCCTGTTCATACGGGCGCTGGCGAAAGAGTTGAACCTGCGAAGTCACCTTCCAGGATTGGATGAAGGTGCGCTCACCAATCCATACACGCCCTACGAAGTGGGCACAAACTGGCGTCAACCGTTCGGGGATACACGCGTTTCGAACCACGTGGTGCTCACGCATCTTCACGACGCGTCAACCAAGGTGAAGTGGGCCAGCGACGGCCCAGAGATTCCTCTAGATGTCGTAGAAGCCGAGGTAAACAGGCGCTGGCCGGGCCGGTGGTTCGGTCCGTTTGTTGATGGCGCAAAGGGCGTCCGTTTCTGGGACGCCAAGGCCGACAACCCGACCGGCGTCACGATCCGCACGCTCGGCGTGCAGGCGTTCACCGGCGAATCGAAGTTTCTCCACTGGGGCGAAATACTCGGCGGCGAATTCGTGAAGCAGTTTCGACAAAAACGCATCGGCGGTGCAATTGGCGGCACCTACTTTGACGGTAAATCCTACTGGCGCTGTGACGACGGCGAGCCTTGGCGCGACATCAATACAGAATCAATGAAAAGAGTCTTGGGAGTCGTCCACCGACTCTCAAACGAGTGTCGTGGGGGTCAGCCAAGCGAACTTACCGAAGCTCTCACAACCATCGAAACCCGTCACCGAGTTGATGGCGCGTTCCCGTGCCTTTTCATGAAAGATACCGTCGTCAAAGACGGAGGGCACGACTACCTCAACATCGCGCGGGCCAAAACACTTCAAAGAACCGGGATCACGCGTAGCTGGGGAGACGGGTTTCCGTGGCTCGCAGGCTACCTCGAAGGCCTGTTTGCCTCAGACCAACGCGATGTCTTTCTATCGTGGCTCGCACACTTCTACAAAAATGCTGCCGCCGGCAAGCCACGGAAAGGCCAAGCACTTTTCGTGGCCGGGCCGCCAAGTTCGGGCAAAACGTTTTTGTCGCAGCGGGTCGTCGGGGGACTCGTGGGAGGCTTTCAAGAAGCGACCGGATACGTGCTCGGAATGACAAATTTCAACGAGTCGTTGTTCTTTTCCGCAGTCTGGGCGGTTGACGACGCCGTTGCGGCATCCGATCCGCGTCGTCACGCGGCATATTCAGAGATGGTGAAAAAGATCGTCGCGAACCCGTCCCAAGAATTTCACGCCAAGTTTAGAAAAGCGGTTACCCACAGATTCAACGGGCGGCTAGTCGTAACTCTGAACGATGACCCCACTTCGATCGAGATGCTGCCTCGGCCAGAAGGAGCTATGCTCGACAAAATTGTTATCCTGAGAGCGAGAGTATCTCAGACCTCATTCGTAGGTGCAGACGACAAAGCAGCCGCCGAACTCCCTTGTCTCGCGGACTATCTCGCCGATTTTCAGACTCCCAAGACTCTCATGACAAGGGCCAGTGAAGTCGCCCGATTCGGGCACGACTCGTGGCACGATCCTGAACTCTTGGCGACCGCCAAGGACTCAAGTGATTCGAGCGGAATCCACGAATTGCTCAATATGTGGCGCGAATATCACTTCCGAAGTGATGCAAAACCCGATTGGTCGGGCAGTGCCCTCCAGTTGTATTCTGAATTTTCGGGGACGGACGTGATTCGGGACACTGCGAAAGCCGTGCTACCCACGCAACGGCCTTATTTGGCACTCGGTCGCGGCCTTCAGAGGCTCATCAGCCAAAGAACGGAGTGGATCTCCTATAAACGGGGCAGCGAAATGCGGGTCTATACGATCAAAAGCACGGCTACTCCAATCACCGCCACAAAATGAATATGAAAGAACACGCACGCGACACCCGTTACCCGACATCAAAGATGACGCAGGAGATGGCCGCGGCTATCAACGCAGCCACGCAATCTGGGGGACGATTGGAGGTTCTCGTTCGGATTTGTAACGGTCAGGTGCCCACGACTCCCCGGAAACCGAGACGCAGCAAACCTTTTACTTCCTGCAAGCCGTGAGCGACGTTCTAAAAACTTTTTCAGCCGTTTACGTTGTCGGCAGCGCAGTTCGTCGGATGTTTTTCGATGCCGAAACCCGCGAAGAAGCGACGGCATTCGTCGTTCGCTGTGGCGCCGGACTCGAAGGCGAGTCCACGCGACCAGAGCAGTCCGATTCCGGCGCGGTCCCCGAGGCTTACGATGAAAAAACCGCCCGGCGCATGCTCGGCAATATCTCCCGGTCGACGCTCTACCGCGATCTCGCCCGAGGCCGACTCGACCGGGTCCCGGGCACCCGAAGCATCCTGGTTACCCGACGTTCGATTGAACGCCGCTGCCGACCGGCGAGCTAAAGTTAACGGTCTTCGCAGCGGCTATGCTATGTTCCTGTCGCAAGTGGGAATAAGTCTTCATCAAGAGTGCGCCGCCGTCGGCGTGACCGACCCACGCAGCAACAGTCGGAATGTCAACGCCGTTCTCAATGCAAACCGTAACAAAATAATGCCTGAGATCGTGGTGACGAATCTTCGCAAGCCCCAGCCGTTCGCAGGAACGTCCCAGTGCCTGACGCGATGACTTCACGTTGAGAAATTTTCCTGCTATTCGGTCCGTCTTAATCTCAGCAATAAGTGCCCGAAAAGCTGGAGTAACAGGAACCACGCGATCCGACGAGGCGGTCTTAGTGCCGCGAACCCTGAACGTGTCCCCGAGGTCATCGGCAATCACGGAGCTGTTAGCCTCCTCCAAGCGCATTCCAGAGAACGCGAGAAAGCGGGCATGCTGGGACGCGTCACGCGCCTGCCCTTGCAAGAATGCACGACGACCGACCTCGAATC
Organism: Opitutales bacterium; assembly: GCA_038231575.1. GTDB lineage: Bacteria > Verrucomicrobiota > Verrucomicrobiia > Opitutales > Opitutaceae > CAITWF01. The sequence continues at coordinate 26,908 of JBBRLB010000074.1, read as the reverse complement.
TTTCAGCATCGTGAACCCTACCCATCTCATCAAAAATGCGTTCCATGTCGGCCCGACTTGGAAGCTGCGGCCTGCGACTCCTCTTCTCCAGATATACTGATTCGCGCAATGCGCCCCGCGTATCAAATGGGTTTTCGCTTATCACGCTCTTCTCTTTTGCAACCTTTAGGAGCAGGCGCAGAGCCGTCAGCGTTTGGTTCACGACTGCGGGCCGGTAGCCGTGCCTACTGCGGCTCGTGTTCGTAATTTTGAACGTCGCCTTTCCCGCCAGGTGATTCCGCAATTTGATGATGAAGTCCAGATTCACCGAGCGAACCGGCGTAGTGGCGAAATCTCCCGGCCAGCATTTATCCAGTCGTGCAATCCAGTTTCGATAATTTACGCGAGTTGCTTCCTCAATAGTCCCCTCGTCAATGCGGCGCTTCAACTCAACCGCGAGCGCGCCCATGTTTCGGAAATCTGCGTTGATGGTATCGCCAGCCTGTCGCCCGCCCTCGACGGCGCGCTGCGTATCTGCGTGCCTCAGCTTTGCGATGGTGAGCACGTCCGTCTTCAAACTTCGAAAAGTCCTAGTTCCGTTCATACGATAGCGGGAATAGAAAACGCCACTCGACGTATTCCGGTAAAGACCTTGCAGGCTCATTTTTTCCCAGACCGCTCTTGCCCCCGTTTTTTGTTGGTTAGTCTGAATCATGGGTATAACAAACGGGTATAATTAATATTTTTTAGCAGGTAACAAGCATAATCGCCGTTATACTACGCCCGCAATCTGAAGGGCCGCAGTTGTTGCGCGCTCCTCCGACGGTGACAACGAAAAATCTTCACGCCCGGCGCGCTACTGAAAACGACGGCGGCCATCGAGGGCGCTTTTGAGCGTCACCGAATCGGCATAAAGCACCCCGCCGCCGCTCGGCAGCCCAAAACCAATGCGCGTGATCGTCACCTCGCGGCCACCGGGCAGATGCTCCGTGAGATAGTGACAGGTCGCCTCGCCTTCGACGTCATTCGACAGCGCGAGAATCAGCTCGCCGACCTCCCCGGACTCGACGCGGGCGCGCAGCGACGGGAGGTTCAACTGCTCCGGACCGATCCCGTGAATCGGCGATAGCTTGCCGTGCAGCACGTGATAGGATCCGCGATAGGCTCCGCTGCGCTCGATGGCGACGAGATCGGGCACGTGCTCCACCACGCAAACGACCGCTCGATCGCGGCGCTCGTCGGCGCACAGGCCGCAGAGATCGCCCTCCGCGAGATTGCCGCACCGCGGGCAGCGCCGCACCGCGCGGGCCGCCTCCTCGAGCGCGCCGACCAGCGCCGGCAACTGCTCCGGTTTCTCCACGAGCAAATGCAGCGCGATCCGTTCGGACGAACGGAAGCCGAGGCCCGGCAGTTGCTTCAGGTGCTTTTGGAGCTTTTCGAACGCCGGCGTCATCGCATTTCCGATTTTGAATCCGGGAATCGAAAATCGAAATTACATGAAACCGGGCATTTGGAACGCCGAGGTGACTTTCTGCATCTCGGCGTCGTTGTATTCCTTGGCCTGCTTCGCCGCGTCCTGCACCGCCGCGAGCACGGTGTCGCCGACAATTTTCGGGTCTTCCTTCAAAAATTCCGGGTCGAGCGTGAGCGCGAGGAATTTGCCGGCGCCGTTGACCTTGAGTTTGACCGCGCCGCCCCCGCTCGTGACCTCGATCTCCTTGGATTCGAGCTGGGACTGAAGCGCTTCGATGCCGCGCTGCATTTTTTGCGCCTGTTTGAGAAGTTTGCCTACACCGGCCATGGGTAAATCGTGGTTGAGGGTTTGAGTGCGAGGAACGATTTGAGCGAAACGAGCCGAGCTAACGCGATAAGATTTTTTCGTAGCCTTCGCGAAAGGTCGGGCACGCCGGCCGCCAGCCCAGCGCCGTTTTGTATTTTTAACTGGTCACGATGCGAACCGGCGCGGCCGCGCGGCGCCCGGTGGCGGGCTCGCCGCGGGAGCGGGGCGCCGGCAGCCCCAGGCGCTGGGCAAGCCACGCCGCGATCTCGGATTTTCGCGCCGCGCCATCGTCCGCGACATTGAAGATTTCGTCGGCCATCGTTGCGGGCGCGCCCAGCGCCAGCCAGACCGCCGCACAGAGATCATCGCGCTCGATCAAATTGAGGCGGTGTTCGCCCCGGCCGGTGATTTCACCACTCCGGACGTGGTCCAATAAACTGTGCCGGCCCGGGCCGTAGATTCCCGCCAGTCGCAGCACGAACCATCGCGCGCTGGCGCCCTCGCTGGTGCGCAACCTCGCTTCCGCTTCGAGTAAAATCTGCCCTCGCTCCGGCGCGGCGGCCGTCGCCGCGCTCTCGTCGACGCGCACGCCGCCATCCTGCGGATAAACCGAGGTGCTGCTGGTATAGACCAAGGTGCCGGCCGCGCCGCGGTTTTTCCCCCACGCTAAAATTGAGTCCATTCCCTGCACATAGCTGCGGCGATAGCCCTCCAACCCGGCGCCGCCGGAACTCACGCAGTTCACCACGAAATCCGCGCCGCCCGCGATGCGTCGATGCCAGTCGTGCGTCGCCAAATCCGCGACGATGACTTCAATCCCCGCCGCACGCAGCGCGACCGCCTTGGCTTCGTTGCGGGTGAGTGCGGTCACGCGCAATCCCCGCGCGATGGCCTCCTGGGCAAGTTCGCCGCCGACGTAACCGCAGCCGAAAATCACCAGTCGTTTTCCTGAAATATTTCCGTGTGCTTGGGCGGTCATGCGTGCTCAACTCACACCATGCCCACGATTCTCGCAATCCTCGCGGAAGGGTTTGAGGAAATTGAGGCCACCACGCCCATTGACCTGCTGCGGCGAGTCGGCGCGGAGGTCACGATCGCCGCGCTGGTCGAAGGCATTCACGTCACCGGTCGCAGCGGCCTGACGATGCACGCCGACACGACCCTCGCGGCGGTCCTCACGGCCGCGCGTGAATTCGACGGTGTTTTCCTGCCGGGCGGTCCCGGAGTGAAGCACCTTCGCGCCGACGCGCGCGTGCGCCAGCTGGTGCTGCAGCAAAGCCATGCCGGCCGATGGCTCGCCGCCATTTGCGCAGCGCCGACCGTGTTGCACGACGCCGGCTTGCTCGCGGGCCGCCGTTTCACGGCGCACAGTTCAGTGGCCGGCGAGTTGCCCACGCTGCTGGCAAACGAGCGCGTCGTCGTCGATGGACGCTTGATTACCTCGCGTGGCGCCGGCACGGCTCTCGACTTTGGTTTGATGCTCGTGGAAAAGCTTTTCTCGGTCGAAAAATCCCACGAGCTGGCCCGGTCGATTTGCGCCTGAAACCGCGAGTCATCAACGGCATTGCCAAGGTCAAGGCGTTGCGTCGGACTGGCTGCTGTGGGGGTTAATCCCCAGCTTTATTTCTCTGTTACGGCCCCTGAAATCAACCGGTTTTGTCACTGCATTCGCTTCAGTGACGGGGCGAAGCTTTTACAAAAACCGACGGACCCATGTGTGGCATCGCAGGATTAATTGACCCTCGTCTCGCCCCCGCCGAACGCAGTGGCGCGGTTGGCCGGATGTGCGAGACGATGCTGCATCGCGGCCCCGATGACGCGGGACTCGAGACGCGTGGCAGCGCCACGCTCGGCATGCGGCGCCTGGCGATTTTCGATCCGGCTCATGGCCATCAGCCGATGACTTCTCCCGATGGGCGGCACACGCTGATTTTTAACGGGGCGATCTATAATTTCCGCGCGCTGCGCGACGAACTTGCGGGCGGCGGCTGGTCGTTTCGCACGAACTGCGACACCGAAGTGCTGCTCGCCGCCTTTGCGCGCTGGGGCGAACGCTGCCTTGCACGATTGCGGGGCATGTTCGCCTTCGCGGTCTGGGACGCGCGGGAGCAATCGCTATTCGTCGCCCGCGATCCGTTTGGCATCAAGCCGCTCTATTACCATCACGACGGCGCCCGGCTGCTCTTCGCGTCCGAACTCAACGCCCTCGTCGCCTCCGGTTTCGTCACCCCCGAAATCGATCCGCTGTCGGTCGGGGATTATCTCGCGTGGTTCGCCGTGCCGGCGCCGCGCACCATCTATCGCGACGTCTTCAGCTTGCGGCCTGGCGAATGCGCGACCTTCCGCGACGGGCGCCTCGAGGTGCGCTCCGCGTGGAGCTATCGCACGATTCCCCGCGACACCAAGCCCTGCGCGACGCGCGAGGAATTCACGCTCGAGCTGCGCGCGCGACTCGAGGATTCGATTCGCGCCCATGTCGTCGCCGACGTGCCCGTCGGTGCCTTTCTCTCCGGCGGACTCGACTCGGCGGTCGTCGTCGGACTGATGACGCGCGTGACCGGCGCGCGGCTCCGGACGTTCTCGATCGACTTTGCCGAAGCGGGTTACTCGGAAGCGGCCAATGCCGCCGCCACGGCCCAGCACTTCGGCACCGATCATCACACGGTGGTTCTGACGGGTGAGGAAATCTCGCGGGACGCCGAAAAACTTCTCGCGGCCCTCGATCAACCGACGGGCGATGGCCTCAACACCTATTATGCGAGCCGGGCGGCGCGGGCCGGCGGCGTTACGGTCGCGCTGTCTGGCCTCGGCGGTGACGAACTGTTCGGCGGCTATCCGTCGTTCCGCGACCTGCCACGGCTGGCGCGCTGGCTGCCGGCGTGGCGCCAGTTGCCGGCGCGGCTACGCCGCGGGATCGTGGACCGCCTGCACCGCGGCGACACGCGTCACCGCAAACTCGCGGATTTCCTCCAGCACGCGCGCACCCTGCACGAGCTTGGCGCGCTGCACCGGCGGGTCTTCGCCGAGCCCGCGCGCCACGCGTTGCTCAGCGCGGAGGCGCGCGCCTCCCTGAGCGGCCGGGCGCCGTTCCATCCCGAACTCGGCGAACTCTCCGCCGATCTGGCAAACGCCGGGGTGTTTGAAACGATCAGCGCCTGGGAATTGCGCACCTATATGGCGGACGTGCTGCTGCGCGACAGCGATGTGATGAGCATGCGCCATTCGCTCGAACTCCGCGTGCCCTTCGTCGATCGGCCGCTGATCGAGTGGCTCTGGCACCAGCCGTCCGCATTCAAAGGCGATCCCGCGCGCCCGAAGATGCCGCTGCGCGATGCCGTCCGCGATCTGCTGCCGCCCGGCCTCCTCGATCGAAAGAAACAGGGCTTCACCCTCCCATTTCCGATCTGGATGAAACGCGAGCTCCGGCCCTTTCTTGAGGAGACGTTCGCCGACAACAGCATCGACCACAGCCGGCTCTTCGCCCGCGACGAGGTGCAAAAACTCTGGCGCGGTTTCCTCACCGGTGACGACACACGCGAGTGGTCGCGGGTGTGGAGCCTCGCCGTGCTGATCGCCTTCACCAACCGCCGCACACCCCTTCCGCCCTCCCCTTCTCCCGTCGCGGCGATTTCGACCGCGGCGGCCCCGCGGACGTCGGCTTTCGCCCCACTGTCCCTTCCGCCGAAAAAAGAAATCACGTCGCGGACCCTGCTGCTCGCCCCGGAAATCTTCGCCTCGGAAGGCGGCATTCCGCGCATCCTGCAGATTTATCTTCAAGCCCTCTGCGAACTCGGGCAGCCCGGCCACGGGGTCCGCCTGCTGGCGCTTAACGACTCGGCGATCGACTCCAGCGATTTGCGGCGCAGCGCGCCGGGCGGGCTCGACGACTGGTATGTGTGCAGCCGCCACAAATCGCGTTTCATTCGTGCGGCGCTGCGGATGAGTCGCGGCTGCGATCGCATTGTCTGCGGCCATGTGGCGCAGCTTCCCGTCGCGTGGCTCGCGAAGAAGCTCAATCCCCGGCTCCGTTATTTTCTCGTGGCGCACGGCATCGAAGTCTGGCGGCCCTTCACTCTCGCCGAGCGGATCGCCCTGCGCGGTGCGGAAAAAATCTTTTGCGTCAGCGATTACACGCGCGGTGAACTCCTCAAGTATTGCCCGCTGCCTGCCGGCCGCGCGGTGGTGCTGCACAACGCGCTGGCGCCGTCGTTCGAGGTGAGTGGCGGCACGCCGCTCGCCACATGTCCGCCGGTGATTCTCGTGGTCACCCGCCTCACTTACTCCGACCGCTACAAAGGCGTGCAACACGTCATCGAGGCGATGCCGGCGATTCGCGCCGCCGTGCCCGGCGCCATTTTGCGAATCGTGGGGCGCGGCGACGACCTGCCGCGGTTGCAAACCTTGCGTCACAAGCTGGGGTTGACGAAGGCCGTGGAATTCCTCGGTTTCGTGCCCGACCGGCGGCTGGCAGTGGAGTTGCGGACCTGCCGGCTCTTTGCGCTGCCGAGCAAGAAGGAGGGTTTCGGCCTCGTGTTTCTGGAAGCGATGGCCCACGGCCGCCCCTGCCTTGGCGCGCGCGCTGGCGGGATTCCCGAGGTCATCACCGACGAAACCGGCGTGCTCGTCGAGTATGGCGACATCCCCGGAATCGCCCGCGCGTCGGTCGAAGCACTGCAACGCCCGTGGAACGAGGCCGCGATCCTCCAGCGCGCCCAGGAATTTTCTTATTCGCCGTTCAAGGCGCGCCTCGCCACGTTGCTCCAGCTGTGAACCTGCCCATTTCACTTCCTCCCTCCTTTTCTGCCGCCAATCATGACTGACGTTTCCACGCCTGCGTCCGGTTCGGACGTCGTGGTGCTTGAGGCCGGTCGTTCGGAATCACACTACTGGCGCAACCTCTGGCATTATCGCGAGCTGCTCCTCTTCCTCGCCTGGCGGGACATCAAGGTCCGCTACAAGCAGGCGGCACTCGGCGTGGCGTGGGCCGTGATCCAGCCGGTCACGCAGACCTTTCTGCTGGCATTTGTCTTCGGCAAACTCGCGAAGATGCCCGCGGGCGGCATTCCTTACCCGCTGCTCGTGCTCGCCGGTTTGCTGCCCTGGCAGCTTTTCTCGTCCGCCTTTAGCGGCGCCGGCAACAGTCTCGTCGGCAACTCACATTTGATCTCGAAGGTTTATTTTCCGCGCTTGCTGATGCCGCTGTCGGCGCTCGCGGTCGCCCTCGTCGATCTCGCGATCATGCTCGTGCTCGCGGTGCCGGCGTTCGCGCTCGCGGGCATCCCTCCGTCCTGGCGACTGCTGCTGCTGCCGCTGTTCATCCTCGGTGCGCTGCTGATCGCGTTGGGCGCGGGGCTGTGGATCACCGCGCTGACGGTGAAATTCCGTGACTTCCGTTTTATCACGCCGTTCCTGCTGCAGGTCGGCGTGTTCGTAACGCCCGTGGGTTACCGGACCGATTTTCTGCCCAACTGGCGCGACCTGCTCGCGCTGAATCCACTCACGAGCGTGGTCGACGGTTTTCGCTGGTGCCTGCTACGGGGCGAAACCGACTTCAACGCCACCAGCCTCGTCATCTCGCTCCTCGTCACCGTCGGGCTGCTCGGCACCGGACTCTGGTATTTCCGCAAGGTCGAGCGCCAGTTTGCCGACGTGATCTAGTCATGGCCGAACTTCCTGTCATCGCCGTCGAGCACCTTTCGAAACGCTACGTGATTGGCCACGCGGGCCAGCAGGACACGTTGCGGGACACCCTCGCGCACGGCGTGAAGGGAATTTGGTCTGCGCTGTTGCGCCAGAACGAAGCCCGCCGATCCACCAAGGAGGACTTCTGGGCGTTGCGCGATCTCTCCTTCGAGGTTCAGCGCGGCGAGGTCGTCGGCATCATCGGCCGCAACGGCGCGGGCAAATCGACGCTGCTGAAAATTCTCTCCCGTATCACCGAGCCCACGGAGGGTCGCGTCAGCATCCGCGGCCGCGTCGCTTCGCTGCTTGAGGTCGGCACCGGATTTCATCCCGAGCTTTCCGGCCGCGAAAATATCTTCCTCAACGGCGCGATCCTCGGCATGCGCCGCGCCGAGATCCGCCGGAAATTCGACGAGATCGTTGCTTTCGCCGAGGTGGAGCAATTTCTCGACACGCCGGTGAAGCATTATTCCAGTGGCATGTATGTGCGCCTCGCCTTCGCCGTGGCGGCGCATCTCGAGCCGGAAGTGCTGGTGGTCGACGAAGTGCTGGCCGTCGGCGACTACGCGTTCCAAAAAAAATGCCTCGGCAAGATCAGCGCGATCGCGTCGGAGGGCAGCCGCACGGTTTTGTTCGTCAGCCACAATCTCGGCAGCGTGACCGGCCTCTGCAACAAGGCCGTGTGGCTCACCGAAGGCCGCCTGCGCACGACCGGCCCCGCCGCCGCGGTCGTGCTCGACTACGTGCGCAGCCAGTCGGAGCAGACGCGCAGCGACTACGATTTCGAAAACTTGGGCAGCACCGAGCGGCTCGCCGGCCGTTTCCTCATTCGGTCGCTGCGCATCAATGACGGACTACCGGTGACGCATCGGCAGCCGTTCCAGGTCCGTCTCCAATTTCGCACGCGCGCCGCCGTCGAAGGCGTGGCGTTCGGCCTCGCGTTCTGCACCCCGGATGGCACGCGGCTCGCAACCTACGACAGTGACTTCGCAGGGCAGCGCCGCACCTACCCCGCCCATCACGAGGGCTGGATCGATTTTCTAATCGACGATCTGCCGCTGGGGCCGGGCCGTTACTCGCTGGATTGCGGCGCACGTTCGGGCGATGTGACCGGATTGGACTATCTCCCGGGCTGCGGCACCATCGATGTCAATCCCGGCCCGGGCACATCCGCCGGCGCCGTGCAAATTCCCGGCGGCGGATTGCGCCTCCAAGCCCACTGGACTGATTCGCCCGCACCCTGAGTCCTCGTCACTTTTCCTCATGGCCACCAATCTCCTCAAGCAACTCATCTGGAAAAACCGCCAACTGCGCCATCAGTTCCGCATGATGCGGCTCCGCTACGGACTCGCCACCCGTGGTTTCAATACCGGCATGGGCGACTCCGCGTGGTTGTTGCACGGGATTGTGCGTTCCATGAAACCGGAAGTCTGCGTCGAAATCGGATCGGCCCAGGGCTGGTCGACCTGCCATGTCGGCCTCGCGTTGCGGGAACATTTTCACGGCCACCTTTACGCCATCGATCCCCACTTGCCGACGCAGTGGAACGACATCGACGCGGTCGAATCGCTGCCGATCCTGCAAGGCAACCTCCAACGCTTCGGCCTCGAAAACTACGTCACGATTGTGCGGAAAACCTCGGGAGATGCCGCGCGCGACTGGACCCGGCCGATCGACTTTCTCCTGATCGACGGCGATCATTCCTACGAGGGCGTGAAGCGGGACTGGGAGCTGTTCTCGCCGTTCCTGCACCCGTTCGGCATCGCGGTGTTTCACGACACCACGTGGGAAATCCACGGGCCCAACCGTCCCGACATGGGCGTGCCCCGCTTCGTCGACGAACTGCGCCTCGCCGGCCACCCCGTCATCACGATCGATCGCGACTGTGGGCTGTCGATGGTGCAGCGCATCCCGGCCGGAACTCCGCTTCGTCCTCCTCGCCCCGGAATCCCGCCATGAGCGAAAATCCCAATTTCTTTGTCCGCATCGGGCGCAATCTGCTCCGCCCGTTCGGGCTCGCGCCGCTGGCGCGCGGCGCCTTTCACCGCATTCAGCGCGGGCCGCCGCCCCCGCCGCCGCCACCCAGTGAAACCTCGAAATGCCGCGCGCGCCTCGCGCCGTTTTGCAGCGGCTACGGACTCGACCTCGGCTTCGGCGGCGATCCAATCGTGGCGCATGCGATCGGCATGGACATGCCGCAGCCCTACTCCGATGTCGGCAAGCTGCCCGTCCAGCTTGGTGGCGACGCCACGAAACTGGTCTGGTTCGCCGATGGCGTGCTCGATTTCATCTTCACCTCGCATTTGCTGGAGGACTTTCCCGATGTGCGCGGCGCGCTCGCCGAATGGTTGCGCGTGCTGAAGCCCGGCGGCCGCCTGATTATTTTTTGTCCCGACGAGCCGGTCTACCGGCAATATTGCGCGGCGAATAATCTCCAGCGCAACCTGCACCACGTTTACGCCGACTTCTCGCTGGCGTTCGTCAAACGCGAACTCACCCAACTGGGCGGGCCGCATCGCGTGCTTCACGAGAATCCGCTTGTCGACATTTACTCCTGGGAAATCGTCGTGGAGAAACTCGCCGCGCCCGCGCATGGTTGAAACTGCCAGCTGGCCCCGCCGACTGTGGCGCAATCTTTACTGGTGGCGCCAGGATCGCGCGGTGCGCGCAGAATTCCGCGGCATCCAGCATGCGGTTTATTTCGGCGGCAACGGCATCGGCGACGAATTGCTGTTCTCCGCGCCGCTGCACGAACTCCGCCGGCGCGGCGAAACCGGCCTGTGCGCGTTAACCAACCGGCCGGAATTTTTCCTGCATTCGCCCGACGTCGATGCCGTCAAGACCATCGAGCACAGCAAGCTCGCCTTCCTGCCGCGCATCGGCGTGCGCGCGTCGCCGACGAGTTACATCCATGAGCAGCGCCCGCCGGACATCGATGTGCCGCCGCCGCGCCACATCATCGCCGAGATGTGCCGGCTCTGCGGGATCAGCGGACAAATCGAACTGCGCCCATGGCTGTGGTTGACGGAGGCCGAGCGCGCTGCCGCGCAATCGTTCGCGGGCTGCATCGTGATGCAGTCCTCGCGTCGCTCTGCCTCGCTAGCGATCGGCAACAAGGAATGGCTGCCGGAGCGTTTTCAAGCGGTGGTGGATGCCCTCGTGCCGACTCATCGCGTGGTGCAAATCGGATTACCCAGCGATCCGCTGTTACGTGGCGCCGAGGATCTCCGCGGCAAAAAATCGATCCGGGAAACCGCCGCGGTTCTCGCCCAGGCCTCCGCCTTCGTCGGCCTCGTCGGTTTCCTGATGCATCTCGCACGCGTCGCGGAATGTCCTGCGGTCATCGTCTACGGCGGCCGCGAACATCCCCGGCAGAGCGGCTACCTCTGCAACGAGAATCTTTTCACCGCGCTGCCCTGTTCGCCGTGCTGGCGGTGGAATTCGTGTGACTTCCAGCACCAATGCATGACCGCGATCCAGCCGGCCCACGTGCTGGCAGCACTCCAGCGACTCCGCCAGCGCCCGCCGGCGCCGCTGGCCGTCGAAGTGACCACCCTGCCTTGATGCCGCCTGCCGCCGAGTCCACCCGTTCCACCGGCTTCTACGCCCCGGAACTGGACGGCTTGCGGGCCCTCGCCGTCGGCGCCGTCATGATTGCGCATTTTTCGCCAACGTTGGCGAAGTTTGCCGAATGGGGGGCGATGGGTGTCCGCCTCTTTTTTGTGCTGAGCGGATTCCTCATCACCCAACTGCTGCTACGGGCGCGGCAAAAAATCGACACGGGCATGATCACGCCGGGCCGCGAGTTGCGCCGGTTTTTCGTCCGCCGTGTGTTTCGCCTTTGGCCGCTTTACTTCGCCTGCCTGACCGTGACCTATGCCCTGCACCTAGCCGGCACCCAGTCGAACATCTGGTGGCACCTGCTGTTCGCGACGAACCAGTATGTATTTCACTACCAAAACTGGCCGTCGCTGCTTTCACACTTTTGGACGCTCGCCGTCGAGCAGCAGTTTTATTTCATCTGGCCGTTTGTGGTTCTGCTGCTGCCCCTGTCCGGCCTGCCGGTGCTGTTCGGCGTGCTGCTGATCGCCGGGCCGGTGACGCGGGCATCGCTGCTCTGGCTCAACGTCAGCGGGCCCGACTATGTCTACGTGCTGCTACCCTGCTGCCTCGATTTCTTCGCACTCGGCGCCACGATCGCCTGGTGGCGGCAAAATGAGCGGGGCGCGCCCCTCGCCCGTCTTGGCACTCTGCGGGCAATCATCATCGGACTTTGGGTCTGGCTCATTTTTGGCGCCGTCTTGGTGACGACCCACCATACGCCGCCGTTCTGGGTGGTGTTGGATGCGCTGTTTCAGGGCGTCGGCTTTGCCGCACTGCTCGCCTATCTGCTGCAGAATTCGGCGAGCCGGGCCGCGCGGGTGTTGCGCTGGCGGGCGCTCGTTTATCTGGGACAAATCAGTTACGGCATCTATATTTTCCATAATTTCATGCACTGGTTCGCGCCGTCGATTCTCGTCCGCTTGATCGGCCGGGCGTATTTCGAGAACGAAGCGGCGCATGTCTTGTTGCTCACCGCCTGCGCGATCGCCGTCGCGGCCGTGAGCTTTCATTTGTTTGAAGAACCCGTCCGCAAATTCGGCCGCCGCCTCGCCTGATCGGTCGGCGCAGACCACGCTGCGCCTGCGCGTCTCGGCTTATGGCACGCTCGGCCTGCTCATCTTCGCCCTCGTCCGCCTGCTGCATTACGCGTGGCCCTTCGCCGGCTATGACCTCGGGTATTTCATGCCGCGCCTGATCGACGTGCACCTGCACTATCTGGTGAACGGCTTTTCACTTCAATGGTGGACACCCTCATTCGGCGGCGGGCTGCCGGCGTTTCCGAATCCGCAGCACACGCAGTTCATGTTCGCGCAACTGCTGCTGCCGTTCACCGATCCCTGGACCGCCGTTGTGCTCAGCACGCTGTTGCCCGCGAGCTTGGGCTTTTTGCTCGTGGTAAAATTCGGCGTCGAAGAACTCGCGTGGAGCGCCGGCCCTGCGGTGGTAGCGGCCGTGGTCTTCACCGCGAATAATTTCCTTCTCGTGCATGCCTTCACGGGCCACCTCGGGTTCACGACTTTCCCGCTCGTCGCGATCCTGCCCTTTTGCTTTCAATCCAAACTTCGCGCACCGATCGCCGTGGCGTTGTTCGCTGCCACCGGCGCAGCCCTGATTGTCAGCGGCGGCTATGCGATCATCATCGCCTTTTGCCTGACCGCGCCCCTGGTCGCGGCCGGACTGGCGCTGACGGATTCACGCGCCTTTCCGCCCGGCCGGGCGATGCGGGTGATGGTCACCGGAACCATTTTGATGACAGCAGTGGCCTTCGCCAAAATTTGGGCAGTCGCGTCCTTCATGCAGCGTTTTCCCCGCGATGCCGGCTATGCCCATCCGGCCACGCACTGGCTCGTCGCGCTGGCCTCGGTGCCGGCGCAAATTTTCGTGCCCCAACCCCTGCTCTTTCTCGAACGCCTCGGTCTGGTGCCCGGCGACACGCTCTTTCCCCGTTGGGCGGGGAGTGGCGTGGAGGACGCCGGCCTTTCACCCGCGGCGCTCGGCTTGGTGCCGTTGGGGCTTTTTTTCTGGGTGCGCACGTGGCGGGCCGAAAAAATCCTGCCGCTGGCCGTCGGGCTGCTCGCCGCCATTTGGCTGGCGGTGGAGGTGACGCTGGGACGTGGGTTGATTTGGCCGTGGTTGAAACCGTTGCCGTTTTTTCGCTCGCTGCATGAGAATTCCCGCTTTGCGAGTGCGTTCATCCTACCCGCCGCGTTGCTCTGCGGCTTCGGCACGCAGTGGCTCGTCGGTTGGCTTCGCTCTCCCGCGATCAAATTTCTCGCACTACTCGCGCTCGTCGGAGTCACTTTCCTCTCCCTGCTTCCTTTCCGTCGCGCAATGGGTAATCTGTGGTTCGGCGGCTATGACGTCACGGCAACCCAGCAAACGTGGCGGCAGATAAAATCCGGCGAACGCTTCCTTCCCGTCGCGCAAATCGCCGCCGTGCCCGATGAACAGGTCTTCCCCGGGCGCGCTTCCACCTCGGCGCCGTATGAGCCGATTTTTGGTTACGGATATCCCGGCCCGCAATTCCGTTCGCAGCTTCAGCGCGGGCCGATCCTGCCGGATCGCGTCGGTGCTCCGCTCAACTTTCACTTTCCGCCCGCATTTTACGTCACCGACTCACCGCGGCTCGATCCGCTCGCGCCGATCAGTTCCGCTCGCGCCGGCGAGCTGCGGGAATTCCTGCAACGCAAACAACCAGACTGGCCGCGCCCCCGGTTTCAGTTTGCGGCGAACATGATCACCGCGCTCGGGCTCGCCGTAATCCTGGGCCTGCTCGTTTGGGGATTTACCCGCCCGGGTTCCACCTCCGTCCGCAACCCCGCGCCCGCCTGATTCGCCATGGCCGCTCCTCTTCTCTCCGTCGTCATCTGCACGCATAATCCACGCGGGGATTTTCTGGCGCGCACGCTGACCGGTCTCCGCGTGCAGGCGATGCCGGCGACCGGGTGGGAGCTGCTCGTGATCGACAACGCCTCGCGTGAGCCGCTCGCACCGCGGGTCGATCTCGCGTGGCATCCGGCCGGACGCGTGGTCGCGGAACCGGAGCTTGGCCTCACCGCGGCGCGCCTGCGCGGAATCGATGAAGCGAAGGCGGAGGTGATCGTGTTCGTCGACGACGACAACATTCTCGCCCCGGACTATCTCGTTCGCGCCCTCGCGCTCGCCCAATCCCGGCCAGATCTCGGCGTGTGGGGTTGCGGGAGTTATACCCCCGAATGGGAAGTCGCCCCCGCGTTCGGCTTCGAGGAATACATCCGTTACCTCGCCGTGCATCGCATTGAAAAGGATTACTGGTCGAGCCGGCCGTTCGATTACGCCGCCACTCCGGCGGGCGCGGGTTTGTGCGCGCGCGTGCACGTCGCCCGTCGCTACGCCGAAAACGTGCGCCACGATCCGCGCCGAAAACTTCTCGGCCGCACCGGCGCCAACCTCGCCGGTTGCGAAGACTTTGATCTCGCGCTCACCGCCATTGATCTGGGACTCAGCATCGGCGTCTTCACGGAGCTGGCGATGATTCACCTGATGCCACGCGGTCGCGTCGAGGAATCCTATTTACTGCGGCTCATCGAAGGCCACGCGTGCTCGACCGTGTTGCTCCACTCGCTGCGCGATCCGAATTTCTCGCCACCCCGCGGCGGGCTGCTCCGCCGCCTCCGTGAATTCCGGTTGCGCCGCGCGCTCGCCCCGATTCCGCTCAAGATCCATGACGCCCGCCGCCGCGGTGAACGTCTCGCCTGGCAAGCCCTCGTCCGTCAGAGCGCATGACCGCCTTGTCGATCAGCGTGGTGCTTCCGACCCGCAATCCCCACCCGGAGCGTTTGCGTCAAACGCTCGCCGGGCTCGCCGCCCAAACCCTTGAAGCCTCGCGCTGGGAATTTCTGTTGGTCGACAACGCCAGCGATCGCGCGTGGGAGCCGCCCGCTGGCCTCACGGCGGCGCTGCCGCGTTTTCGCCGGATCGTCGAGCCGCGGATCGGGCTGACCCCCGCCCGCCTGCGCGGACTCGCCGAAGCCACCGGCGAGGTGATCATCTTTGTCGACGACGACAATGTGCTCGCGTCCGATTATTTGTGCGAGGTGGTGCGGCAATTCGGGGCGAACCCAAGACTCGGCGCCGCCGGCGGTCCCGTCGTGCCACAATTCGAGGAGACACCCGCGGCATGGACGCGCGAGTTCTGGCCGTTGCTCGCGTTGCATGAGCACGGCGACCAACCGCTCGTGTGCCGTGGCGGGCCCGGCGTCGCATGGCCCGCGTTCGCGCCCGTCGGCGCCGGACTCTGCCTGCGCCGCGCCGCCGCCGATCCTTATCTCCAGGCCGTCGCCGCCGATCCCCGCCGCAAACGTTTTGATCGGCGCGGCGCGGCGCTCGCTTCGGGTGGTGACAACGACCTCGTGTTCACCGCGCTGCACGCTGGCTGGGATGTGGGCTATTTTCCCGGCCTCCGCGTGACTCATCTCATTCCCCGCAGCCGGCTCGAGCCCGCCTACCTTGCCCGCCTGAACGAAGGAATCATGCGCACGTGGATGCTCGTGCTGCACATTCACGGCCAATGTTCGTGGCCCGCGATCGCGCGCTGGACGGTGCCGCTACGCGCCGGCCGCGCCTGGTGGCGGATCGGGGCGTGGCGTTCGCCCGCCCACCATGTTCGCTGGCGTGGGACCGTCGGCCAATTCGAGGGACAGGCGGATTTGCAAAACGGAATGTTGAGAAATCACCCCACGGGAAATCCGCGCGAC
The DNA here is from genome assembly GCA_038231575.1 of Opitutales bacterium. GTDB lineage: Bacteria > Verrucomicrobiota > Verrucomicrobiia > Opitutales > Opitutaceae > CAITWF01. The sequence goes on along the minus strand of JBBRLB010000074.1, from coordinate 11,128 downwards.
GCCGCATGAGTGCGCCGTCGTCCAGTCTATGGCGGCGAATCCGCGGCGGCACGGCGGCGTTGCGCGGGCTCGTGCGCCACGGAAAGCCGCCGCGCTCATTGCTCTTCGGCCCGCTGAGCTTGGGCGACGATCTTCTCTGCACCACCGTTCTCCACGAGGCACGCCGGCGCGGCCAGCCGCTGGCGATGATGACCGCGCGGCCGGAACTTTTCCGCGGTAATCCCGATCCGTCGCAGATTATCCCGATCGACGACTACTATGTCGGCGCGCTGCGCCGCCTCGGTTGCGAAGTGATCCAGCCCTACTATGTGCGGCCCGACCCCGCACAAGGGTCGCGCGATGTGCTCCCACCGCGGCACATCGTGGCCGAGATGTGCCGGCTCGCGGGGCTGACGGGGGAAATCGCGCTGCGCCCCTATCTGCATCTCACGTCGGACGAAAAAAAACGTGGCGCACTTTTTCCGCGGCAAATCGCCATTCACTCCACCTGTCTCACCGCCGCGCTGCCCTATCCGACCAAGGAATGGGGCGTTGATCGCTTCGGCACGGTGGCGCGGGCGCTCGCTGGACGTTTTCAACTCGTCCAAGTCGGCAGCGCCGCCGATCCCGCGCTACCCGTCGACCGCGATCTCCGCGGCCGCACCAGCCTGCGGGAGACCGCGGCGATCCTCGCGAACAGCGAGCTATTCATTGGGCTCGAGGGTTTTTTGGCCCATCTCGCCCGCGCGGTCGATTGTCCGTCGGTCGTTGTCCTCGGCGGACGCGCACGTCCCGAAACATTCGGTTACGGGTGCAACACGAACCTCCATCGCGCCGTGCACTGTTCGCCCTGCGGCCTGCGGGCGCACTGTCCCAACCAAATGATCTGCATGACTGAGATCATGCCGGATGCCGTGGTCGACGCCGCGCTTGCGCTCGCCGAACGCCGACCCGCGCGTCCTCTGCCCGCCGAACCGGTCAATCTCTCGTAGCCGACCAAAAATTCTTCCCCGTGCCCGATTCTTTCTCGCCGGTTGTTTCTTCCCTGCCCGCTTGGCGCGATCGATTCCTCGCGAATTTTCGCCGCCGCGGCTGGCGCGGCTTTATTTGGCTCTACAATTTTCTCAAGTCGCCCAAGGCCCGCCGCGAATTGCGTGTCGTCACGCGCTACGGCAGCCAGTTTTACCTCGTGCCCGGCGACGCCGTCGACTCGCACGTCATCCTCGAGGGATTCTACGAGTCGGAAGTGCTCGAGGCGATTCGTCCCGCGCTCGGGCCCGGCTCGGTGCTCTGGGTCGTCGGCGCCAATTTCGGTCTGCACGCGATCACGGCCAAATTCCTGCACCCCGCCACGACGGTCGTGGCGTTCGAGCCGTCGCCGGCGATCGGCGCGCGCATCATCGAAAATTGCGCGCTCAATGGTGTGACGCTCGATCTGCACGCCTACGCCCTCAGCGATCGCGCTGGCGCGCTGCCGTTCTTTGCCAACGCCTCCGGCAACCCGGGGATGTCCACGCTGCACCCCTGCGACGCCTTCACCTACGATCACAAATTCGTGGTCGCGACCTTTACCGCCGGCGACGTCATCGAGCGCGGCTTGGCCCCGGCGCCCACCGCGATGATTCTCGACGCCGAGGGCGCAGAACTCGACGTCTTGCGCGGATTCGGCCCGCATCTCGCGAATCCGTCATTGAAGGCCTTCGTGTTCGAAACCGACAACGATTTCCTTACCCACCATCAACCCGCCGAACTCCACGCGCTCGTCACGGCGGCGGGCTTCCGCGTCACCCGGCTCGATCGCCGTGAAACAACTGCCCACGCGCTTTCAAACTTCGCCGCGTTCCGCGCATGACGAGCCAGCCTCCAACCATTTGGACGAAGGGTGAACGGCAACTCTTCGCCATGGGGTTGGTGCTGTCACTCTGTCTGATGGGATTTTATTATTCCTTGAGCTGGCACCGCGGCGAGGATGCCGCGCTGGCGGTGATGTATCGGCCGGGGTTTGGCGACCGAGATTATTTTCCGCTGGCGCGACAGTTTGCCGAGGGACGGTTCGGCGAGGGTTTCACTTTCGAAAATCTGAATGAAGGCCGGGTGGGATTTCCGGCGATGTCAGTGCTCCCTCACGGCCTCGCTTTGAGACTGTTCGGTCCGGTGGGTTTCGCACTCGTGGATATTTTTATCCCCGCAATTTATTTCGCACTCGGCACGTCGCTGCTGGTGCGGACCGGATCAAAACCGGGCGTGGCCATCGTGCTCGCATTTTTCGCCACGCTACCCGGGTTCGCGTGGTTCGCCTCGCTCATGCTGGAATATGGCGGGCGCTTTGTGCACGGCGCGCCCTTTTTCGTCGCCTTTCTGGGGACGTGGGAAATGCGGTTTCCCCGGACTTTCGTCAGCGACCTCTACGTGCTTGGCGCCGTGGGCCAGTTAATCCAATTTGCGCGCCACGGCCCGCGGATCGGCACGCGCTGGTGGTTGGTGACGGCAATCTGGATGGCGGTCGTGTTGCAAAGCGACCTCTACGCGTTCGCGGCGCTGGGACTGGCGTCAGTCGCGATCGCCCTCATGGTCGCTTTTCGGGCGCCCGCCTTTCGCCTGGGCGAGATCGCACCACCCCTATTTTGGGGGCTGGGCGTTTTTCTCCTGATGGCTTCGCCGTTCGTCTATTCGCGGCTGCATGATCTTCCGGACATCCAGGTTCGCTATGGGGTCTTCGCCGTCGAGCGGTCGCGCGCGGTCGAACTCTTCCGCGTCGTTCTGGGATATTTCCCTCTCCGCTTCGTGCTGTGGACGATGCTCCTGCCGTGGTTAGCCTGGGGGCTGCTGCGACGCTTTGGCGGAGAAAATGCGGCCAATCTACGGACGGTGATCGCGATCGCGTTGCTCCAAATCTGCGGCCTCATCGCTCTGCCGGCCTTCGTGGCGCTGACGGGAAAAGGCGTCCAGCTCTATCACTTTCGCGACGTCGCGCACCTGCTGCTGGCGTGGGGCGCGCTCGCCGGTCTCGGGGTGACGGGCGCCGTGGTGCTCGCCCGGCTCGCTTCGCGGTTTCGCACAGCGCTGCCGGGCGCCGGATTCGGCGCCGCCGCTCTGATGCTTCTCACGCTTTCTCCAGCGTGGGGCCTGGCGAAAATCCACGCGGGAAACGTCAGCGTTCCCCGCGCCCCGGCGACCACGAATCCCGCGTGGGCGCATAATTATCGTGCCGACTGGAGACTGCTCGGACGCGAACTCGCCCAGCCGCGCTACACGGGCGCGCGCGCGCTCGCGACGGCCGACAATGAACTCTACTCGTGGTGGACGACCTTTCGCGATGGTTATGCGTTTCTCCCGCACATCTTCGTCTCCGCCCTGCCCGAGGCGGAACTGCAACAGCGTCTCGTGCTCTTCGCGCAGTTCAATCAACTCGATCGCGCGGGCTACCTGCACTGGCTGACGGAGCCTACCGTCAGCAACACCGTCAACTGGCTCTGCGGTGATCGCTATCAGGCAAGCCGGATCTATACCTCGGCGCCGCTCGCAGACTACACTGCCACGGAACGCGCTCGGATCGCCGCCACGTCTCCGCTCGACTGCTGGGAGCTGATCATCACGGCACGCGAGCGCGACCGGCTCGGCGATGCCTTCGAACAAAACCTCCGGCTCTCCCGCGGACCGCTTCCGCGGCTCGATCTGATGGTGCTGACCCACGAGTATCCCGAGCTGCGACCCGACCCCAGAATATTCACCCTCGCCTACGAGAACGAAACGTTCCGCCTCTATCTCGCGCGGGCGGCTCCGACGCCGCTCTCCACGAGGACGCCATGAACGCGCCCGATCTTTCCGTCATCATCCCCGTGTTCAATCGCGGTGATTTCATTCGTTACACGCTGGAAAGTGTCCGACGCGCCTCCACCGGCTTGAATGTCGAGACGATCATAGTGGACGATGGCTCGAATCCGCCCACCGCCGAAACGCTCGCGCGCCTCGGCTTCACGCCGAGCGTGCTCGTGCGCCAGGAAAACCACGGCCTGCTGTTCGCGCGGCTCGCCGGGTTCCAGCGCGCGACTGGCCGCAACGTGCTGTTCCTCGACTCCGACGATCTTGTCAGCGCGGAGAAATTCCGGCGGCAGCTGGCGGCGATGGATGCGGCCCCCGCGGACATCAGCTATAGCGACACGGCGCGCTGCGAAATCTCCGGCGACTACGATGCGCTGCGACCCGTGCCTGATGCGCCCGCACGCGACACGGCTGATGCCACGGAATTCTGCATCGTCGTCCAGCCGCCCCCGCATTCGCCGATCTTTCGGACGGAGTGGCTGCGGCAGGCAGTGGACCACGCGTTCTTCCCACCGTCGCCCCACTACAACAGTGTCGCTGAAATCTGGTTCTATCACAACGCGGCGGTGCGCGCCGGCCACGCGGTCCGCGTCCCCGGCGCGCACACGATCGTCGGCTCCCACCCCGGTGTCCGCCTCACCAATCACTGGGAAAAACTCGGCGTGGCTTCGCTCGCCGTGATGGAGGCATTTGCCCGCCACTGTCCCCCGACGCCCGACGCCGCCCGCGCGCGCCGGCTGGTGGGCGAAGTCGCGTTCGTCGCCTGGCGCCGTTTGCCGCGCGATTTCTCCCCGGAATTTGCGGAGCGCATGCTGGGGTTGTGGCGACGCCTGGCGCCCGATCTTTCACCGGCGCTCGGCGGCAGTTCATTTCAGTTGCTGGCGCGCGCGGTCGGTCCCGAGCGCGCGGGACGCTGGCTGCGCGGTATTCAGGCCAAGCCTTATGCGACCTGTCGCACCATGGACGACGCGTCCTTCGAAAAAATATTCCGCGCCGTGCCGGCCCCATGAGCTCCGCCTCACCTTCCGCGCCCCGCAGCCTCGCCGCTCGTCTCGGGCTCGGTCGCCTCGCCTACCTCGCATGGCACGCGCCGAAGGCCGCCGTGCGTCGCTCCATTCGTGAAGGCGGCCCGCTCAACCAGTGGCGCGATGCCCAAGGTCGCCGCGCGATGGAACAGGCTGCGGATCGCTTGCCGACCGATCGCAACATGCCCGCGACGGCGTCGACCGAGCTTCATTTTCTCACCGGGAAAAAATTCTGGTATCAGACCGCGTTCTGCCTGCATTCCCTCCAGCGCGCGTCCGGCACCGCGTTCCGCGCCGTGTTTCACGACGACGGCTCGTTCGACCCGCCCACGATCGATCGGCTGCGTGCGCTTTTCCCCGCTGCCGATATTCGCCGGCGCGTCGAAAACGACGAGCGCGTGGCCAGCGTCCTGCCGCCCGACCGGTTTCCCTTCCTGCATGATCGCCGGCGGCACTATCCGAACATTCTCAAACTGACCGATGCTCACGCGGGCGCCACCGGCTGGCGGCTCGTGCTGGATTCCGACATGCTGTTTTTCCGGCGCCCGGATTTTTTGCAGACGTGGCTGGCGGCACCAGATCGCTCGTTGCACATGGTGGATCTCGACGATGCTTATGGCTATCCCGGCGCGATGTTGTCCGAACTGGCGGGCGCGCCGGTGCCCCACCGAGTCAACGTCGGTCTCACCGGCTTGCGCAGCGATGCGCTTGACTGGGAGCGGTTGGAATTTTGGTGCCGCCGGCTGATCGAGACGCACGGGACCAGCTACTACCTTGAGCAGGCGCTGATCGCGATGTGGCTGGCGCGGGAGAGCTGCGCGATTGCGCCCGCGGCGGAGTATGTGCTGATGCCCGACATCGCGGAGTGCCGGCAGCCGCGCGCCGTGATGCATCATTACGTGGCAGAGTCGAAACGCGGCTATTTCCGCCACGCGTGGCGGAATGTCTTCCAACCATGACGCTGACTAAGCGCCAGTGCCTCGAGAGTGGCGGAGCACTCGCCCTTGCCGGGGTGCTCACCTTGGTGACGTTTCGCGCGGGACGCGTGTTGACGTTTGACGGGTATCACTACTGCGAACTTACCAAGCAGTTTGTCGTCAGTCTGCCGGACCGCTTCGGCAATCACTGGCCGTTTGGCTGGCCGCTGGCCGGCAGCCTGCTGGTGCGGCTGGGTTGTCCGGCCTATCTGGCGCTGGCCGTGCTGTCATTGGTGGCGCTCGGCGGACTGCTGGCCTGCGCCGGCACGATGCTGGCCACGCATCCATTTCGTTGGGCCGTGCTCGGAGCGCTCGCCGCGGCGCCAATCATCGCGCCACAATTGGGCGGAGTCCTCACCGAGTTGCCTTTTTCCACCGCACTTCTGGGATTGGCCCTCTGCCTCGCCCGCTGGCCCCGGCGTGGCGCACTCTGGGGCGCCGCGGCCTGTTGTGTGATCGCACTCGCGCTCCGCTACGCCGGGCTTATCGGACTTGCGGCGTTCGCCGCCTTTGGGGCCTGGAACTGGCAAACGCTGCGCGCTGCCCGTCGGCTGGCTGCGGCGCTGGCCGCGTTCTTCACCGCGGCGCTCGTCTGCGCGTTGCTACTGGGACTCAATGTGCTCCGGACGGGCGAAGCCAGCGGAGCCGGGCGCGGCGATGCGCCGGGCCTGGGCGCGCTCCCCATGGAATTGTCAGATTTTGGCTGGTCGGCGCCGTCGGCGTTAATCGCCGGCGGGGTGCGTGACATTTTTGGTCTCAACACTCCCCTCGGCAACGTGCTCGGCGGGCTCATTTTTTTGGCGATCCTCGCTCTCTGTGCCCGCGCCTGGTGGCGGCCGTGCTCGGATTTTTCGCGGCCGCTGGCGCTGATCGCCGCCGGCTATTGCGTGGGCATGGGGGTGCTACGCTGCGTCGGCGAATTCGATGCGCTCCACAACGCCCGCACTTTTCTCCCGGCCCTCGCGCCCCTCCTGATTTTGCTGGTCGAACAACTCGCGTCCAAAGCGAGTTTCGTCCTCGTGATTTGCGGCGCCCTTCTGGGCACCGGATCGATCGCGGCTGCGCGCGGCATCAGCCTGGAAGTGGGCGGCGATGTGCGGGCGGCCGTGGCGCTCCTCCACGATCGCCTTAAACCCGGTGACGAAATCGAGATCAACGACCGTGCCTTTGCGATCTCCGCCTATTTCCCACAAAGGACCCGACGTGTTTGGGTTCGTTGGTGGCCGGAGAAAAACCCCGAACGATTCCTTGTTGTCGTCGCCACGCCGCATCGCCGCGACGGCACCGGCGCCGCCTTCGACGAGGACTGGTCCGCTCACTGTCAGCGTCTCGTCCACTCCGGCCACTATCGCTATTTGGCCGACACCCCGCTCTGGATTGCACTCGAGCGGATCGGCCCGTGATGCCGGGCATCCCACGAAAGCTCGCCTGACATGACTCCGCCGCTCGTTTCCATTCTGATTCCGTGCTTCAACGCCGCCTCGTGGATCAGTGCGACGCTTGAGTCCGTGCTCGCGCAAACGTGGGGCAGCCGGGAAATCATCATCGTCGACGACGGTTCGACGGATGGAAGCCTCGCCCTCGCTCAAAGCTTTGCGACGCGCGGCGTGAGCGTCATCGTCCAGCCGAACGCCGGCGCCAGCGCCGCCCGCAACCGGGCGCTGCGCGAGTCACGCGGCAATTTCATCCAGTTCATCGACGCCGACGATCTGCTCGCGCCGGGCAAAATTGCCGCGCAGGTCGAACTCCTCCAATCCCTCCCCGCCGGAACTCTGGCGACCTGCGCCTGGGGCCGGTTCCGCGACGATCCCACGCGCGCGCGATTCGTGGACGACGCCGTTTTTCGCGATTTCTCTCCGTTGGAATTCCTCCTGCTCGCGGCGGAAACCGGCGCGATGATGCATCCCTCGGCGTGGCTCGTGCCCCGCCACGTCGCCGAACGCGCCGGACCCTGGGACGAATCACTCTCGCTCAATGACGACGGCGAATATTTTTGCCGCGTAGTCCTCGCCAGCACGGGCGTGGCGTTTTGCGCCGACGCCGCCGCGCGGAGCTTTTATCGCTCCGGTCTCCCCGGCAGCCTCAGCCGCCAGCGCAGCGCGCGAGCCCGGCTCTCGCAGTTCCATTCCCTCGAGCTCATCGATCGCCACTTGCTCGCGGCCAGGGATGCCCCGCAAGTCCGTCACGCCGTGGCGGCCCAATGGCGGCGTTTTGTCCACGATTTTTTTCCCGCGCCCGCGGACCTCATGCACCGGGCCGAGCGGCGCGCCACGGCGCTGGACGGCGGCAGACTTGGCGCGCCATCGATGGGTCCGAAGACGGCGGCGCTTGCGCGCATCATCGGCTGGCGCAATACGTGGCGGCTCAAATATCTCCTCAACCGTTGAGCCAAAAAAAAATCCTGATCCTCAGCGCGCTGCATTTGTGCCGTAATCCCCGCGTCGTGAAGGAAGCCCGCACGCTCGGCCGGGCCGGCTACGACGTGACGGTCATGACGATCACGGCGTCGCCACGGTTCGAGCGCATGGATCGCGAGCTCGTGCGCGATCTTCCTTTTCGTTGCGTCACGCTCGATCTCGTCGGGCCCTCCAAGAACACGCAGCTGCGCCGTTTTCTTTCGCGCGGCGCGACATGGCTCGCGCGCGCCGCGCTGGAGTATTTCCGCTTCGAGTCCCCGCAGGCCCTCGGCCCCGCGTATGGCCTGCTTGCAATGGCGCAGCGTTTTCCCGCCGATCTCACGATCCTCCACACGGAAATTCCGATCTGGGCGGCGCGGTCGTTGATTCGCCGCGGCCGGCGCGTCGCCGTCGACATTGAAGATTGGTATTCCGAGGACCTGCTCTACGCGGATCGCCAGAGCCGGCCGCTGCGCCTGCTGCGCAGAGTCGAAGACTACGCGCTCAATCACGCCGTCTACGTCTCCGCCACGTCGGAAAGCATGGCGGCCGCCCTCGCCGTCGACTACCGCTGCCCGACTCCCATCGTCATTCGCAACACCTTTCCCCTCCAACCGCGCACGCGCCTAGATCGCCCCGCCCGCACCGAGCCGCCCACCTTCGTGTGGTTCTCGCAAACGATCGGGCCGGGCCGCGGCCTGGAGTTGTTTTTCGCCGCTTGGACGCAGACGCGCCAACCGAGCCGCGTCGCCCTCATCGGCGATGTCAAGGCGGGTTACCGGGAGCATCTGCTCGAACGCGTGACCGCCGCGCGCCGCCGCGACGTCGCGTTTTTTCCGCTGGTGCCGCCGGACGATCTGCCCGATGCGCTCTGCGCCTTCGACATCGGACTCGCGCTCGAGCCCCACTGGCCGCGCAATAAATTCGTGACGACCAGCAACAAGATTTTCCACTACCTCGCGGCCGGCCTGGCGGTCGTGGCCACGGACACGGATGGCCAGGCCGAGGTGATGCGCGCCGCGCCCGATGCCGGTTTGCTCGTGACGGCGCATGAGACCACGCAATTCGCGACGCAACTCGACGAACTGCTCGCCGATCCCGCGGCGTTGCGCGACCGCCAGCGCGCGGCGCGCGCCGCCGCCGCCGCCAAATTCTGCTGGGAGATGGACGCTCCCCGCCTGCTCACCGCCGTGGAGCACGCCCTCGCCGCCCCGCTTCGCTGACATGCGCGCCACTCCTGAAATGACGCGGTCGATGGCGGTCTTCTCCTCGCTGGACCGGCGACGCGCCAAGGAATTCGTGCGCCTCGTCGCGAGTCGCTGCGGTCAACTCGTCCTGCAGCTCACCAGCCGGCCGTATGTCATGCGCCGCGGCCTGACCATCGTGTTCGCGCCGCATCCGGATGACGAAACGCTCGGCTGCGGCGCGATCATCGCGCGCAAACGCAACGAGGGCCTGCCGGTTCATGTGGTGTTCCTGACCGACGGCGCCGCCTCGCATCCAGGTCATCCCCTGGTCCCACCGGCGGCGGTCGCGGCCATCCGCCTACAGGAGGCGCGCGGGGTGCTCGCCATCCTCGGCGTCGATTCGCAGGCCATTCATTTTTTCAACGAATCCGACGGCACGCTCGATCGACTGCCGTCCGCCACCCGCGAGTCTCTGGTGACCCGCATTGCCGCGTTGCTGAGCCGGCTGCAACCCGCTGAAATTTTTCTGCCCTGCAACGCGGATGGCAGCAGCGAACATGAGGCGGCGTTCAGTTTTGTGGCCGAGGCCGTCGCACGCACCGGCACTGCGGCCGCCATGTGGGAATATCCGGTCTGGCTGTGGTGGAATCCGCTGACGCTCCTCGCGCGCCTCGTGCACACGACCGGCCGCTGCCGAGCAGCCACCGAAGATTTTCTCCCGATCAAGCGCCGCGCGCTCGCGCACTATCGTTCGCAGCTCGAGCCACTGCCACCGCAGTCGCAACCCGCGCTGCCGCGCGATCTGCTGCGCCTGATCGATACCGACGCCGAATACTTTTTCCGGTTTATCCCGCCCGTCGCTAACATCCGCCCGTTCACCGACCGATAATTTGATCACCGATCGATGCAGCGTGTCCTGATCATCAGCCCGCATTTCCCGCCGATCAACGCGCCCGATCTCCAACGCGTGCGCATGAGCCTGCCCTACTATCGCCGCTGCGGCTGGGAGCCGATCGTGCTGTGCGTGGACGATCACGAGGTCGATGGCGTGCGCGAACCCGAGCTTAGCCAGTCCATTCCCGCCGACGTGCAGGTGATTCGCTGCGGGGCGCTGCCGCTGCGTTGGATGCGGCGGCTGGGTATTCGCAATGTCGGGCTGCGCTGCTGGCTGCATTTTCTGTTTGCCGGCGCGCGCCTCATTCGCCGCGAACGCATCGACCTCGTGTTTTTTTCCAACACCCAGTTCGTCACGTTTACGCTCGGCCGCATCTGGCATTCGTGGCTCGGCACGCCTTACGTCTTCGACATGCAGGATCCGTGGCGGACGAACTACTATGAACGCGCGGGTTCGCGCCGGCCCCCGGGCGGCTGGAAATATCAGCTCGCCCGTTTCATGGCCTGGTTGCTCGAGGGCTGGTCCTTCCGCCGCGTGGCGGGAGTCATGAGCGTCTCGCCGCGCTACCTCGACGACTTGCGGGCGCGTTACGCTCACTGCGCGGCCGTGCCGAGCGCGGTCATCGGCTTCGGTGCGAGCCGCAACGACATCGCGATGGCTCGCGCGCTGCCCCCGCCGACCGTCCGCTACGAACGGCACGGCGGCGAAATCCATCTGCTCTACACCGGCGCGTCGGGACCGGTAATGCCCCACTCGCTTTCCGTTTTGTTCAACGGCCTGCGGCTTTATCGCGACCGACATCCGGTCCAGGCGCGCCGGCTCCGCTTTCATTTCTTTGGCACGAGCT
>JBBRLB010000073.1:0-31287 GCA_038231575.1 Opitutales bacterium | reverse complement strand
TGGCGGTGTTGGCGGGCGCCCTGGTGTTCGCCGTGGCGCAGGCCCAGACGCCTGAAACCGCCGGCACGCTGCCGGAAGATTATTTTCCCGCGCTTAAAACAATCATCGACGCGGCGATGAAGCAGTCGCCCCAGGTCATTTTAAAGCAGCTCGAGATCGCGCAATGGGAGTCGCGGGTCTACCTGGCCGACGCGTTGCGGCTGCCCGGGGCGGGCGGAAATTTCAACTACGCCTCGAACCAGACGGCGCGGTCCGACAACGCGACCGCGCGGACCCGCGACAGCGGGCTCTTCTACAATGCCTCGCTCAGCCAGCCGCTGTTTCAATGGGGCGCGTTGAAAAATCAGGGCGAGATTGCGCGCATCGCGGTGTCCATCGCGGAGAAAAATTATGCCGAAATGCGGCGCTCGATCGCGGTTTCTCTGCGACAGCAATACCTGATGCTGATCGCGAAAAAGGCGTTTGTGCGGCACGGACGCTTTGCCCTCACGCTCCAGCAGACCGACTATGAACTGGGCCGGGACAAGTTCGCGCATGGCACGGCGTCGGCCGGCGAAGTGGAAGGGAAGCGGCTCGGCCTCGAGGACACCAGCCTGCAACTCGCGCGCGTCGAATCCGAATTCGCGACCCAGCGCAAAGCGTTCGCCCGGCTGGCCGGCTTGAACGATCTGGCGGAGGACGAGGTGCCGGCGGACATTCCGAAACCGGTCTATTCCGCCGAGGCCGCGACGCGGCTTCTCGCGGCGCTTTTGCGCGATGGGGCGAAGAGCACGTTTGCCGCGGAAGTGGCGCAACTGCGCATCCAGGAAGCCGAATTGAACTATCGCATCGCGAAGGTGCGGCTGCTGCCAAAATTTAGGGCCGAGGCCGGCTACAGCGTGCAAAACAACACGAGTGCGACGGCGACGTCCGTCAACCAAGTGGGGATCGCCCAGCAGTCAGTGGGAGTTTTCGGGGAATGGAGAGTCTTCGATGGTTTTGCGACCAAGGGCGCGAAGCTGGAAGCGCTCTCCACGAAGCGCGTGCACGAACGCGAACTGCAGATCGCAGTGGAAACGACGCTCGATGCCGCGCAGCGGCTTGAACGCGAACTCGCGCTCGATGGGCGCGAAATGGAGCAGGCCGAATTCCGCCGCTCGCTCGCGGTGGGCGGCGTCGATCGCGTCAAGGAGGAGATTGGCCGCGGCAACGTTCCGCCGGCGGCGGCCGAGAGCGCGACCGCGAACCTCTACATCGCCGAGTTCAACAACGCCAACGCCCGCGCGAAGTTCCTCTGGCACTGGGCCGAGTTTGTCTCGCTTGCCGCGACCGATCCCGTGGTGAACAATCTTCCTTCTCATTATGCCCGCGAAAAACGATAACGGTAACGCCGCCCTGAAGCTCATCGTGGTGCTCGCCGTCCTCCTCGCGGCGGTGGTGTTCGCCCGCAGCTATTTCAGCGCGCCGGCGGTGGTCGCGACCGTCGCGCGGGGCACGGCCGTGGACATTGTGACCGGCAGCGTGGTGGTCCACGCCGAGGGCGGCGGCGGCGATTATTTTCCTTTGAAAAGCGAACTGGCCGGCCGCGTCGCGTGGTGCGAACCGCTCGATCCGAAGAGCGCGGGGTTCAAGCAGGGCGACGAACTGCTCCGGCTCGATGTGGATGACCTCAAGCGCGAAATGAAGGAAGCCGAGGACGACTACCAGGCAGTGATCGCCAAGGCCAAAATCAAGAGCGAGAAAGATCCCCGCCTGGAAATCGCGCAGCGCACCGCCGATGAAACCCAGCGGCTCTTTGATCGCGGCGAACGCTCGAAGAACGATCTCGAGACCGCGAAGCAGACCTTGGACAAGGTGGCGACGGACGTGGCGCTGGAGAATTTTGATCTGAAGACGGCCAAGGACATCTTTGATCGCGCGCAGGCGGACCGCAGCCGGCGCTTGGAGAAGATGACCATTCGCGCGCCGTTCGCCGGCAAAGTCCAGGAGGTCATGGTTCGTCCCACCGCGCTGATCGGGGCGAACGCCGTCGTCGCCACGATCTACGCCAACGCCCGCCTGATCGTCGCGAAGGTCAGCGAGGACAACATCGCCAAGGTCCAGATCGGCCAGCCCGCCAAGCTGCGGTTGCTCTCGATCGGCCTGAACGAATTCGACGCGAAGGTCGCGGCGGTCCTGCCGTTTGCCGACGCGGACACGCAGCGCTTCACCGTTTACCTCGAAGTGGCGGATACCGCGCTCACGCCCGACCGGCTCGTGCCGTTCGGCACCGGCGAGGTGACGATTACCGTCGGCGAGCACCCCAACCAGCCGCTCGTTCCACGCCGGGCGCTGTTCAGCGGCGTCGATGGCTACTACGTGTTTGTCGTGAAGGACGGCCGCGTGGAAAAGCGGAAAGTCGCCACCGGACTGGTCGCGTTGAACAAGGCCGAGGTGAAGGAGGGACTCGCTCCTGGCGAACAGGTCATCACCGATAATCTCGAGGACTTCCGTGACGGGCAACACGTCCGGGTCGTGACGGCGAAGTAACGCGCCGCGCGCCTGCGCCCCGTTTCCATGTCGCCCAATCTTCGCATCGCCTTTCGCTTTCTCACCGCGAAGAAGCGCGCCATGCTGATGAGCCTGTCGTGCACCGTGCTCGGCGTGGGGCTGTTTATCGTGACGCAGGCGACGACGAGCGGCTTCGAGGATTTTTTCATCAAGACCATCCTCGGCACGGACGGCGCGATGCGCATCGAGGACAAGAAGCAGGACACGATGCGCAGCATGGGCGTGAGCGGGGGCGACAGCTTTCAAGTCAGCGCGCGCGAGGGGGTGAAATACCTCGAAGGCGTCGACGAGCCGCGGCAAATCTCCGAGGCGGTGACCGGGTTTGCCGGGGTCAGCGGCGTGTCGGCGGTCTTGCGCGGCAACGTGCAATTGAGCAGTTCGTTTAAGACCGAGGAGGCGCAGGTCTACGGCGTCGATCTCGACGTGCATTTGCTGGTGTCGGATGTGGCGCACCAAATCGCGGCGGGAAACCTGGACGATTTTCGGAAATCGCCGTCGTCGGCGCTGGTCGGGCGGGTGCTCGCGGACCGGCTGCAACTGAACGTCGGGGATCCGTTCACCATCAATGCGCACGGCGAAACGCGGCGTTATCACGTCGCGGCGATCTACGAGACGGGCAAGCGCGACATCGACAAGACGCGCCTCTACCTCGATTTGGTCGAGGCGCGGTCGCTGTTGAAAAAAGCGTCCGGGGCCTCGTTCATCCAGGTGAATCTCGCCGACCCGAATCGCGCGCGCGCGCTGTCGGCGCACATGGAGGAGGTGTTGAACTACAGCGTGCGGCCGTGGCAGGAGCGCGAGAAGGACTGGCTCGCGGTGTTTCGCACGCTGCGCATCTCGTCCGCGATCACGGTCACGGTCTTCACGCTCATCGCGAGCCTCGCGATGTTCAACACGCTCGCGATGATCGTCCTCGAGAAGACCAAGGACATCGCGATCCTGCGCTCGATGGGCTACGAGCGGCAGGACATCACGCAGATTTTTCTCTGGCAGGCCGTCATCGTGCTCGTGATTGGCGCGGCGCTCGGGGCGCTGTTCGGGGCGGGCGTGACGTGGGCCGTCGAGCAAGTGCCGCTGCCGATCAACAGCCTGTTCAAGACGGAGCATTTCATCGTGTCCTGGGATCCGTGGCATTACATTCAGGCCATCGGCACGGCGGTCGTCATGGTGATGATCGCCAGCCTCGTGCCGGCGCGCCGGGCGGCGCGGCTGGAGCCGGGCGACATCGTTCGCGGCACGGCGCAATGAGCACCGTCACCTCAGGCCCCGCGCCCGCCGGGAACTTCGCGCTGCGTTGCAGTGGCCTGCAACGCTACCTCGGCCAAGGCGAGGGGAGGGTGCACGTGCTCAAGGGGGTCTCGTTCGAGGCGCGGCGCGGCCAAGTCTATGCGATCGTCGGCCCGTCGGGCTGCGGCAAGAGCACGCTGCTCTATCTCCTCGGCTTGCTCGACCAACCCGACGGCGGCTCGATCGAAATCAATGGCCAGCCGATGTCGAACAGTGACGACCTCGCGCGCACGGCGGCGCGGGGGGCGCATATCGGTTTCGTGTTTCAGTTTCACTTTTTGATGCTGGAGTTCACCGCCCTCGACAACGTCATGATGCCGATGCGCAAACTGGGCCGGCTGACGCCCGCGGAAATGAAGGATCGGGCGCAGACGCTGCTCGAGGCGGTGGGGTTGGGGCAGAAAACCCACCGCCTGGGCACCGAACTGTCCGGCGGCGAGCAGCAGCGCGTGGCCGTTGCCCGCGCCCTGGCCAACCAGCCCTCGATTATCCTCGCGGACGAGCCCACGGGAAATCTCGACGTGAAAAACTCCGGAATGGTCTTTGATCTGCTAACGCGGTTGGCCAAAGAAAATGACCAAGCCGTCATCCTCGTCACGCACAACCCGGAGATCGCCCAGCGCTGCGACGTCACGCGCCCGATGCGTGACGGCCTTTTTGTGTGAGTTTTTCGACAGTGGACCGATAAGCACGGGGCGGCTGGCCCACGGCGCGGGCTAATTCCTCGCGCTAAAAAAAATGATTCCGAAATTTTGGTTTACAAGCGAAACGGCGCACCCTTCTTTCGACAGGCGATTCCCATCACTTCAACCCGTCCCGTGAGCCACAACCCATCGCGAAAACAATTCTTTGCCAAGCTGCTTGGGCTGACCGCCGCCTTTGGTTTCCTCCCAAAGTTGCTCGCGAAGTCGGTCGCGGCGACGCCTGTCCGCGAGTCGACGCTGGACTCTACCCCGGTGAGGGTGCGTCCGGAATCGCGCGCAGTCGCCCGTCGCGCTGACGCCCTCTGAGCCACCGACCATGTCGAAACTCTTCCCGAAGTCGGCGAATAAGCTCCCGTTCCAGATTATCATTTATCTGGTCGTGCTGGTGGGCATCGCCACCGCTGGCGTCACTTACTACATGACGCCGAAATACACGCGCGTCGGCTACGCCCCGGTGCAGCCCGTTCCCTTCAGCCACGCAAAGCACGTGCAGGAAGTCGGCCTCGACTGCCGTTACTGCCACTCGAACGTCGACAAGTCCTACCACTCGAACGTCCCCACGTCGCAGACGTGCATGAACTGTCACAACCAGATCAAGGCGACGAGCCCGCTCCTCGCGCCGGTGCGGGACAGCTACGAGAAGGGCACCGCCGTGCCGTGGGTCTGGATTCACCAGACGCCGGATTACGCCTACTTTAACCACTCCATCCACGTGAACCGCGGGGTCAGTTGCGTGGAGTGCCACGGCAAGGTGAACGAGATGGATACCGTCACCCATTCGACTCCTCTCAGCATGGGCTTCTGCCTCGACTGCCATCGCAATCCCGAGGCGCACCTCCGCGACCCGAAAGATGTTTTCAATCTCGATTCCAAGACGCTCGCCGACCAAGGCAAAGCCGACGCGGCGGCGAAGTTCGTGCACGATTGGAAAGTGAAACCTCCCCAGAGCTGCTCCGGCTGCCATCGCTGATGAAACGCAAAGTTGAACATCCCGCAGCATCGGAACGCGAGCTGACCGGCCCGAACTATTGGCGCAGCCTCGACGAACTCGCCGCGACGCCTGGCTTCCAGGAGCAGATCGAGCGGGAATTCCCGGCCGGCGCCGCGGAAATGAGCGGCGTCGATCGCCGCCAGTTCATGAAGATCATGGCGGCGTCGTTTGCCCTCGGTGGCATCGGCCTCGCGGGCTGCCGTCGCCCGGAGCAAAATATTCTGCCCTTCGGCAAGTCGGTCGAGGGCATCATCCCCGGTCTCCCGCAATACTACGCCACGGCAATGCCGCTGCGTAAGTCGGCGATTCCGCTCTTGGCTGAGACGCATCAGGGTCGTCCGACCAAGCTCGAAGGCAACCCGACCTACGCGCCGCATGGCGGAGCGAGTTCGCTCCTCGCCCAGGCCTCCATTCTCGATCTTTACGATCCGGATCGCGCGACCGCGCACACCCAGGGCGGCAGCGTCCTCGATCGCGCCGCGGTGGAAAAACTGCTCGCGGGCATCGGTGGCGCCGCGGGACGTGGAGCGGGATTGGCGTTTCTCGCCGATGAATCGTCGTCGCCCACCCGCGCCCGGCTCGTCAAGAAACTCCGCGCGAAATTCCCACAGGCCGTCTGGGCCGAATACGAGCCCGTCAGCGACGAGCCGCCGGTCGCGGCGGCGCAAGCCAGCTTCGGTGCGTCGGTGAAGCCGATCTACCAATTCGCGAAGGCGAAGCGCATCGTTTCCCTCGACGCCGATTTCCTCAGCGCCGAGTCGGGCAGCCTCTACTACGCGCGCGAATTCTCGAAGGGCCGCAAGGTCACCAAGCGGGAAGACGCGCTGAACATGAACCGCCTTTACGTGGCGGAGAGCAATTTCACGCTGACCGGCAGCATGGCCGATCACCGCCTCCGGATCGCGAGCAGCCACATTCTTGGTCTCGCGGCGGCCCTGTGCATCAAGGTCACGAATAACAAGGTCCTCGCTCCGCTCGCCGAAGGCCTCGCCGTGAAGCCCGAGTGGATCGCGGAATGCGCCGCCGACCTGCTCGATCACCGGGGCGAGTCCCTCGTGGTCGCCGGCGCGCACCAGCCCGCGCCAGTCCATGCCATCGCCTACGCGATGAACGCGTTTCTCGGCAATCTCGGCAAGACGATCGACTTCGTCGAAGTCGCAACCTCGACCGCCGCTTCTCTTTCTGACCTGGCCGCCGCGATCAAAGCGGGTTCGGTCAAGACGCTCGTGATTCTCGGCGGCAATCCCGTCTACAACGCTCCCGCCGATCTCGATTGGGCCGCGTTGCAGAAATCCGTCGGCGAGGTCGTTCGCTTCGGCTATTACGCCGACGAGACCTCGGCGGTCGGCGGCACGCACCTCGCGGCCGCACACTATCTCGAATCATGGGGCGATGCCCGCACGGCTGACGGCACCGTCGTCCCGGTGCAGCCGATGATCATGCCGCTCTTCGGCGGTCTGACCGATCTTGAAGTGATCGCCCGCATCGCCGGCGAGGCCAACGCCGATCCCTACGCGCTCGTGCTCGAGACGATCACGGGTCTCGCGGGTGGTGATGGCGAAAAAGCGATGCGCCGCTTCCTGCACGAGGGCGTGCTCGCGGGTTCGGCTTACCCGAAAGCCGCGGTCGCGTATAATCTCCGGACCGTCGGCGTGCTCTTCCGCGATCCGCCCAAGCAGGTCGAATTTTCCCTCAAGAGCCTCGAGGTGCGCTTCGTCACCGATCACAAGATGGACGATGGCCGCTTCGCCAATAACGGCTGGCTGCAGGAGTGCCCCGATCCGATGACGAAGATTTCGTGGGACAACACGATTCTCATCAGCCCGAGGCTGGCAAAGGAACTCGGCATCGATTCGAAGGGCGCGCTCATCCAAGTTGCGCGCAAGGAAGAAAACGAATTCTCCATCGGCAAGGAAAACGGCCGCATTTACGAGCTCACCGTCAACGGCCGGAAAATCAAGGGCCCGCTCCACGTGCAGCCCGGCCTCGCGAATTACACCGTCGTGGTCCCGCTCGGCTACGGCCGCACGGTGGTCGGCCACGTCGGCAAAGGCGCCGGTTTCAGCGCTTATCCCGCCCGCACGACGACCGCGATGCACATCGCGACCGGCGCGACGCTCGCCGACACCGGTGAGCGCCTGCTCATGGCGAATGTGCAGGAGCACTGGTCCATGGAAGGCCGCGACATCGTGCGCGAGGCCAACGCCACGGGTCCGAATAGTTTTCAGGAAAATCCCGCCTACGTCGCCGGCATCGGCATGGAGTCGCACACCCCGTCGGTTTTCGGCGAGGAAAACACGCTCGAGAAACTGAAGGCGCTCGCGCCGCAAGAGCGCGCGCAGCGGACGAAAGAACTGTCGACCGCTCAATTGCGCGGCGGCTCGCTCTACGAGACTCCGGGCGAAAAGAACGGCGGCTTCGACGGCCATCACCAGTGGGGCATGTCGATCGATCTCAACACCTGCATCGGCTGCAACGCCTGCGTGGTCGCCTGCCAGGCGGAAAACAACATTCCGATCGTCGGCAAGGATCAGGTCATGCGCGGACGCGAGATGCACTGGATCCGCCTCGACCGCTATTATTCCGACGGCAACGCCGACGGCGGCGCGTTCGGTGGCGAAGGCAACCGCGAGATCCCCGAGGATCCGCAGGTTTCGCTTCAGCCCGTCGCGTGCATGCAGTGCGAACTCGCCCCGTGCGAGACCGTGTGCCCCGTCAATGCGACCGTGCACGACGACGAAGGCATCAACACGATGGCCTACAATCGCTGCATCGGCACCCGTTATTGCGCGAACAATTGTCCGTATAAGGTTCGCCGCTTTAATTTCTTCGAC
This sequence comes from Opitutales bacterium, assembly GCA_038231575.1. Classification (GTDB taxonomy): domain Bacteria; phylum Verrucomicrobiota; class Verrucomicrobiia; order Opitutales; family Opitutaceae; genus CAITWF01. The sequence goes on along the minus strand of JBBRLB010000073.1, from coordinate 22,942 downwards.
TGGAATCAGCGCCACCTCGACAGCCTCTACCTGAGCCAGCTCGGCCCGAAGGGCGTGCCGGAACTCGTGAAGATGGTGAAGAACCCCGAGGTCACCGTGCGCATGCGCGGTGTCATGGAAAAGTGCACCTACTGCATCCAGCGCATCCAGAACGGCAAGATTCAGCACAAGGTGAAGGTGATGCAGGCGCGCAACGGCGCCCCGGGCGATATTCCGCTCGAGGAACTCCAAGTCCCCGATGGCACGATCAAGGTCGCCTGCCAACAGGTGTGCCCCGTCGAGGCGATCGAGTTTGGCAACATTCTCGACACCCACAGCAAGGTCTCGCTGGCGAAGGCCCGCGAGCACGACTACGCGCTGCTCGGCTACCTGAACATCCGCCCGCGCACCACTTATCTCGGCAAGCTCCGCAACCCGAACCCGAAGATGCCCGACTACGCCGCGCTGCCGCTTAGCCGCGTCGAGTATAACAAGAAAAACCATCCCGGCGCCAGCGGTCACGACGCGCACGGCGGGGCCGGGGAGCACGCTCCCGCCCACGGCGAGGAAAAGAAGAAGGAGTCGGGCCACGGTTTGCTCGGCGACGCGAAGAAATTCGGAGGACTTAGCTAATGGCCCACGCTGAACACGCCGCTCCCCGCGCCGCGATCCTGTCGGAGGTTAATCCGGCAGTCTTCCCGCGCGCCACGCTCGTCGAGCATGGCCGCAGCTTCTCGTGGATCACGGATAAGATCTGCGGCATCATCGAAGGCAAGACGCCCGCGTGGTGGTGGTATTGCTTCTGCGTCGCCGCGTTTGTCGCCTCCTTCACCGTCGCCGGCATCACCTATCTGATCGCCACGGGCGTCGGCGTCTGGGGCCACGCCAACCCGGTCAACTGGGCGTGGGACATCGTCAACTTCGTCTTCTGGATCGGTATCGGTCACGCCGGCACCCTCATCTCCGCGATCTTGTGCTTGCTCCGCCAGAAGTGGCGCACGTCGATCAACCGCGCCGCCGAGGCCATGACGATCTTCGCGGTCGTCTGCGCCGCGATCTTCCCGGTCTTCCACGTCGGTCGCGTGTGGTATGCCTGGTATCTCTTCCCGATTCCGAACTCGAACGTCATCTGGCAGAACTTCCGTTCGCCGCTCGAGTGGGACGTGTTCGCCGTTTCGACCTACGGAACCGTCTCGGTCCTCTTCTGGTATATCGGCCTCCTGCCCGACCTCGCGATCTTGCGCGATCGTTTCTACGCGGCGGGAAATAAATTCCGCTCGTTCCTTTACGGCCTGTTCGCGATGGGCTGGCGCGGTTCCAACCGCCACTGGAGCAATTACGAGATGGCCTACATGATCCTGGCCGGCGTTTCCACGCCGCTGGTGCTCTCGGTGCACACCATCGTTTCGTTCGACTTCGCTGTCTCGCTGATCCCGGGCTGGCACACGACGATCTTCCCGCCTTACTTCGTCGCGGGCGCCATCTTCTCCGGGTTCGGCATGGTGATGACGCTCATGCTGCCGCTGCGCGCCGTCTACAAACTCGAAGATCTGATCACGCAGTATCACATCGACTGCATGTGTAAGATCACGTTGGCGACCGGCACGATCGTCGGCTACGCCTACGCGATGGAGTTCTTCATCGCGTGGTATGGCGCGAATCCGTATGAGGGCTTCGCGTTCATCAACCGAGCCTTCGGCCACTACGCGTGGGCCTACTGGATCATGATCTCGTGCAACGTGATCACGCCGCAATTCTTCTGGTTCAAGGGCGTGCGCAACAACACGACCCTCGTCTGGGTGCTCTCGATCTTCGTCAACGTCGGCATGTGGTTCGAGCGCTTCGTCATCATCGTGACTTCGCTGGCCCGCGACTTCCTGCCCTCGAGCTGGGGCTACTATTCGCCGAGCATCGTCGAAATCTTCACGTTCTTCGGGACGTTCGGCGTGTTCTCGGTGCTGTTCCTCCTCTTCATCCGTTTCCTGCCGGTCATGCCGATGGCCGAACTCAAGGCGGTCACGCCGCAGGCCGATGTCCACGGCGGTGATCATCACCCTCACGCCACCGGGTTCGGTAATCCCGCGACCATCGCGCAGAGCGGTGCCCAACATTAATCGAACATGGCTGCCCAACCTTACGGCTTAATCGCCACCTTCGATAAAACCCCCGACGTTTACCACGCCGCGGAGCAGGTGCGTGACGCGGGCTATCGCAATTGGGACGTGATCACGCCGTTTCCGGTCCACGGCCTCGATGCCGCGATGGGCCTGAAGCGTTCGATCGTGCCGCGCATTTCGCTCGTGGGCGGACTCACCGGCTTTGCCACGGGCATGTCGATGATCTGGTGGACCGGCGCCGTGGATTACAAACTCGTCGTCGGTGGCAAACCGTATTTCAGCCCGATGTTCGCGTTTCCCGTCAGCTACGAGCTCACGATTTTGTTCACCGCCTTCGCGACCATCATCGGGATGTTCATCGTGAACGGTCTGCCGATGCATTATCACCCCGTGCTGAAATACGATCACATCCGCCGCGGCATGGATGATCAATTTTTCATCGTCATCGAGGCGCGCGACCCGCGCTTCAACGCCGCCAACACCCGCGCCCTCCTCGAGAAGGCCGGCGGCAAGAACATTACGGAGATCGAGGCCTGAGCCATGCGCAACGTTTACCTCATCACCGTGTTGGTCGCTGTGCTCATCTTCTCGATCTTCGGATTCCGGGGCACGAAGTTTACGTCGCCCCCGATCGATGTGCTGCCCGAGTGGGCGTTTCCCAGCATGCGGAAGCAGCCGAAATACCGCCCGCAGGCGGCCAGTGAATTTTTCGCCGACGGCCGCGCTGACCGCATGCCGGTCGAGCACACCGTCATGCGCGGCATGCTGCGCGAGGATGATCATCTCAACCGCGGCAAGGATGCCACCGGCGCGTTCGCGCGTGGCTTCCCGGCGGGCCTGACGGTCGATCTGACGCTCATCCAGCGCGGGCGGGACCGTTACACGATTTATTGCCTGCCCTGCCATGGCGCGATTGGCGACGGCCAGGGCATCACCAAGCAATACGGCATGGGTGCGACGGCCACCTATCACGACGAGCGCCTGCGCAAGATCGCGGAAGGCGAAATTTTTAACACGATCACGAACGGCTCGGCCAACAAGAACATGCTGCCCTACGCGGACAAACTCGTCCCGGAGGATCGCTGGGCGGTGATCGCCTATGTGCGCGCGCTCCAGCGCGCCCAGCAAGGCACGGCGGCTGACGTCACCGACGCGTCGGCCAAACAAACTCTCGGCCTCAAATGAGTTCCCACGCAGCCACCGCTCCTGCGGCCCTCCCGGCCGAATCCACTGCCTCGACGGCGGGCAAAGCCCTGACGATCGGTGTCGTCGGCCTCGTGCTGACGGCACTGGGGCTCTTCGTCTCCGGCACCCAGACGGTCGCGATGGCTTATCTAGTCGGCATCACCTACTGGACGGCGATGGCGATCGGCATGCTGCTGCTCGTGCAGATTCACCACATCGTCGATGCGGGCTGGTCGGTGGTGATCCGCCGCCAGTGGGAGCACGCGCTCACGGCCTTCCGGTGGCTCGCGGTGCTGTTCCTCCCGCTGCTGATCCTGGCGTGGATGAAACCCGGCCTGATCTGGCCTTGGATGGACAAGCTGCACGAAATCCACGGCGGTCACACCGTCGGCGCCGATCCGCTGTATCTGAAGAAGGAAAGCTTTCTCAACCTCGGCATGTTCACGGGCATGACGATCGCATTCTTCGCCATCTGGAATTTTCTCTCGTGGCGCCTCCGCACCGCATCGTTCTCGCAGGACGCCGATGGCCAAGTGAAATGGACGCGGATGAATCGCGTGACGGCCGCGATGGGTTTGCCACTCACCGCGCTCTCGCTGACGTTCGCCGCGATCTATTGGGTGAAGTCCCTCGAGTATCACTGGTTCTCCACGATGTATGGCGTGTGGTTCTTCGCGAATTGCGTGCGGGGCGCGCTCTCGCTCGGCATCGTCATCATGGTCTGGCTGCTCAATCGCGGCGACTATCAGGGCGGCGTCTACAACAAGAACCAGCTTCACTGCATCAGCACGCTGGCCTTCGCGTTCACCGTGTTCTGGGCTTACGTCACGTTTTCGCAATACTTCCTGATCTGGAACGCCAACGTCCCCGAGGAAACTTTCTGGTATAACCTCCGCGAAATTAACGCGGACGGTTCACCCAACCAGTGGAAATATGTGGGCATCGTCGCGATTTTGTTCGGCCACTTCGTCGTGCCATTCCTCGCGATGCTATCGTATCGGTTCAAGACCACGCCGCACATCATCCGCCGCATCTCTTATTGGATTCTCGCCGTGATCCTCGTGGACATGTGCTACAACATTCTGCCCGCGTTGAAGGATGCGGAGGGCAACCCGTTCCCGTTCTTCTCGATCACGCTGCTGTGGGTGGCGACCTCGGTCGTGGGCATCGGCGGCGTCTGCGTCTGGTCCTACTTGAAGAGTTTTCCGACCACCAAACTCATCCCGATTCGCGATCCGCGCGTCGGGGAATGCCTCACCCACCATGAGTGATCCTACCGTCCCTTCCCCCCGGCCGGTCTCGCTGGTGACGACGCTGTTCGTCCTGGCGCTCTTCGCGGTGTTCGGGCTCGTGGTGTCGCGCTACTACACGCCGACGGCGATCGCCCCGCAGAATCAGTTGGCGGAAAACCTGCCGAAGGATCTGGCGTGGAAAGCCACGCCGGCGAGCCGCAAGGAGGCGCTGGTCGCGCTCCGCGAAAAGCAGGCCCAGCAGGCCGGTAGTTACGCCTGGGTCGACCAGAAGGCCGGCGTCGTGCAACTCCCGATCGAGCGCGCGATGGAACTCACGGCCGAGCGCTATGGCGCCAAGAAATAATTTCCCGAGATGATCACTGCCCAGACCAGCGCATCGGCCGAAGTCACCGCCATCGACAGCGCGGCGCGCTGGCCGCTGCTCCTGCTGCTCGTCTCCGCGATCAAGTGGCTCGTGTTGAGCGGGGTGCTCGCCCTCATCGCCTCGATTCAACTCGTGCAGCCGACGTTCCTCGCGGACTGCTCGGTCCTGACCCATGGCCGCACCGTGGCGATGCAGGAGTCCATCTTCATCTACGGCTGGGCGGCCAACGCCGGTCTCGCGCTGGCGCTTTGGGTGCTCGGCCGTCTCGGGGGCTCACCGTTGCGCGCGACCAACTGGATTGTCGGCGGCACGATTGCGTGGAATGTCGCGGTCACGCTCGGGCTCATCGGCATCGCGACCGGTGACGCCACCTCGATCGCGTTTCTCCAACTGCCCCGTTACGTCCAGCTCATGATGGTCGTGGCCTATGGCGCCATCGCCGTCTCCGGCGTGCTGGCCTGGGCCGGTCGTCGCACCGAAGGCACGTTTGCGGCGCAATGGTATGCGGTCGCCGCGCTGTTCCTTTTCCCGTGGTTGTTTACCGCCGCGCAGATGATGCTGCTCTGGTCGCCGGTGCGCGGCACGATGCAGGCGGTCGCGAGTGGTTGGTTTTCCCAAGGCGTCTGGACGCTCTGGCTCGCGCCGCTCGCGCTGGCGCCGGCTTACTACATTGTCCCGAAGGTCACGGGCAAAGCGTTGCCGAGTTACGAATTCGCGCCGCATAGTTTCTGGTGCCTCTTGGTCGTCGGTGGATTTACCGGCGGCCGCCACCTCGTCGGCGGCCCGGTGCCCGCGTGGATCGCGAGCCTCGCGATCGTTTCGTGTTCGCTCCTGCTCTTCCACTATTTCGTGGTCTTCATGAATCTGCGGGCGGGCTTTGGCCGGGGCAGCACGGCTTCGCGACTCGTTGCGATTGGCCTGCTGGCGTATGTCTTCGGCGGCTTGGTGGATTCCATCACGGCGTTTCGCGACATCGCGGCGGTCACCCAGTTTACCTTTGTCGAAGCGGCGCAGCAGCAGCTCGCGCTTTACGGCGGCTTCACCCTGATTCTTTTCGGCGCGATTTATTACGCGGTGCCGCGGCTGGTCGGCAAGGGTTGGGCCTCGGGCGCGCTCGTGAGCGCGCATGCGGGTCTGGCTTTGTTGGGCGTGGCGCTGCTGGTCGTGAGTTTGCTGGCGGCCGGCTGGGCGCAGGGCCACGACATGCTGGACGAAAAAATCTCCTTCCCCGCAATCGCGGCGCACATGCGCACGTGGCTCTTGGTGGCGGTGGCGGCGCAAGGCGTGCTGCTCCTCGGCAATCTGCTGCTCTTCGTGAATTTTCTGAAGACGGCCTGCCCGAGTGCGGCGGCGCCCGCTGAGAACCCCTTCCGCCCGCCTGCGACGATGGAGGCGACCGCGTCATGAAAAACGGCCCGATCTTTTTTCTCGGACTCTTTACCGCGCTCACGCTCTCGTGGGCGGGCACGGTGCTGCTGTCGAACCACCAACTCGGCGCGCTCTCGCAATATTACGACGAGAACGAAAGTGCGGCGTTTCCGCTGCACCAGCCCGGCCTCGCCGCGCGCGGCCAGCTGGTTTACGCCGACCTCGGCTGTGCCGCGTGCCACACGCAGCAGGTCCGCCGTCCGGACTTCGGCGCGGATCAAGCGCGCGGGTGGGGTGACCGCCAGAGTGTCGCCCGCGACTACATTTTCCAATCGCGCGTCCAACTCGGGGCGACGCGCATCGGCCCGGATCTCACCAATCTCGCCGCCCGCAAGCCCGCCTATGATGCCGACGACCTGATGAGCCTGCTCTACACTGGCATCATTCCCGGCACCAAGGTGCTCACGCATCCGCCCTACAAATTCCTCTTCGACGAACGCCCAGTCGTCGGCCAGACCTCCGCGCAGGCGCTCAAGGTGGCGACTCCCGCCGGCAGCCAGATCGTGCCCAGCGAGCGCGCGCAGAGCCTCGTGTCTTTTCTGCTCAGCTTGAAGAACACTTACGATTATCCCGAGGCCCGCCCGATGCCGGCCGAAAAGAAAGAGGGCGAGCATGGCGCCAAGAAGGAAGAAGCTCCCGCGGCGAAAAAGGAGGGCGAAAAGAAATGAGCACTCCCCCGAATTCCGATCCGCGCCTTGAACAGGCCGCCGTCTCCGACGATAGCCTGCTGGCCGCGCACGAAAAATTGCTCGGCAAGAAGCCCGACGACCAGGCGAACTACCGCCTTCTGCCGCTCAACTTGCTGTTCGTGTTCAGCGGACTCATCTTTTTTGCCGGCACCTACCTGAACCTCTACTCCGGCCATTTTGACCCGCACATTTACAACGAGCACGGGTTGCCGCACAAAGGCGGCGAGGTCGTGAAGGTCCTCACGCCCGAGGAAGTCATCGCGCTCGGCAAAAAGCTGTTCAACAACGCCGCGTGTAACACGTGCCACCAGGCCAATGGCCTGGGCGTTCCCGCCGTTTATCCCCCGCTCGCGGGTTCGGAGTGGGCCGTGGGCTCGGAAGAGCGGGTTATCCGCATCGTGCTGCACGGGCTGATGGGGAAAATTTCGGTTAAGGGGACGGAGTATCCCGGTAGCCAAGCGATGCCGGCTTTCGGCAAAGTGGCCGGTTCCGGCTACAACTGGAGCGACGATAAGATTGCTGCCGTGCTGACCTACGTCCGTTCCGAGTGGGGCAACACCGCCGGTCCCGTCACGGCCGCTCAAGTCGCCGCCACCCACGCCAAGGAAGGCGACCACAAGGCTTGGACGGCAGACGAGTTGACCAAGCTTCCGTAAGCTTCAAACGCCGAAGCCGCCGGGAGGCGAGGCGTTGAGCCGGTGGGCGAAACTCGCCAAAAAATAACTTGCCGTCCCCGGCGGGAGCCGAGAATTTTCGCGTTCCTTTGTCTGGTAGGTTACTCAAGTGGCCAACGAGGGCAGACTGTAAATCTGCTGACTAACGTCTTCGATGGTTCGAATCCATCACCTACCACCATTCGACTCGGGCCTGTCGGCCCTTCGCTCATGGCCGGCCAGCCGTGAGGCGGTCGATGGAGGAAAAATGTTACTTGCCCTTGGCCCGAGTCGAATGGTGCCCTGAGCGTGTCGAAGGGCCGGTCCCCAAGCAGTATCGAGACTCGATGCTGTGGTTCGTTTACATTCTCAAGTGCTCGAACGGCTCCGTTTACGTCGGCTCGACTTCGAATCTCAGCGAACGCTTCGATCGTCACCGCTCCGGCGATGGTGCAGCGCACACAGCTAAATGTCCGCCTGAGCGTGTCATCTGGTCGGAGGAGTATTCTTCGTTGAATGCAGCGGTCACACGCGAGCGGCAGCTCAAAGGCTGGTCGCGCGCGAAGAAATTGGCTTTGGCCAACGGCCAATTTGCCGATTTGCGCAAACTCGCGAAGCGGCGGAGTGGGTAATTAGACCGTTTGGCGATCGGTCACTGCTTCACGTCCGCCACCTTTTCCGCCGCGGCCGGCTTCTCGACCTTTTCCTCGGGCGGTAACGGCTTGCGGGGCAGCATTTGGTCCCGCATCGCAGCGTTGTAGACGAACCACGCCATGACCACCGAGGACTGGGCGGCATCGTCGCGCTTCACATGCTCGACCGAGTCCATGTTCGAGTGATGGGTGCGCGCCATGTAATCGAGTTCTTCCTGGAGGAACTGGAATCCCGGCAGGCCGACATTGTCGAAAGAGATGTGATCGGTCTGCGCGGTCGTCCGCATCGTGACCGTCGCCACGCCGAGGTCTTTGACGGGCGCGATCCAGTGTTCAAAAATCGGCACGGCGGCCGCGTTTTCCTGGGCGAAAATGCCGCGGATTTTGCCGGCGCCGTTGTCGAGATTGAAGTAGGCGGCGAGTTGGGCGTGCTCCGGTTTGAGGCTGAGGGGACGGCCCGCCGTGCGCCACAGGGACTTGGGCAGCTTCGCTTCCGTGGGGTCGCTGGGTGCCGGGCGGGCGGCGAAATGCTGTTCGATATATGCCGCGGAGCCGAGGAGGCCTTGCTCCTCGCCGGTCCACAGTGCGACCCGAATCGTGCGGCGCGGATGCACCCCGGCGGCCTTGAGAATGCGCACGGCCTCCATCGCCACGGCGCAGCCGCTGGCATTGTCGGTCGCGCCCGTCGCACCGGTCCACGAATCGAGGTGGGCGCCCAACATGACGACCTCATTCTTCAATTTCGGGTCTTCCCCTGGGATTTCAGCGATCGTGTTGTTCGGTTTGGGTGAATCGTCGTCGATGGTGGTGGCGACGTTGATCTCCAGCTCCACCGGGGTCTTTTTGTCGAGCAGGCGCGCGAGGCGATTGTAGTGTTCGAACGTCATCGCGAGCGCGGTCACCGCATCATGCTTGCCCTTTTCGTAGGTGCTCCCGCCCGCTTGGACGTAGATGGTGCCGTCGATGTTGCGCGGGCTGCTGGTGATGATCGCGAGCGGCTTTTCCACCGCGAGGAATTCCCGGAGTTGGTTGGCAAAATCGAGACGTTTCCGGCGATCGGCTCGTGCGGTGTCGTCGCTGCCGCCGCGGCCGCCATTGCCCGGGATCGGATAATGAAAGAGGTCGTCGAGGTCTTTTTCGGAGTAGTGCGGCGTGCCGAGGGTCGGCACCGACGTGGCGGTGGTCAGGGCCGAAGCGGGCGCAGTCGCGACCGGAGCGGCGAGTTCGATCAACACAATTTTCCCGGTGAGCTTTCCCTTGTTTTTCTCGAAATCCTCCTTCGTTTCGAGCTTCGCCTTGATGACGGTGCCGCGCACCACGCCGCCGGTGCCGGGGGTCCATGGCCGCGGAATGGCGTAAAGTTGGGCGACGTCAGGCGTCATCATGCGCACCGTGGCGGACTCAAAGGCCCAGCCAGCGCCGAACGGTCCCCAGCTCTCAAGGTGGGAATTGACGAGGCCCCAACTCGAAAGCTGATCGCGCGTCCAGTCGTTGGCCTTGCGCATATTCGCTGAGCCGGTGAGCCGCGGCCCGATCCGATCGGAGAGATCGCTGAGCGTGTCCATCACTTGGGAACGGCGGAAGCCTTCCTGGCGGATGCGCGTGAGCATTCCCAGGTCGGGCTCTTGGGCGAAAGCGAGGGACGAGAGCAGGGCAGCGGTTGCCAGGAGCAACGCGGGCGGACGCGGAAAACGTTGAAGCATGGGAGAAGGAAGGAAGCTGCCCGAACGGTGCCGCGCGGCGCAGTGCCGCGCAAGGATTTGTCCGTCAGGTCAGCTCAAATCATGCCGCCGGCCCGGAAGCTGTAGAAGCCGCGCCCGAGCGGATCGGACGATGCGCGACCGACGATCACGTGGTCGATGAGGGTGATGTCCACGGTGCGAGCCGCTTCGCGCAATTGGCTCGTGACCTGAACATCCTGCAGGCTTGGCGCGGGGTCGCCGCTCGGGTGGTTGTGCACGCAGGCGACGGCCGCGGCGGATTCGCGAATCGCCGTGCGAAACACCTCCCGCGGGTGGGCGAGCGCGGCCGTCGCGGTGCCGGAGGTGACCTCGACGCACTTGATGAGGCGGTTCTTGCGGTTGAGGCAGAGCACCCAGAATTTTTCCACGGCGAGGCCGGCGGTCAGCGGCTGGAAATAAGCCGCGATGAGTTCGGCCCGGTTCAGCAACGGTTCGTCGCCCGCCTGCTGCCCGACGACGCGGCGCGTGACCTCCATCACCGTGAGGAGCTGCAGCGCCTTCACCCGGCCAATGCCCTTCAACTTGCGGAAATCGTCTGCCCCCCACGCGATCAATCCGGCGAGCGACCCGGCCTCGGCGATCAGCTGGGTGGCGAGCGTGATCACGTCGGTTCCCCGCGTGCCGCTGCGCAGCAGCATCGCGAGCAGTTCCGTGTCGCTCAGCGCATTGGCGCCAAATTTTTCCAAGCGCTCCTGCGGACGCTCGCCGACGGCGGTGGCGCGGAGTCGGTTGTTGACTGGATATTCAGAAGCGCTGGACGGCACACGCTGAGTAGAGGGAATTCTCCTTCGCTGCCAATCCTCGCAGGCTTACCCAAAATTAGGTATTGGTGTGGGCATATTTCCAGCGCGAAGCGTTCAGTTATCCCTATGTTCATCGTGCGATGGAATCGCTAAGGTAACGCGTGCTTCCGCTTCAGCTCCGTCGAGTTTCTCTTTGTGTGTCGATTTTTTTGTTGGGGGTGTGGCGCGTCGAGGCCTCGCCATTGCAGGCAAATCCCCGCCTTGCGCCGCTCCCGGAGACCGCCCCGCGGCTTCTGGATGCGTGGCGGCTGGCAGAGAACTATGCCGCGGCCCATCCCGGGTGCGAAGTTTTCGTCGGCCGGGGTGACTCCATGCTGCCGCTCTACCGCGATCGCACGGTTCTGGTCGTGCGCCAGATTGCGATGAAGGATCTCGAAGCGGGCATGGCCGTGGTTTTCACGGGTGACCAAGGCCGGCTGGTCGCGCACACGCTGCTGGAAAATACCCTCACCGGCTGGCGCGCCATCGGAATGGGCAATCGCGAAGCCGACCGCACCCGCGTGCGTCGAGCCAACCTCATTGGGGTGGTCGTGAAAGCCTACGCCCCGGCGCTGCCGGGCAGCGTGGTCGCGCTTCAGTAGTGCTTCACGTAGCCGTTGCGGCGCAGGCGCTCGAGCCAGCGCTCCTGGCTGGCCCGCGTCATCTGCGTCACGAGCATCCGCTCAATCTGGTCGCGCACTTCGTCAATTGGCTGAATGCCGGCGTATTTCCGGTCCTCGGCGAACAACAGGAAGCAACCCTCGGGCAAAATAATCGGGTCGGTGACTCCGCCTTTTTTGAGCGCGAAGAGCGGCTCGCTGTAGGCGGGCTGAAGCTCCGAGCGCTTCATCAGGCCCCAGTCGCCCCCTTTGGAGCGGCGGCCATCGCGACTGAACTCCTTCGCGAGGTCCTCGAATTTTTCGCCCTTCTTGAAGCGTTCGAGAATGACGTTGGCCTGCGTGCGTAGCTGCTCGTCGGTTTCGCCGTCCGTGCGCGTCAGCTGGATCATCCGCAGGTGGACTTTGTCCTCCTGGTAGAACTGGTCCTTGTTCTCGGTGTAGAACGTCTCGATGCGCACCGGGCTGACCACGCTCTGCGACTTGCGCTGCTGGCCTTCCATGTAGTGGTAAATGATCTCCTCCTCGATCTCCTTCCGGAAGTCGCGGATCGTCGTGCCGCGCGAGCGGAGGTAGGCGAGGAACTTTGAGCGGTCGTTGTCGAACTGGTCGCTCTGCCGGTTGGCGATTTCGCTGTCGACGTAGCTCTGCGGGATGTGGCGCTCGTTGTCGCCGTCCTTCTTCTTGCGAAATTCCTTGATGATGAGGACGCGGTCGATGAGGTCCTGAATCACGCTGTCCTGGAGCTGCTCGATCTTCTGGTTCAGTTCCGCATCGCTCTTGGCCTCGCGCTGCAGCTGCGGGATGAGCGGATAAACTTCCCGGTTCACATCGGCGACGGTGATGATCTTGTCCTCGGCGACGGCGACGATACCGTTGGCAAAACGCTGGCTCATATCGCCACCGGGGGGGGCGGATTGAGCGCGCGCCATCACGCCCGCGGCGGCGGCCAGACTGAAAAGAGCGAGACTGCGACGGAGCATCATGGGGTCGGCAAGTTGTTCAGAAATGAAATGATTTCCCTCAACCGTAGAAGCGGCTTCGGGGCGGTCAACCTTGGAAAACGGGTGCCGATCTGCACCCAGTCGTCGCGGCGGCCGCTGTTGCGTAGGCACTTCAGGCGGGTGGACTCGGTTTCGACGGAAACGATGCCCTTTTGTTCCGCCCGGATGCGAATCTCCGTCACCAAGAGGAGCGCCTTCACGTCGTCGCCAAATTTACCGAAACGGTCGCGCAAATCGGACTCGATTTGCTTCAAGGCCGCCGAAGTGTCGGCCATCGCCAGCTTGCGGTAAAAATCGATGCGCAAACGGGTTTCGGCCAGATAGGCCGGGGGAATCCGTGCCTGGATCCTCGCCACTTCGACGGCTCCGCTGTCGCTATGCTCCGCGTCGCGGATCGCCGTGTAGCTGTCGGCGTGGCGGCCGCGCACGGAGGCAGGGTCGGCGCCCGCGTTATCGCCGATGAAGACGAAGTCGAGTTTCACGTTTGCCCGAATCGCCGCCGCGACCTTGTCGCCGCGGAGCCGCGCCACCGACTGGCGGAGCAACTGGCAATAAAGCTCAAACCCGACGCCCACGATGTGCCCACTTTGCTCGGCCCCGAGCAGATTCCCCGCACCGCGGAGTTCGAGATCGCGCATCGCGATCCGGAAGCCGGCGCCGAGTTGCGTGTGCTGCCGCATCGCGGTCAGCCGCTGGCGCGCGATCTCCAGCAACCGCGTGTGGCGGTGGAGAAGGAGATAGGCGTAGGCCTGATGCTTGAAACGCCCCACGCGCCCGCGGAGTTGGTAAAGCTGCGAAAGGCCAAACCGGTCGGCACCCTCGATGATGATCGTGTTGCAGTTCGGGATATCGAGTCCGCTCTCGATGATGGTGGTGCAGACGAGCACGTGAAATTTGCCCGCGACGAACTCCGTCATCATCCGCTCCAGTTCGTCGGCGCTCATCTGGCCGTGGCCGACGCCGACATTCAGGTCGGGCATCGCCTGGCGCAACTGCGCCGCCACGAGTTCGATCGTTTGGACGCGGTTGTGCAGGTAGAAGACCTGACCGCCGCGGCGGATTTCGTGATGAATCGCGTCGACCACGATTTTCTCGTCGTAGGTCTTGACGATCGTCTGGATTGGGTGGCGGTTCGTCGGGGCCGTCTCGATCACGCTGAGGTCGCGGGCGCCGGTGAGCGCCATGTAGAGCGTGCGGGGAATCGGCGTGGCGCTCATCGAAAGCACGTCGACCGTCGCGCGCATGGCCTTGAAACGTTCCTTGTGCTTCACGCCGAAGCGCTGCTCCTCGTCGATCACGACGAGGCCGAGTTCGCGGAATTTCACGTCGGCCTGCAGCAGCCGGTGCGTGCCGATCAGGATGTCGACCTGGCTGGCGGACACGGCCTCCAGGATTTTCTTCTGCTCCGCGCGCGTCCGAAACCGGCTGAGCATTTCCACGGCGACCGGATAGCCCGCCATGCGCTCGCGAAAGGTGTTGAGATGCTGTTGGGCGAGAACCGTCGTGGGCACGAGCACCGCGACCTGGCGTCCGCCCTGCACCGCCTTGAACGCCGCCCGGATCGCGACCTCAGTCTTGCCGAAGCCGACATCACCGCAAATCAGCCGATCCATCGGGCGGGTTTTCTCCATGTCGGCTTTCGTTTCCGTGATCGCGCGGAGTTGGTCGCGCGTTTCGGTGAAAGGAAACGACGCCTCAAATTCCTTCTGCCACGTCGTGTCGTGGGGAAACGCATGACCGGGCTGCGCCTCGCGCTCCGCTTGGATGCGCAGCAACTCTGCCGCGAGATCGACGGTGGCGCGCTCGGCGGCGGCGCGGGCTTTCTCCCACCGATTCGAGCCGATGCGGCCGAGTTGGGGGCGTGATTTGCTGAGGCCGACGTAGCGGCTGATGAGGTGCGACTCCTGCAGCGGCACGTGCAGCGTCACGTGATCGTCGAACTCCAGGGAGATGACCTCGCGGACGCCTTGCGCCATATCGAGTTTGGTCAGTCCGCGATAAAGGGCGATGCCATGCTGGAGGTGCACGACGAAGTCGCCTTCGACCAACTCCGAGAAATCGAGGAGCTGATCGATTTGGGCGCGTTGGGCGGTGGCGCGCGGGTTGAGCGCGGGGCGCCGCTGGCGCTGCCGGCCGAAGATTTCGGTTTCGGTGATGATGACGAGGCCGAGTGCATCCGCCGGAATCGTCGACCACTGGAGCGTGGGTCGGGCGGGACCGTGGGGCCCGCCCTGCGTTTCCGGCGCGCCCCGCGGTCGCGCCCGACCAAACGTCACGCGGAACCCTTCGTTGAGTGTGCCGCGGAGAAAACGCGGACGAATGACTTTGAGTGCCGGATCCCCGGCGAGGATTTCTTGAATGCGTTGCTCCTCGCCGTCCTTGGAGGCGACGACCACGACGCCGAAGCCGGCTTGGCGCCACGACGCGACCTGCCGAAGGAATTTGTGCCGCGCGTCTTCTTCGCCTTGGAGCCGCTCGTGCGCGACGAGCGCATCGTCGGGATAACTGCGATGGTGGACGAGGCTCTCGGTGTCCCACGTCGCTTCGGCGGTAGCCGGGTCGAACAAGGCACTCGCCTCGTCGAGATCGCTAAGGCCGTAGAGCGCGGCGCATTTTGCCAGCAGGGGCGACAGGGGATCGGTGCCTTCGCGGGCAAACGCGCTGAACTCCTCATCGAGCGACGCCGGTTCGATAAACGCGAGATGCGTGGCGGAGGTCAGGTAATCGGCCAGCCCCGTGCGCGACTCGCCCAGCTTCACGCGCGGCGACGCGGGCAATTTGATCTGCTCGACGCTCGCGCCGGAGCGCTGCGTCACCGGATCGAATTCGCGGATCGATTCGATGTCGTCACCGAAAAAATCGAGGCGATAGGGTGTGTTGGCGGTGACCGGATAGACGTCGATGATGCCGCCGCGGATCGCGTAGTGGCCGGGTGCTTCGCACACGGCTTCGGAGTCGTAATCGAGTTGCTGCAGTTGTTCGAGGAGCGCCTGGAAGGGCTGCGTCTGCCCGCGCGTGAGCGTGAGTTCTCGCGTCGCGAACTCCTCGAGCGCGGGGACGGCCTGGAGCAAGGCGGCTGGTGTCGTGAAGACGACGAGCGTGTCCGGGGTGGAGGTGAGGCCGCGCGTGGCGCGCAAACGCGAAAGCACGGTGAGGCGATCGCTGGAGGCGGCGAACGCCTCGCGCATGTCGCGGGTGTCGGGCATCGACTCCGGAAACACGAGCGTCGCGCCGGGCCGGGGATCACCGGAGGCGGCGTGAAAAAACGCGAAATCCTCGGCGAGATGCTCGGCGGTTTTGAGTTCCTCGGCGACGACGAGCCACACGGGTGCGGGCTGCGTCCGTGCCAGCTCGGCGAGCACCGCCCCGCGGGAAGGAGGGCAGATGCCGGTGAGCTTGGTTCGCGGGAGCGCAGGGAGGGCCATGAAGAATCGCGGAGACGGGGCAGAACGGAAAGGCGGAAAGCCGGAAAGCACAATTCCGTGCTTTCGGTGTTCGGCGCTCCCGCGATTAATTTTTCGTTTCGCTCTTCAGCGTGTCGAGCGCCTCGCGCGCGGCGGCTTCCTCGGCGAGTTTCTTCGACGTGCCGCGGCCGCGCCCGATCGGGCGATCGAGCAGCCGCACGACGACCTCGTAGGCGCGCGCGTGATCGGCGCCCTCGGTGGCCGCGACCTCATAGCGCAACGCGTCGTTGCCCTGGGAGGGCTGGACGAGTTCCTGCAGGCGGCCTTTCGGATTGTCGGCGTCGCCGACCGCAGCCAACCGCGCCGAAAGATCGCCGTAGAGGCCGAGCACCATGCGGCGCGCCGTCGCGAAGTCGCTGTCGAGAAACACGGCGCCCACCACCGCTTCGAAGGCGTCGCCGAGCGCCGAGGCGCGGCCCCGGCCGCCCGTGCTCTCCTCGCTGGCGCCGAGTCGCAGGCTGAGATCGAGACCGATGTCGCGCGCGAGTTGCGCGAGGAACACGCCGTTGGCCAGCGTGGCGCGGTGGCGGCTGAGCGGCCCCTCGCGATCAGCTGGGAGAAGTTGAAACAGCGCCTCGGTCAGGACCAGTTGCAGCACGGCGTCGCCGAGGAACTCAAGCCGCTGATTGCTCTCCACGCCGGGATGCTCCGGCATGAACGACGTGTGGGTGACCGCACGCTCCAGGAGCGCCGGGTCGCGAAACGCGTAGCCGAGGCGGGCCTGCAGCTTGTCCAGCGCCTCGCTCATGAACTCGCGCTCGAATAGCGGCGGGCACCGCGATGAAATACGAAGACCGCCGTGGTGAACCACGCCACCGTGGCCCCGAGCAGGCCGAGCACCCACAGGGGCTGGAAGCCGTGCAGCAGCACGCGCGCCGGGGCATTGCTCACGACGACCACGGGCAGCAGCCAGACGAAGAGCAGGCTGGCGAGTCCCTTGAAGGCTTCCCGCGGGAGCCGGGAAAATTCCGACAGCGTGAAATAGCTGCCCTCGATGCCTTGCGCACTCGTGAGCCAGAACGCCAGCGAGATGGTCAGGACGAGCATGCTGTAATGAATGATCAGGCCGCAGAAAATCATCAGCGCGTAGAGCCCGAGATCGAACATACTCGGATGGAGGCCGAGGCGGTGCGCGGAATAGGCGACGACGCCCATCGCCACGAACGAGTTCATCAGGCCGTCGGGGTCGAGTTTGCGGGTCGACGCCATGAACAGGACGTTGCCGGGCTGCGCGAGGAAGAAGTCGAAGTTTCCCGTGCGGATATTGCGGCCCATCTCAAAGAGACTGCTCCAGAAAAACCCCATGAGAAAACGTTGCACGAGCAGCGACGTGCCGACGAGGAGCAGCATCTCATATTTGCTCCAGCCCGCCACCGAATCGGTGTGCCGGTAGATCACGGAGATCAGCAGGAGATTCACGCCCATCCAGAAAAGCTCGACCATCGCCCACAGGAAAAAGTCGAAGCGAAACATCAGCGTCCGCACGATCGAGTAGCGGGCGCTGGCGAGCCAGATTTTCAGGTAGTGCGTCATGGGAGAGTCAACCGCCGACCGCCGTGTGGCGGCGGAGGCCGCGCACCCAGAGGAGTTGGTTGATCGCGAGGAGAATGATCACCCAGGCGAACTGGATGCCGAAGCCTTGCACGGCCGCCGCGTAATCAATGCGGCCGGTGAAAATTGCCGTGGGGAAATAGGTCTGGTAGTAAAACGGAAGATATTGCGCGAGGTGGAAAATCCACGCCGGCATCAGATCGAGTGGAAACATTTGGCCGCCCAGCAACGACTCGACCGCCATCGAGAGAATGACGAAGCCCTGGATTTCCAAAAACCAAAACGTTAGCAGGCCGAAGCAATAGGCGATGCTGAACTGGATTAACGCCGACAGCGCCATCGCCGGCACGCCGAGCACGTAGCGCCACGCCTCGTGGGGCAGGGTGAGATAATCCTGGAGGAGCGGAATCGCGACGAGGAGCGGCAGCAGCACGAGCACGCCCGTGACGAGCCGTGCCGCGAGGAAAATGCTGAAACGGTAGAGGAAATAGTTGATCGGTTTGAGCAGGAACTGGTTGATGAGACCGTTCCGGATTTCCTCGCTGATCTGATAGTCCTCGTTGAACGCGCCGACGAAGAACTGCATCACGAGCATCACGAGGAAGTAGGTGAGCGTCTGCCCGAAACTGAAGCCACCGATCGTCGGCGAGTGGCTGAAGGCCGCGCCCCAGAGGATGAACACGACCGCCAGATGGAACAGCGAGAAGAACCCGCGCACCGCGAAATTCATCCGGTAAACGAGATTGCTCTGGAGGCCGACGAGGAAGGCCTGATGGTATTTGTTCAGCGCGGCGAACATGAGTCGGGTTTAAACAGAATGAACCGAAGGGGCGGAATGGGCGGAAGCAAACGAACGCACGAAATCATTCAGCTCAGTTTGTTCATTCTGTCCAAAGCTTCAGTTGGATTTCAGTCCGAAGCGTTCGATGACTTCCTTCGCGAGGGCGCGGTAGGCCACGGCGCCAACGCCAAACGGATCGTAGGCAAAGATCGGTTTGCCGAAACTGGGCGCCTCGCTCAGGCGCACGGTGCGGGGGATGACGGTTTTGAAGATTTTGTCGGGCAGGTGCTGCTTCACCTCATCGACGACCTGCTTCGCGAGATTCGTGCGGGAGTCGAACATCGTCATCACGACGCCACCGAGGTTGAGCCCGTCGTTGATGTGGGCGTTTTTGAGCCGGTCGACGTTGCGGAGGATCTGGCCGAGCCCCTCGAGCGCCATGTATTCGCACTGCAGCGTGATGAGCAGTTGATCGGCGGCGGCGAGGCTGTTCATCGAGAGCATGCCGAGCGCCGGTGGGCAGTCGATGATGATGGCGCGGTAGCCGCCGGACTTGCGCAAGGGTTCGAGAATCGTGCGCAGCTTCATCAAATAATTCTCCATCTGCGCGAGTTCGATCTCGGCGGCGGCCAAATCTTCCTCGCTCGGGATCAACGCGAGGTGCTCATAGGCCGTCGGCGTGATCATCTCGAAGATGGAACCTTCACCGCGGATGGGGCCGTAGAGGCTCTTGCCGGCCTGTTTCTCCACGCCGATTGCGCTCGTGGCGTTGGCCTGCGGATCGAGATCGATCAGGAGGGTGTGGATTTTGTTCTCGGCCAGCGCGGCGGCGAGGTTAACCGCGGTGGTGGTTTTGCCGACGCCCCCTTTTTGGTTGGCGATGGTGAAGACAGTGGTGGGCATGAGCGAACCCCATGGCTAAGAGTGAAAGGGCGGGGGCGGCAAGCGCGGCGTCGGGGTAATCCCATTTCAGCACTTGCGCGGTGATTTCTTTTCCTGCAACGTCCGCGACTCTTGGGGCAATGGCGCGGTAGCCAAGTGGTAAGGCCGAGCTCTGCAAAAGCTCTATGCGCCGGTTCAATTCCGGCCCGCGCCTCCAAGATTCTTCACCTGCTTGGCCGGGTGTTGCGCGATGCGGAAAGGCCCCTGTCAGTGAAAGTGTCAGCGAAGGTGCAGGCGGAATCACTCCTCGCCGACAATTCGCCGTTATTCGAACCGTTGAACGAATCAGCGCTGGGCGCGCGAGGGTGTGCCACGCCTGGGAGCGAGTTAGTCTCGACTTGCGTGCACGCGAAGGTTACCGCCTAGCCTCACAACCCCATGATTTCTGCCCGCCCCTGCCTGAGATTCCTGACCTTCGTCGTGTCCGCCCTCGGCTGTAGCGCCGCGACCAAACCACCGCCGAACATCGTTTTCATTTTCTCCGACGACCACGCCTACCAGGCGATTAGTGCCTACGGCGATCCGCGGCGTTTGCTCGAGACGCCCAACATCGATCGCATCGCGAAGTCCGGCGTGCGCTTCGACCGCTGCCTCGTGCCGAATTCGATTTGCGGGCCGAGCCGCGCGACCGTGCTCACGGGGACCTACAGCCATATCAACGGGTTCATGAATAACGCGAACAACGCGACGTTCGATGGCTCGCAGATCACGTTTCCCAAGCTGCTGCAAAAGGCCGGCTATCAGACGGCGGTCGTCGGGAAATGGCATCTCGGCTCCGATCCGACCGGCTTCGATTTCTGGCAGGTGCTGCCCGGCCAGGGCGTTTACTACAACCCGCCGATGATTAAGAACGGCGAACGCATCACGGCGCAGGGTTATGTGACGGACATCATCACGGACGTCTCGCTCGACTGGCTCCAGCACCGCGACAAGGCGAAGCCGTTTGTCCTGATGTGCCAGCACAAGGCACCGCATCGCGAGTGGCTGCCGGCGCTCCGCCACCTCAACGCCGACGGCGATCGGAAATACGACGAGCCCGCGACGCTCTTCGACAATTACGACGGCCGCGGATTGGCCGAGCACGATCAGGACATGACGATCGACAAGACGATGAACAATCTTGATCTCAAGCTCACGCGGCCGCCGAACGTTCCCGCGGCGGCCCGGGCGGAGTGGGACGCTTATTACCAACCGCGCAACGAGTCGTTCCGTGCCGCGAAATTGGAGGGCCGCGCGCTCGTGAGCTGGAAATACCAGCGTTACATGCACGACTATCTCGCGACCCTGCGTGCCGTCGATGAGAGCGTGGGTCGCGTGCTCGACTACCTTGAGCAGGAAGGCTTGGCGGAAAACACGATCGTCGTCTACGCGTCCGACCAAGGTTTCTACCTCGGTGAACACGGTTGGTTCGACAAGCGCTGGATCTTCGAGGAGTCGATGCGCACGCCGTGCATCGTGCGCTGGCCCGGCACCGCGAAGCCGGGCACCGTGAATCATGACATCGTTTCGATTCTCGATTTCGCCGAGACGTTCCTCGACGTGGCGGAGGTGGCCATTCCCGCGCGGATGCAAGGTCGCAGCCTCGTGCCGATCCTTGCGGGCCACCGGCCGGCCGACTGGCGCACTTCGTTCTACTACCAGTATTACGAATACCCGAAACCGCACCATGTGCGCCCGCACTACGGCGTTACGACGGACCGCTACAAACTCGTGCACTTCTACGGCACCGGCGAGGACTACGAGGAGTTGTTCGACCTGCAAAAAGATCCGCAAGAGCTGCGCGACGTCTATTCCGATCCCACTTACGCGGCGACGAAGGCCGAACTCACCCGCGAGCTCGCGCGCCTGCGCCAGGAAGTAAAGGCGCCCGAAACGGTTCCGGACAGCTGGTTCGGCGTTGATCGGGTTCGGCCCGCGGCAGCGGCGAAAAAATCATGAACCTCGCTCGCCGACTTGGCCTCTTCGTGGTGACGCTGGCGTGCTATGCCGGCCTGCACGCGGCCGAAAAGCCGAACGTGCTTTTCATCGCCGTCGACGACATGAACGCCGACCTCGGCTGTTACGGTAGCGCGATCGTGAAATCGCCGAACATCGACCGGCTGGCGACCGAGGGCGTGCGCTTTGACCGCGCCTACTGCCAGTTTCCGCTCTGCAGCCCGAGCCGCTCGTCGATCATGACGGGCCTGCGACCGGATCAGACGCGCGTGTTCGATCTCGCGTATCATTTTCGCACCGGGTTGCCCGAGGTCGTGACGCTGCCGCAGCTTTTCACGAAGGCGGGCTATTACGTCGCGCGGGTCGGGAAGATTTATCACTACGGCAATCCCGGTGACATCGGGACCAGTGGGCTCGACGACCCGGCCTCCTGGCAGGAATTCGTGAATCCCGCCGGCCTCGACAAGACCACGCTCGAAGCGGACGTGATCAACTTCACGCCGCAGCGGGCCGGGCTCGGTTCGTCCCTCGCGCTTTACGCCGATCCGAAAGGCCGCGACGAAGATCACACGGACGGCAAAGTCGCGACGGAAGCGATCCGGTTGCTGGAGAAACATAAGACGGAACCGTTCTTCCTCGCGGTCGGTTTCTACAAGCCGCACTGCCCCTACATCGCGCCCAAAAAATATTTTGATCTCTATCCGTTGGAGGAAATCGAGGTGCCGATCGTGGGCGCCGATTACGCGAAGACGGTGCCGGCGCCGGCGCTCGCCTCGACGAAACCTTGGCCGAACTTCGGCGTCACACACGAAGAGGCGCGCCGCGCGAAGCAGGCGTATTACGCCGCGATTTCGTTCGTCGACGCGCAGATCGGCCGCGTGCTGGACGCGCTGCAAAAACTCGGCTTGCGCGAAAACACCATCGTCGTGTTCTGGAGTGACCACGGTTACGAACTCGGCGAACATGGTCTCTGGTTCAAGCAGAGCTGCTTCGAGGATTCGGCGCGCGTGCCCTTGATCATCGCGCCGCCGGAGCGAAAATCGGCGGGCCAGTCCTCGCCGCGTCTCGTCGAATTGATCGACCTTTATCCGACCCTGGCGGATCTCGCGGGGTTGAAGCCGCCGGCGGCGCTGCCCGGCCAGAGTCTGCGGCCGCTGTTGGTGCGACCGGATGCGGCGTGGGATCGCCCGGCCTTCACGCAAGTGGAGCGCGCGGGGTTTGCCGGCTGGAGCGTGCGGACGCCGAAGTGGCGTTACACGGAATGGGACGAAGGCAAACGGGGCGAGGAACTCTACGACGAGACCAACGACCCGCGCGAACTCGCGAATCTCGCCCGTGATCCGAAGTCCACCGCCGTTCTCGCGGAGTTGAAGCAACTCGTGAAGAAAAACTGGCCGGTGCGGGTGACCGGCGGCGTGGCGCCCAACAAAGCGGCCCCAACCGAGCGCTAGGCGCCGGGGCTTCCGACGGGCGGTCGTAATTTGGCGAAGAAAGCGCCGGCTCCCACCTCTACGAGGATGAATTTCTCTAGGATCTCGCAACCGCTCCGTGGGATCTGACGAACCCGATCGGCAGGCCGCCCTTCGCCGGAATCGTGGCCATTGCGAAAGCAGCTTCGCACGAGAGCGACCGGCGGTCCCTCGTGCTTGGCCGCTTCCCGCCGTGCAGTTATGAAGCGAGGCGCTCGCAGCCGAGCGACCAGATGCTTCGAAAGTCATCAT
Source organism: Opitutales bacterium (assembly GCA_038231575.1). Taxonomy (GTDB): domain Bacteria; phylum Verrucomicrobiota; class Verrucomicrobiia; order Opitutales; family Opitutaceae; genus CAITWF01. The sequence continues at coordinate 82 of JBBRLB010000073.1, read as the reverse complement.
CCGTTGTGGCGTCGAGCAACGCCCGCCGGAGCGGTGGATTCCGCAGGGTGCGGCTGAGATTCGCGACCCACCGCAAATATTC